>CAZXTZ010000079.1:0-12147 GCA_964643645.1 uncultured Geobacteraceae bacterium
CCAGTTCAAACCTGAGAGGAGCCAGACTTAAAGACCAATGCGATGGGGACTGGCTTGCCGGGCATCAGTCAAAGTTGCGGATAGTCTTTAGCAGTCTGCCCAGAACCAAAGGTTCCGCATCACTGGCACGAAGCACAATCGGCAGCATATGTTTGTTTTCCGGCTGAAGACGGATACAGCCGTTATCCTGATAAAAGCGCTTCAAAGTCGCTTCACCATCCAGCATGGCTACAACAATCTGGCCGTTCTCTGCGGTATGCTGGGGAGTAATGAGAGCCATGTCGCCATCAAAAATTCCTGCCTCTACCATGCTGTCACCCTTGACCCTGAGCAGAAAGTTTCCTTCACCTTTCAGCCAGGCAGGATCAACGGAGACATAGCCCTGAATATCTTCCACCGCCAGTTCAGGCTGACCGGCCCTTACCGTGCCGACAATTGGCACCGGAACAGGCTGACCGGCCTTATGGGTCAGGGCGATGCCCCGGGAACCTTCCCGCCGGGAGATGTAGCCTTTGCGTTCCAGCGCCTCAAGGTGAACTATGGCCGTTGCGGTTCCCTTGGTGCCGATGTGGTCGGAAATTTCACGTAAGGAGGGTGGACATCCTTGCTCCTCACGGAAGCGACATACAAAATCCAGAACTTCTTGTTGCCTGGAGGTAAGTTCCTGCATGGGTATCCTCGCAGCTTTCAAATGGCAGTTATGCCAAATGATAGTCACAAAGAATCAGAGGTGTCAAGCGAAAGAAAAGGTGTGTAATAGAATTAAAAAGACGAAAGTGCGCAAAAGGTATGTAATCTGGAACAGGAAAAAGAAAAAAGGTTTAGCCAAAACAGCTAAACCATTGATTTTCTTTGGTGCCCGGAGCCGGGCTCGAACCGGCACAGCTTTTCAGCCGAGGGATTTTAAGTCCCTTGTGTCTACCTATTCCACCATCCGGGCAATTAGTTATTTAAACGGGTTACGATAGTCTGCATCTGCTTTTGTTGTAAAACATGACCCGTTTGTTTTGTGTGAGCCGGTTTGTTTAACAAGTCATGGCAATACAACAACAAGGGGTAGGCATATAATAGCCTACCCCTTGTTGTCAAGCCCTTCTTGAGCCTTTTCAGGTTAATCAGGGGTTGCCTGATTTATCCATCTGGCTCTTGAGAAGATCTCCAAGATTTGAAGTTGCCTCGCCCTGGGAGCCCAGATATGACTGAAACTCAGCCTTTTCAGTTGCCGCCTGAAGACCCTTTACAGAAAGGGAAATACGGCGTTCCTTGGGGTCAGCGCTAAGCACTACCGCATCAATTGAGTCTCCTACATTTACAAAATCCTTGGCACTTGGAACCTTTTCGCGAGAAAGTTCTGAAACATGAATGAGACCTTCAATACCTTCCTCTATTTCGACAAAGACACCAAAATCAGTGGTTGACGCAACTTTGCCGGTAATCCTTGCGCCATTGGGGTATCTTTCAGGAACAGTTGTCCATGGATCAGGCACAAGCTGTTTAATCCCAAGGGAGACTCTCTCGTGCTGGGGATCAATCTTCAGCACAACCGCCTGAACCAGGTCACCCTTTGAGTAGACATCACCAGGGTGCTTGATTCTCTTTGTCCATGAAATATCTGACACATGGACAAGACCGTCAATGCCATCCTCAATGCCTATAAACATGCCGAAATCTGTCATGTTCTTGATCTGTCCCTCAAGCTTTGTGCCAACAGGATAACGCTCGGCAATTGATTGCCACGGGTTGTCAGAAACCTGCTTGAGACCAAGGGATATCTTACGGTTCTGCATATCTATGCCGAGTATGACCACCTCGACAGCATCACCTGTAGCAAGCATGTCCGAAGCCTTGCGAACCCTTTTGGTCCATGACATTTCCGAAACATGTACAAGACCTTCTATACCTGGTTCCAGTTCGATAAATGCACCATATTCCATAAGGCTTACAACCTTGCCGGAAACCCTTGTACCCTCCGGATAACGGGCAATAACATCCTGCCATGGATCTGAAAGTGTCTGCTTGATTCCAACTGAAACCTTACCCTTGTCACGGTCAAATTTAAGAACCTTTACAGTCACTTCCTGGCCTGACTTCAGTATGTCAGCAGGCTTGTTTACACGTCCCCAGGAAATATCTGTCACATGAAGAAGACCGTCAACACCCCCAAGATCAACAAAAGCGCCATATTCTGTAAGGTTTTTTACCACACCCTGCATGGTCTGGCCTTCAGCGATGTTGTCCATTATTGACTTGCGTGATTCAGCGCGCTCCTCTTCAAGTATGGAGCGACGTGAAAGAACGATGTTTCCCCTCTTCTGATTAAGGCTTATTACCTTGAATCTGCCGGAAAGGCCTATATATGCTTCACCGTTCCCTGAAGGACGTATATCTACCTGTGATGCCGGCAGGAAGGCATTTACACCGCCAATATCAACAGAGAATCCACCATTGGTCTTTGAAGCAATGGTGCCTTCAACAATGGCTCCCTCGCCTCCTGCCTCATGTATCCTCTCCCATGCTACAATCTGGTCTGCCTTGCGCTTGGAAAGGCGGTTGCCCCCCTCACGACTGGACATGACACGGATCTTGTCACCTACCTGTACATTTATGTTACCGTCTGAATCTTTGAACTCATTAATTGATACAACACCTTCCGACTTGCGCCCTACATCAACCAGTACAGTATCAAGGTCCACCCTGACCACTGTCCCTTCCCACACCTTGTCACGCTCAGGCTTTTCCTGCTGCTTCAGACTTGCCTTGAAAAGCTCGGCAAATTCATTGCTCTGGTGCTCAATGTCCATCTCATCGTGATCTACATTGAGCCGTTTTACATCTGTCATTTGACCCATACCCCCTGGTTGATTTTTGCCCCCTGGCACCGCCAGCCGGTGTCAGGTGCAAGTTGGCTACTTTCGCACAATTTTATATTTAATTCAATGCGAATTATCAATCTTCCTGAGCCTTGCCAATACATCGTCAATGATCCACTTGGGGGTTGATGCCCCGGCTGTGACTCCCACCTTCACAAGCCCGTTGAACCATGAAGGATCTATCTCCGAGGCTGTTTCAATATGATATGTCATTGGCTGTATTTCCTTGCATATTTCAGCCAGACGTCTGGTATTTGCACTGTTGAAGCCACCGATAACAACCATTCCGTCAACCTGCTGGGCAAGCTCGGTGGCCTCCTGCTGCCGGACTGCTGTCGCATCACAGATGGTGTTGAACACCCTGACCTCACCACACCTTTTAAGACACTCGGTCACAACACTCTTAAGGTTGTCAAATGACTGGGTTGTCTGGGCCACAACGCCCAGTTTGCCCATCTTGGGGAGCTGCCTCACCTCATCACCGGATGCAACAACATAAACCCTTGCAGCGCCATATGATACGATACCCTGCACTTCAGGGTGGTCAGCGTCACCAACAACCAGAACATCATATCCGGCATCTGACAGATACTTTACATGTTCCTGTGCCTTCTTCACAAAAGGACAGGTTGCATCTACTACCTGCAGTTCCTTCCTTTGGGCCTCTTCCATTTCGCTGGCCAGCACTCCATGGGATCTGATGATTACAGTGCCGTCAAGAACATTGGTGAGGTCCCTCACCACACCGACCCCCATATCTTCAAGCTTTTGAACAACCTGAGGAGAATGGATTATCGGGCCAAGTGTAAATGTTTTCTGGTCCTTGCCCGCAGCCTCAAAAGCCATCTGGGTTGCTCTTTTTACGCCGAAGCAGAAACCGGCCCGTTTGGCCAGAATTACCTCCATATATCAGTATTCCTTTCCATCAATGGTTTTATTGATGACAGACAGCATATCTGCAACCACCTCTTCTATTGTCAACCCGGTAGAATCTATGGCTATTGCATCGTCTGCCATCTTTAACGGCGCAATATCCCTGGCAGAATCCTGTTCATCCCTGAGTGCCACATCCCTTATCGTGTCATCAAGAGACACGGCTTCACCCTTTGTCTGAAGTTCCAGAAAACGCCTGCGACCACGTTCTGCGGAAGATGCAGAAAGATAAAACTTCACCTCGGCATCAGGGAAAACCACTGTGCCGATATCGCGGCCATCAAGAACCACACCGCCCTTCACAGCCATTTTTCGCTGCAGCATCGTCATGGCATCCCTTACTGCCGGAATAGCTGAAATGCGTGATGTAAGCATTGATATCTCGGGAGTACGGATCTTTGACGTAACCTCTTCTCCATCAGCAAAGACCTTTGTTGTTCCGTCTTCAGTCAGGAGCATTACATGGGCATCTCTGGCAAATGCCTCAACATCCATGGGATTATCCAGATCAATACCTTTTCTGCTTGCCAGAAAAGCCATTGCCCTGTACATCGCACCGGTATCAATCTGAAGATAGCCTGTTTTCTGGCAGATAAGTCTTGCCAGCGTACTCTTGCCCGCACCGGAAGGGCCATCTATGGCAACAATTATACCGTTTTCCCTGGTCATCTGGCGCATACTCCTTCAAGGAGCTGATAAAATCCGGGAAAGGAGGTTTCTGTGCAGGATACATCATCAACTGTTACCGGCTTGATACAGGAAAGGGCGGCAACGGAAAGCGCCATGGCGATTCTGTGATCTCCAAAGCTTGTTACAGTGCCACCTTTAAGCTGCTCAACCCCCTCAATTGACATGCCGTCATCCGTCTCGACAATATTGCCTGCTCCGATAATCCTCAAATTTGCAGATATGGCTGCAATACGGTCGGTTTCCTTTACACGCAGTTCCCTGGCATCCCTGATGGTTGTAATCCCTTCTGCAAGGGATGCAGCGACACAGATAACCGGAAATTCGTCAATGGCCCGCGGCACCATATCTCCACCAATTTCCATACCCTTTAGCCTTGAGGAGCGAACCAGAAGATCTGCAACCGGTTCGCCAGACACCTCACGCTGATCAAGCAGCTCAATCTTTCCTCCCATGGCGGTCAGAATATCAATTACCCCTGTCCGGGTTGGATTCACACCCACATTCTTTATCAGAAGTTCCGAACCGGGAGTGATGAGCGCTGCAACGATAAAAAAGGCTGCGGAAGATATATCGCCAGGCACAGATATTAACTGTCCCTTAAGCTCCTGAAATCCTTTAAGAGATACTGTTTTATCAATAGTTGAAATTGATGCTCCGAAAAGCCTGAACATCCTCTCGGAATGATCTCTGGAGGTGCTTGGCTCAGTTATGGTTGTCTCACCTTCCGCATAAAGCCCTGCAAGCATAAGAGCTGACTTCACCTGTGCGCTGGCTATGGCTGACTCATAACTGATTCCGTGCAACGGAGTACCGGATAAGGCGAGTGGCGCCAGTGTGCCGTTTCCACGGCCTGCTATCTTTGCCCCCATTCTGCCCAGGGGTTCTGTAACACGCTTCATCGGACGCTTGCGCAGATATTGATCTCCAGTAAGTACAGAAAAAAAACGTTGCCCGGCAAGCAGCCCGGTCATAAGCCTTATGGTGGTGCCCGAGTTACCGCAATCAATAACATCAACCGGTTCCTGCAGGCCGCTAAGACCTGAGCCATGAACTGTTACGGTGCTGCCGTCATCCTCTATGGCAACACCCATGGCCCTGAAGGCGTTCATGGTTGAGAAATTGTCACCGCCACGCAAAAAGTTGGTTATTTCTGTTTTGCCCCTGGCAATTGAGCCAAGCATTATGGAACGATGAGAAATGGACTTGTCACCCGGTACGGTTATCTCGCCATGTATGGATCTGACTGGATTTACTGTCATGGGTTTAAACTGTTCTTGCATAGTAACCTCAATAAGTTAAGTTAATACAGCCAAACCAAAAAGCTTAATATTCATCACCATTATTGAATTTCATCTCTCAACCGTTTTGATGTTCTGAAAAACTCTTCAAGCCAGTTAGCGTCTCCTGATGCAACATGGCTCCGCAGCGAATCAAGCTCTAATGCATAGCGATCAAGCATATCCATAAGAGGCTGACGATTCATCAAAGCAATATCCCGCCACATTACAGGATCAGAGGAAGCTATACGGGTAAAATCCCTGAATCCGCCAGCAGAAAAGGCCAGTATGCTTTCCTCTTCTTCAGCAGATCTGTCAACAGCATGAATCAGGGCGTATGCAACAAGATGGGGCAGATGTGATACTGCTGCAAAAATACGATCGTGGGTTAACGGGTCCATCATTTCAACCCTGCTGCCGGTCGCCTCCCACAGTTTTTTCACAGTTAAAAGCGCTGCGGAATCTGTCTGGTTTACAGGCGTGAGAATGCATCTTTTGTTTCTGAATAGTGTACTGAATGCAGCGGATGCACCCGAATGCTCAGTGCCTGCTATCGGATGCCCACCAACAAAAAACCTGCCTTCAGGCATCAAGGATTCGCACTCTCTTACAACTTCATCCTTTACGCTTCCGCCATCGGTAACTATACAGCCATCCGGCAGAAACGGAGCTGCAGCCAAAACCACAGCCCGAATGGATCTTACAGGTACAGCTACAAAAACAACATCTGCCTCTGAAACACCTTCAGACAAGGTTGGGGCAGCATCATCAATCAAACCGAGTTCAAGGGCCTTTGCGAGATTATCAGCATCGCTGTCTATGCCGATAATTCTGGCTACAGTCCCGGACTCACGCAATGCAAGTGAAAAGGAGCCGCCGATAAGCCCGACACCAATTACTGCAAGTGATCTTATAACCGGTAAAGTCATCTTGCCTTTGGATAGGAACCGAGAATTTTAAGAAACTGGCAGAATTGACGCAGCTCTTCAATGGCTTCGCCAACAGGTTGGTCAGAAACATGGCCGGACATGTCCAGAAAGAAGATATACTCCCATGCCTTGGTCTTTACAGGTCTGGATTCTATCTTGGAAAGGTTTACACCGCGTCTGGCAAATGGCTCCAGCATACGATAAAGAATCCCCGGTTCGTCCTTTACGGAAAACAGTATTGATGTCTTGTCATTGCCGGAAGTTTCTGCAAGCTTGCGGGAAACAACTATAAACCGGGTGAAGTTGTTGACCTGATCCTCTATACGGTTTCTCACTACCTTAAGACTGTAATGTTCTGCGGCTGAACAGCTCGCAATGGCTGCGGCGCCAAGATCTTCAGATACTATCTGTGCGGCGAGGGCAGTGGAAGCCACATCAACAAGCGGCACATTCGGAAGGTTTTCTTCAAGCCAGTGACGGCACTGGGCCAGAGCCTGGGGATGTGAATATACCTTGCGTACATCCTCCATCCTGCCAGTGCGGGAGAGCAGATCGTGGGAAACCTCAAGAAGAACCTCTGCAGTTATCTTGAGGTCACTATCCACAAACATGTCCAGTGTATGGGATACCATCCCCTCGGTTGAATTTTCTACCGGCACAACGCCATAAAGCGCCCTGCCCTTTTCAACCTCTTCAAAAACAGTTGGAATGGATTTCTGTGGCACCAGTTGGGCAGAAAGACCAAACTGCTGCTGGGCAGCCAAATGGGTAAAAGTTGCCATGGGGCCGAGAAAAGCAACCTTTACAGGTGACTCAAGGGCAAGACAGGCAGACATTACCTCACGGAATATACCCCTTATGGCCTCTTCAGGCAAAGGCCCGGCGTTAAGACGGCAAACCCGCTCGTATACTTCGCGTTCACGGCTGGGAACATGAAAATCACCACCATCAGAGGCCTTCAAGCGTCCTACTTTGCCAGCTATCACGGCTCGACGGTTCAGGGCATCCAGTATGGAAGAATCAATCTCGTCAATTTCGTTGCGGAGCTTTTCAAGGGCTTTAGAGGTGGACATTTATTTGAGAACCTGCATTTCCGGTGATGACAACAAGGAGGGTTACTTTAGTGGATAGGTTCCTGAAATGCAACCCTATTTCAAATTGAAAACTCACCGAGCCACAGGTCAAAAAGAGCGACCTTTTCGGAGCCATGTCTGGAAAGAGTTCTACGTATCTTGTCTGCAGACTTCTCCACCTCAATTTTTGCAGGATTTTTGGAGAAGAAAAGATCAGCAAAACAGATTATCCGTTCAGGCAGTGAGTAAGGAACCATCTCCCGTTCCGGCAATGGAAGTTTCTGACTTACAATATCAGCAACCGTAAGGCCCACTCCTGTATGGCGCTCGGCTATCAGAGCATGAAGTGGCAGTCCCTCAGAATCAAGGATCTCTCTGCCTATAATGCCATGACGGATATATGGTTCTGTGCCGTGACAGCCGATATCAGGAGAATCAGTTCTGCATACACCAATATCATGAAGGTAGGCCGCTTCAATCACAAGCGCCCTTGTTTCAGCGTCAACATCAAGATGCCCGCAAACCTCAAGGGCCTTTCCGGCAACCATTCTTCCATGGGTCATCAGTATTTCAACGGTTTGCGGAGTACAGTATTTTTGAAGCAGGCTTGTTATGTCACGCATTGGTACGCTTGCCTCCAAGAAAGAAGCTCCTGATTTTTCTTATACAATCTGCGGCAACTACAGGCTCCTGGCTTGAAGCGGAGACAAGACCTGCCTTATGAAGCTTTATGGCCTCCTGGTGACGGTTGAGTGATTCTCCAAGCTTTTCAAGCAGGCGCTCGTTTTCCTCAAAAAGCACCGCAATATGTTCCTTGCGTATCTCAGCCAGCTGGGCTTCAGACACAGCTTTGACCGTTGCACTTCTTGGTTCTCCGGTAAGAAGCGACATCTCTCCGAACATCCTCCCTTTAACCAGTAGCGCCACCTGATGGCCTCCAACATCAACGGCCATTTCACCATCAAGCACAAAGAAAAGGGAGCTCCCATCCTCCCCCTGCCTTACCGCAGCCTCTCCTGGAGCAAAAAACTTTATCTCTGCCGATTCCGTAAGATGTTTGATCTCTTCTTCAGAAAGAACATCAAAAAGGTGAGAATTATGAATACCTTCAATAAGTGTTTTCTGCTGTTCAGGAAAAGATGATTTTACAGGAGTGGAAACGATCTGGCGGTGAGGATACGGGAAGCCCCATCCAGCACGGTTAAGCGCATACCACACCTTTGTGTGAACAGCATCAATCACCATGTTATTCTGCACAGGGTCTGCTATCCAGAAACTAAGTCGGTAATTCATACTGCTGTCGGCAAGGACAAGCAACCTTGCTAAAGGTGGAGGATCATCAAGTACAAGTGGTTCTTCAGCCATTACAGAGAGCAGTATTTTTCTTGCCTGCTCAGGGGGCAATTCGTAAGGGAGGCCGATGTCAATTGTAAGGGCGGCTCCCTCCATTGCGGCTTCAAGACTGTTTCCATGGGTTTTGACTACGCTTTGCACAATAATTGTATTGGGCACAAGAACCATGTTGTTATCAATCGTCTTGAGGGTTACATAACGAAAACCAACATTAACAATCTGTCCGAACATGTTTTTCTCTGGCAAGGATATCCAGTTGCCCCTTGCCATAATAGGATCTATCTGGACTGAAAAGCCGTAAAATGCATTGGAAAGGGTTGTCTGCATTGCAAAGGCAATGGCTGCAGTAAGAACGGTAGTGGTTGTAATTACAGCGGAAAGGTCAACCTGGAATACCAACCTTAACGATGCAACACCTGCAATCAGGTAGACTGCCAGGCGAATGGCGTCCTGAAGCAGCATCGGTACATCACCGTGCCGCCGGATTGAGAGCACAAAATCAACAATAATACAGATAAGAAGTTTGGCAAGACAGACCAGTACTATAACGCCCTGAATTTTACCCAGAATGGCACGATAGTTGGGGTATCCGGTCAAGGTAGTTTCAAAATACAGGAGGATAAGTCCCAGAACTGACAATTTTATGGCTGCATCAGCCGATTTCGGGAGTTCTTTTCCCTGTATCCTGCGAACAACAAAAAGCCCCAGAAAGAACAGCAGCACAACAACAAGCACAAACATCTTGTTCACCAGAAAGAAATTCAGGTCAACAAGCGACATAAGCTCCTGTTTTAAAGGCTGTGCGGAGGCTGCTGGCATTTATCCCTCCAGTGACCCGATCAAGGTTTTCAGATCTGAAATACCCCTGTCGGCAAGCCAGTTTTCAATGCCTGTAGCAATATCCTGCGCCGCAGACGGATTTACAAAACTTGCAGTGCCAACCTGAATTGCTGTTGCTCCGGCCAGTATGAACTCCAGGGCATCAGTAGCGGTCATTATACCGCCAATTCCGATAACAGGTATATTTACAGCCTTTGCCACCTGCCATACCATCCGCAGGGCTATCGGCTTGATTGCGGGGCCGGAAAGACCGCCGGTGATGTTGGCCAGCACAGGGCGCCGACGCTCCAGATCAATTGCCATACCGGTGAGAGTATTGATAACAGACAGTGCATCAGCCCCTGCACCTTCACAGGCCAGAGCCATTTCCACGATATCTGTTACGTTGGGAGACAATTTGACTATCAGCGTCTTTTTTGTTGCAGCACGGCAGGCGGCAACCACGCTAGCCGCGCAGCCCGGATCAGTGCCAAATACGATCCCCCCCTGCTTTACGTTGGGACACGAAATATTGACTTCAAGGGCAGCAACCTCAGGGATTGCATCAAGACGTGCTGCAAGCTCGGCATATTCATCAGGAGTATATCCAAAGAAGTTTGCAATGGCCGGGGTATTGACAGAACGCAGAAAAGGCACCTTTTTCTGAATAAAGGCCTCAATCCCCACATTCTGTAGGCCGATGGCATTCAGCATCCCCCCAGGTGTTTCAACAATCCGTGGAGTGGGATTACCTGCACGGGGTTTAAGCGAAAGTCCCTTGGTTACAAAAGCGCCGATTTTCTCCAGATCAACATACTGGCTGAACTCCTCTCCATAGCCAAAGGTACCGGAGGCGGTCATTACCGGATTGCGAAGCTTCAGGCTGCCAATATCAACAGACATATCAGGTTTCATCAGGCCACCTCCCACTTCAGTTCAGCGGCCTCAAAAACCGGCCCTTCGGTGCAGACACAACGGTAATCAGGTGTTTCAACACTGTGTCCGGCTCCCTGGCAGACACATCCCAGACAGGCCCCCACACCACATGCCATGTAACCCTCAAGTGATACCTGGCATGGCACGTTGCGTGAAGAAGCGATGGCAGCCACGGCCTTAAGCATTCCGTGCGGACCGCAGGCAAATATACTGCCCTTGTTGCCTGTATAATCAAGACGATTCTCAAGCACCTTCGTAACAAGACCGCACTCGCCAAGTGAGCCATCTTCTGTTGCTGTGTAACACTCTACTCCAAGCCGCTCGAATTCCGTGATACAGAGGATATCGTCTTTAGTTCTGCCCCCTGCAAACAGGCGCACAGAAGAATCCTTGACCAGCTCCTTCGCCAGCAGATACAGCGGAGCCATACCAACGCCACCACCTACAATCAGCTTTTCCTCAGCAGTCGGGCCGTTATCAAAACCGGTTCCCAGGGGCCCAAGAATATCCAGCAGGTCTGTTTCATGCAAATCCGACAGCATTCCTGTTCCCTTGCCCACAACCCGATAAAGCATTTCCAGATAAGGCTGGGCAGCAGCGCCGGTATAGGCTGGCTGATAGATTCCAACATCAAAAACCCCAAACGGGCGACGAATCAACGGATCAATGGATTGATTGACCCGCACCATTACAAATTGACCCGGTCTCGCAGACAGCATCTCCTTTGGAGCCGTCACACGCATCTTCCAGTAACCGGGCGAAACTTCAATATTATCAAGAATCATTGCCTTAAACTGCATGTAACACTTCCTCCTGCCATGTAATGTTTTTAGCATATTTTTTAAAACCTATTGTCATTCCCGAGGTAGTAATCGGGAATCCGGTTTTTAACTTCATGGATCCCCGATAGAAACATTCGGGGATGAAAATCTGGTGGAAACGCAAGAGGTAGAGACGCAAAATTTTGCGTCTCTACTACCTCTTGCTATCGCCGCCAACAGTCCTTCAATATTAGTATCCGCCTGACGGGCATTCAAAAGTTCCAGCAGTCCGGGCAGTTGCCCCTCAGTAACAGGGGCGCTCAACAATCTGGCAAGCCCGGCTTTTAACAGGTCTCGCTGATTCTGGTTTGAGAGATAGTCAGGTATCGGCCGGTTCAACAGAATAAACGATGACAGCCTGACATTTGGAGCTGTTGCCCTGATCCGCTCTTCAAGAATGTTCAGCTTTAGCGAAAAACCAAGCTTCTCCACCACATCATCACTGT
>CAZXTZ010000080.1:0-4330 GCA_964643645.1 uncultured Geobacteraceae bacterium
GATCTCTCCAGGATGTTGCCCATTCTTCCTCCTCAATAATGCGAGAGGTGACAGGAGAGTACGGGTAAGAAGGCACAGAATAACTCTGTAACAGGAGAAAGGCTTCCAGCTTTGAAATATGTTCTTCTATCTGACAGGGAAGGGGAAAATAGCCTGTTACTGTGGTGGTGGAAAGGGTTGGGATTTCATCTGTTGAGAATGCGTCAACGTTCCTGTTTTCTGTGCATACACCGCAACCGGAGATGTCGGCAAGGTATTCGGCCACAGAATCCGCAATTTGAAGCGGTATATTGCAGCTTACCTGATACCACGCAGAGGCCATTTTTTCTCCAGGGGGTTGATTAAGGACAGTGTCAAAACCTGTAGGCCTCGTAACGTATCAGAATAGCAGGGGGCTGACAACAAAAAACCTTGACAAAGCGGGTGCTGAATGGATAATTTTCATTAAAAAACAGCAACGGCTTGTACAAAATTTCTAAAAATGAAGGTTTGAATGAAAAATATATATGTGTTGTCAGATTCCACGGGCGAGACGGCTGAAAGAGTTTTAAAGGCGGCCCTCTCACAGTTTGGCGGTGCAGATGTCAAGATTGTCCGCCTGAGTAAAGTATCAAATCAGCATGAGCTTCAGCAGGCCATTATGACTGTTGCAGCAGATTCCGGCCTTCTTGTCTACACACTTGTTGATAGCGAACTTGCTATTGCCGTTCATACAATAGCCGAGGAAAAGGGTCTCATGGCCTTTGACCTGCTGACCCCCCTTCTGCACAGCCTTTCAGTCTTCCTTGGCACTGCCGCCCAGTCCACCCCCGGCCTTCTGCATCAGATTGATACAGACTATTTCAGACGTATCGAAGCTGTCAATTTTACAGTAAAGCACGATGACGGCCAGGAAACCCGTGGTCTTGAAAAGGCTGATCTTGTGCTTGTGGGGGTTTCCCGCTCATCCAAGACCCCGCTTTCCATGTATCTTGCGCATAAGGGGTACAAGGTTGCCAATGTTCCAATTGTAAAGGGGATTGATCCTCCGGAGGAAATGGAGAGGATAGACTCGAAAAAGGTGGTTGGATTGATGATAAGCCCGAAACGCCTTGTGGATATCCGCTCTTCACGGCTTGTGAATATGGGGCAGAGCATAAAGAGCAGTTATGCTGACTATGAGCTGGTTGAAGAAGAGATCTCCTTCTGCCGTCAGTATTACCGGCGCCATCCTGAATGGCTCATTGTGGATGTAACCAACAAATCGGTTGAGGAATCAGCTTCTGAAATTCTGAGAAGAGTCGGAAGTACCGTACAATATTGAAAAACCGCCAGGGTGGCGGGGATTGAGGGGTTACTGGTGCATATACTTCTTGTTGAGGATGAAAAAAAGGTTGCCGCCCTTGTCAAGCGCTGGCTTGAAGAGCAGGGGTACTGGGTTGATACGGCCCATGACGGCGCCGATGGCCTGAAAATGGCTCTTGAAGGTCAATATGACCTTCTTGTGATGGATGTGATGATGCCAAAGAAGGATGGATTAACCGTGGTAAGGGAATTCAGGGAACATGGCAAAACCACACCGGTGCTCATGCTTACTGCCAGGGACACCGTAGATGACATAGTTGCCGGGCTTGATGCCGGCTCCGATGACTATCTCACAAAACCGTTTGCTTTTGCCGAGCTTTCCGCCAGGGTAAGGGCGCTTACAAGGCGAAGCACCATGGGACAGGAAGGGGAGCTAAGTTACTCTGATCTTGTTATGGACCTGATAGCCAGGAAGGTCTGGCGCTCCGGTAAAGAAATAGTTCTTACGGTAAAGGAATTTTCCTTGCTTGAATACATGCTGAGAAATCCTGAGGCGGTTCTTACACGCAGCATGATAGCCGAACAGGCCTGGGAGAACGTATTTGATTCTTTCAGCAACATAATTGATGTTTATATAAACTATCTGCGCAGAAAGATAGACAGGGGCCAGGAACGCAAGCTGATTCATACTGTTCGGGGTCAGGGCTACATGCTTAGAGACATAATGGAGGTTTAAAAATGAGTTTAAACAGGTTTTTGCAGTTATTTGTATCCTTGTTGGCAGCAATCCTCTTTGTTTTGCCTGGCAGTTCTTCAGCAGCGGTGGTATCACCCGATTTTGTGGCGCTCTCCAAGCGTCTCAAACCTACGGTTGTGAACATAAGAACAGTGAGAAACATCAAGCCTGTTGTTGGAGGCCGTTCAACGAATCCGTTTTCAAGAAACGATCCTTTCGGCGATCTTTTCAGCCAGTTCTTCGGAAACCAGATGCAGCAGCAGCCACGCAGGCAGCAGGGGATGGGAACCGGTTTCATCATCAGTCCTGATGGATATATCCTTACAAATAACCATGTGGTGGCAGGCGCCGATGAAATAATGGTCAAGCTATCAGATGGCCGTGAAATAAAGGCCCAGCTGAAAGGGCGGGATGAAAAGCTCGATGTCGCCCTCCTCAAGATAGCTGACAAGACCCCTTTCCCCGCAGCGGAACTTGGTGACAGCGACGCACTTGAGGTCGGTGAATGGGTAATGGCAATCGGTAACCCGTTCGGCCTTGCACACACTGTTACGGCCGGTATAGTAAGCGCCAAGGGCAGGGTGATCGGCAACGGCCCTTACGATGATTTTATCCAGACAGACGCATCCATTAACCCCGGCAATTCAGGTGGCCCACTATTCAGCTCATCAGGTCGTGTAGTAGGTATTAATACGGCAATAATAGCAAACGGACAGGGTATCGGATTTGCCATACCAATAAACATGGCAAAGGTTGTGGCTGATCAGCTCAAGGCTACCGGTCGCGTGGTAAGGGGATATATTGGTGTAAAATTCGGCGCGCTTAATTCCAAACTTGCCAAGTCACTGGGACTTCCTTCTGACAAGGGGGCAATCATAACCTGGATTGAAAAAGGCTCTCCGGCTGAAAAGGGGGGGCTCAAGGTTGAAGATGTAATTGTCTCCTTTGACGGCAAGGCTGTAAATGCAGAGACAGACCTTCCCAAAGTTGTTGCATCAACCCCTGTCGGAAAAAATGTAAAGATTCAGCTATACCGTAAAGGCAAGCCTGTCGAGCTTGGCGTTACAGTGGCACAGGTAAAGGAACCGGGATCGTCACCACCTGGAGTTGCCCCTGCAACAGCAAGCATTGGTGTAAACGTAAGGGATCTTTCACCCGAGCTTTCAAAACAGCTTGGCCTGCGTGATGAAAAGGGTGTTGTTGTGTTTGAGATCAAGCAGGGTTCACCTGCTGAAGATTCAGGCATGCAGAAAGGCGACCTTGTAATTGAATTCAATGGGGAGTCGGTTGAAACTCTTGAAAAGTTTGGAAATCTTGCGGCAAAGGTCAAAAAAGGCGATGTTGTGAGGCTTCTGGTAAGGCACCCTGACGGTATTCTGGAGTATATTGCGCTTACAGCGGAATAGCACCGGAACTTCCAGCAGCTTTAACCTTAAAGGGGCACGTCAGATCGTGCCCCTTCGTTTTACAACACGGGGCGCTTTCATGTCAGAACGATACCTGCAGCCGCTGAGAACACTTATTCAGGCAGCATTCATTCTGTACTGCCTGATACTTGCGGTTCATTTTTACAGTTTCATTGTCAACCTGAATTCCGGTGTCGCAGCTCTGGACAGGCCCGATTCGATAGATGCCTTCCAGCCTGTTTCAGCCCTTTTTACTCTAGTTGCGTGGCTTCGTGGTCTGACAATAAACTCTTATTGTCCCGCTGCCCTGCTGATCCTCCTTTCTGCTCTTCTTGTTTCATTCCTTCTCAGACGTTCATTCTGCTCATGGATATGTCCGGTTGGCGCATTCTCAGAGTGGCTGTGGAAGTTGGGATTCAGCTACACATATCGCAATGCTGTAGTTCCCGCTCCACTGGATCGCCGACTTAAACTTCTAAAATACATTATCTTTATTCTGCTTGTCATACAGGCCTTTTCCTGGTCTGTTCCTTCTTTGGAACAATATCTTGGCGCTTCTGGCAGGGCAGCTTCAGACATCCGCTTTTTCAGTTTTTTTCGCTATCCGTCATTCGGGATGATTCCGCTACTCTTTCTTGTTTTCCTGTCAGTAAGGCTGCGTAACCCTTTTTGCAGATACCTCTGCCCCTACGGCGCGCTGCTTTCAATTGCCACCCTTATCTCTCCGGTTGCCGTGCAGCGGAACAAAAACCGCTGCGTATCATGCGGGGTCTGTTCTACAGTCTGTCCATCAGGAATTGATGTCGCAAAGGCAGACAGCGTTAATGATCCCGAATGCACAGGCTGCGGCAGATGTGTGAGCCATTGCCGGGTGCATTCTGCCCTCCGCATGACACTTTTCAGG
>CAZXTZ010000080.1:4340-12103 GCA_964643645.1 uncultured Geobacteraceae bacterium
GCGTATTGCTATCCCTGGAATTTTATATGCCTTGATGATTCTGCTTGTATTTCTGGGAACCATTCATCTGGGTAAGATTGCAGGGGTCTGGAAGAGCAGGCTCAATATTGTTGATTATATTAATTCCATGATTGATTTATTTTTTGCATAGGCTTAACATGATTCATAGATGAGACGAGATAGATGTGGTTTGGAGTCTGAAATGGCATCTACAATTACTTCAATAGGTTCTCAAGTGGTTACGAATGTTGCAATTTCGACACCTTCTCCAACTGTAGACTTGTCAAACATCCAGCCTTCCAAAACAATCCAGAATGCAACCGTTTCTTCCGTAAATTCTACTACAAAAGACACTGTAAGCTTTTCTCAGGAAGCGCTTAACCTGAGTAAAGACCTTCAAGACAAGAATAAACCACAAGATCCTTTAGCAATAAACAAACAGCTTCAAGAACAGAAACTTATTACCAATTCACCTGAAAAGACCAAGGAATATTCTGTTTCCAAGAGTTTCCCTCCATTCATAGGTAATGCCAATGAACTTAAGCAGCTAAAACAATCCTCACCGGCATTATACAGGGAGATATTGAAGATGATCGTTCCGCCGCCGCTTGATATATCTTACTACGATCAGCAAATACTCAACGGACCCAATATTGACAGCAGTAGTGCAAATTGACTCACTAATGATCGGGGGTGTTTAATATGACAACAAATCAGGTTTCATTAAACAGTGTTGCATCAAATCCGGCATATACAAATCCATATGCCAAAACGGACCAGTCAGCAGCCATATCACAGGTAAAGCAGGATGCACAGAAGTCTGTTCAGTCTTCAAAAACCGATACGGTGACGATTTCCCAACAGGCACTGCAAATGATAAACGGGAATCAGGAGCAGGGCCCAAAAGACACTGCAACAGCAAAGACTGATCAGTCCTCATCCTCCGGGATTTCTTATCCTGGTATCAGCAAGTGATCTGGTGGGGTGAATAAACAACCCGCTTGTGTCTTTAATTAGTATTCAAGAAAAAAAGCAAGGACGTGGCATTTCACACATCCTTGCTTTTTGTTTTGGGATAAATCATTAAATTTCTCCTGAAACAGACGGGTAGGGTGGGCATAGTTGTATCATGCACACGCGGTTTGATGCGGCGCTTGAATGGTGGGCAAAACTACCTGTCCACCCTACACGCTGTAGACTAAACAAACACCGCGGATAACTTTCTGCCGCCGGAAAAAATAAAACTTACTGAACAAATAGAGGTGCCCATGTTAGGCGATCTGTTCCGCAAGGTTTCCCAGTCCCCCACACATCCTGCCAGCCCCCCTCCGCAGCAGAGCCGTTTTGACGTGGCCTCGCTCTACGAGGGGCCGGTGGCTCAGGAGCAGGCAGCAGGCGGCCCGTCGGCGCCGCTGGATGAAAAGCTGCGTCAGGCCTACTTCTGGATAACCAACCACGCCATTATCAGCCCTTTCTACGATATGGAGTACAACGACTCCCCCCCTCAGCAGTACACCTTTGGCGATCAGAAGGTGCCGCTTACCCTCCCGTCGGATCAGAGCTATTCAAGCTACGTTCTGCTGCCTCTCTTAAACCTCGCTGTGCGGCGCAGATGCCTGCTTGTGGGCGGCCCTGGCCGTGGAAAGACAGCCATCGCCATCCTGATGGGGGTGCTGGCAGGGTACACCCTCAAGGAGATAAGGCGCGGCATCCAGCATGGACAGCCGCAGATGACCATCGCAGACCTACTGGGGAACCCGCTTCCCAGCAGCATGGTATCCGCCCAGTCAAACGAGGAGATAAAGATAGCATGGCGCAGCTGGCTCGGTATGCGGGTGAAGATAATTGACGAGTACAACCGGATACCTACCCGCACCCAGTCTGCCCTGCTGACGGTTATGGGGGACAACTACGCAGAGATCTACGACCAGATATTCGAGTGCCCGGAGGCTGCCTGGTACCTTACCGCCAACGATGACGCAGGGGGCGGCACCTACGAGGTTATTGAGGCTCTCCGCGACCGTATAGATGTGGTGGTTAAGGCGCTGCATTTCAACACAAGGTTCTTGAGCGAGCTGCTCTCCAGGATAGAGGCCGGGATAAAACCGGAGGAGATGGTGCCGGAGGAGATAATTTTCACCCCGCCTGAGCTTGACCAGGCAGAGAAGCAGATACGCGCCGTGCGGATGCCGCCGGAGCTGTTGCGGAGGCTTGAGTTCTTTGCCGCCCAGTTTGAGTTTTTCGAGCCGGCGGCCCGCCAGATGGAGTATATGACCAAGGACACGGTGAAGCTTGCAGGGCTTGAATTCAGCTCCTTCACAGCGGATCAGTCCGGCAGGGATCAGAAGACAGACCTTGGCGGGCAGAGCTTCAACGGCCTTTCCGTCCGCGCCATGATGACTGTGCTCATCTACGTGAAGGCGATGGCCTGGTTCAGGGGGGCGACCGAGGTGGGGCTTGAGGATCTGCGCCAGATAATCCCCTTCGTGCTCCATGACAAGCTGGCGATAAACTCTGATTCCCCCTTCTTCGAGCAGGCCGGCAACAGCGCGCTCCGCTCCGACAGGGTAAGCTGGATCCGCACCCTTTTCGATCTGGCCTGCAGGGAGTACCAGCGCCTTGACCTTGACCGTCAGGATCCTGTGAAGGAGATAGGGGTAGAGTTTGCAAAAGGGCTGGAGGGGGTTCCTGAAAAGGATGTGCGGCGGCAGCTAACGGCAATCGAGAGAACCCTGCGGGAGTGGAGCGGCTCTCGCAAGATCTACGGCCAGATGTTTGACGACATCCTCAAGCTCAAGTACTTCCACCAGCGTTACAGCAACTACCTGCGGTGGCTGAAATGGAAAAACTGATAACAGGCCCGCTTGCAGCCTCCCTTGAGGCAAACCGCGACCGGTTCAATTCACTGGCGGCGAAGGCGTTCCACAATTCGCCAGGGCTTGATCCGGTGGAGTTCTCTGCGCTGCTTCGCGGCCCGGTGCAGGCCATTGTGGATGCCGTCGGGGCCGTGGCTTCGGATCGCGCCATAAGAACCGCCGCCCGGCTTTTCGAGGTGTCGCTCACCCTCTTCTCCCAGGGGTATCTCGGCCCACGGAGCAGGGGGCCTCTGGTGCAGGCCCTTTGGGAGCATCTTCTGCCGGTGCTGGCGCCGCTTCTGGCCCTTAACCCCGGGCAGGTGGCCGGAGCCCTTTCCAATATTGCGGTTAATATGGGGCAGGAGGATCCGGGAGTCGGGCAGCGCTGGATCAGAAGGCTGCACAGCATATCTCCTTCCATCACCACGGTTGAGCATTTGCTTGACGCCTCCCTGGTGCTGGCATGGAAGGCAGGGCTCCCCCATTTTCGGGAAAGCGCCATTGAGAGATGGAAAGGGCTGCCGGACAGCCTGAAACTCCTCTGCATGGGGATAGCCCCGGAGGATATTCAGCCGCCGCCGGATATCCTTGAACAGGCGCTGTCCAACCCGTGGCATCCGCCCCATCTGGCAGGAAAAAAGGCAGCGGCAAGGCTTCTGGTTGTGGGCAGGCTTGGGCGTTTCAGGGGGCTTGGCGGGCAGTTCATGGAGCCTCCGCTTGTTGCCGGGGAAGGAAACAGGATCATCGCATACGACGGAGAAGGGAGCTTTTCTGTCTGGGGTGACTGCTTCGGCCTCTCCCTGCGGCGTATTCAGGGGGAGGCGATGGCATCGGGCAAGGGGTATGCCGGGTTCTCCATAGACAGTTCCGGAACAGTAACCTGCGGCTCCATCAGGCTGCAGATCCCCCCACTGGCAGGCTACAGCAGCTTTGCCTCCACAGCCTCAACCCTTGCTGTCACCCTCCCGCACAGCCACAGCATCTACATGGTGGCCCCCATGGTAACGGAGCAGGGCTGATGGCTGCCAACTCCCTTGAGACCATTATGCAGAGGTGGCGCAGCCAGTGGCAGGATGCCCTTGACTGCTGGAGCCGTTTCACCAGGCTTTCCGAACCACGCTGGTGCCTCACCGAGAAGGAGGAGAGGTCAGAGCAGCTCACAGGCTCATTTGCCATGATACGGCTCAATGACCATGCCGTGGTTATAAGCATCCGCCAGGTGCGGGATCTGAAGCTTGAGCAGTATGCAAGGGAGATCCTTGCCCACGAGATTGGTCACCATCTTCTTGCCCCTGCAGATCTGCGGGATAACGCCCGCCTTATGGCAAGGATCAGGGCCGGACTCCCCACCTGCGAGCAGTACGCCCCGATGGTCTCAAACCTCTACACAGACCTGCTCATAAACGACCGTCTGAAGAGGGAGTCCGAACTCAAGATGGATGAGGTCTACAGGGCGCTCAGGCAGGATAAGGGGAGCGATATCTGGATACTGTACATGCGTATCTACGAGATACTCTGGAGTCTGCCGCGCAAGAGCCTTACCGCCGGGGTTACAGAGAAGATAGAGTTTGATGCCGGTCTGGGCAGCCGGGTGATCCGGGTATATTCGAAAAACTGGCTGGCAGGCGCTGGCAGGTTTGCCGCCCTGCTGCTGCCGTACCTGCTGGATACGCCAAAGGGGCTTTCGCTTCTGATCTCCATGCCACCCTGGATGGATGCCGCAGGGGTGGGGCAGGGGGATGAGATCCCTGACGGCATGGCGGGGATTGAGGATGAAGAGCAGGACGGCGCTGTACATCCATCAGAAGATCCTGCTATCACCGGCATGGGGGGAGATGAAGGGGAGACGGAGAGCGCCCCCGGTCGGGGCGGCGGCAGGGAGGAAAAGGGGGGCAGGAAGAACCGTTACCGGGAGCCCACAGCCTATAAGGAGCTGATGGAGAGCCTGGGGGTGAAGGTAACAGAGAAGGATATCATCATAAGGTACTACCGTGAACTGGCTGTGCCGCACCTGATAAAGTTCCCCCGGAGGATATCCCCCAAGGCAACGGATCCGCAGCCCGAGGGGCTGGACAGCTGGGAGAGCAGCATGCCGCTACAGGAGCTTGACTGGTCGGAGTCGCTGGCCAGAAGTCCGCAGGTAATACCGGGAGTGACCACGGTCAGGCGTCTGGTGGGGGAAAGCCCCGGCAGTTCACCCCAGAGACTCCCTCTGGATCTCTACATAGGAATTGACTGCTCCGGATCCATGGGCAACCCTGCCTACAATCTGTCCTACCCGGTGCTGGCAGCCACAGTGATAAGCATTTCAGCCCTTCGCACAGGGGCCAGGGTGATGGCCTGTCTCTCCGGCGAGCCGGGCAGCTTCACCCAGACAGACGGATTCTTGAGGGAAGAGAAGCGGATACTCTCTGTCCTGACCGACTATCTGGGCACAGGCTACGCATTCGGCATACAGCGTCTGAAGGATACTGTTGTTGATGGCCCGAAGCTTCCGAGGCCCACACACCTGCTGGTGGTGAGCGATTCGGATATCTTCAGCATGCTGGGCGATCTGAAGGATGGGTGGCAGATTGCGGAGCAGGCTGCGGCCAGGGCGGGAGGCGGCGCCACCTTTGTGCTGCAGATAGAAAGGAAGTACTTTCAAGAACCTGTTGCGCGGCTTGAGTCAATAGGATGGAATGTCTACACGGTGAAGAACCAGGAGGAGATGGTGGCCTTTGCGGCGGCGTTTGCAAAGGCCAGGTACGGAGAAAGATCATGACCTCGGAAGGCCCCATACTTGACCGCTTGACCCACCGGCTGGCGGAGTGTCCGCCGGAGTTTCTGGCAGAGCCCAGGATTGGCAACTCTGCAGGGCTGCATACACCTGCCCTGGTTTACGACATTCTCTTTGACCTTGGGGGGAAATGGCCGAACCCTGCCCTTATTGCGGATTTCAACGGCGCGGCTCCTGCCCGTCGCAACTGGCTAAAGCTTGTGGCGGTGGCTGGATGGCTCTTGAGCGATGAATGGTTCTGCAACAGGCAGCAGTTTGCGGAACCGGCCATAAAATGGCTCGGCAGGGGGCTGGACAAGCTTGCCGAACTGGTTGCCGCCGATCAGTTTGTGAAAGACCCCGACCGGCGGGAGGAGCTGGCAAGGCTTTGCCTGGCGGCTCTGGACCTGCGTCCTGCCGGAGAGAGTGAAAACAGCGCGGAGGATCGGCTGAAGACCCTTGACAGCGTTGAGCGGGTGCGCCTCATAAAGGCCACGCAGGAACAGCAGAAACGGGCAAGGCAGTTGCGCGAGGAGATGCGGCGCAAGGAGGCGGCGGAGGCTGCCGCCAAGGTGGGCAGGGAGTAGCTTTATGACCAGAGAACCTGATATACCACGGGAGCGTATGGCCCGTAATCCGATGATAACCGCAGGAGGTTACCGCAGGCTCCGTGCGCTTCTGGATCATCCTGATGCCCCGGCCTGGAATTACGAAGTTGGCGACCGTCTGCGCAGTGATGACCTTCCTTATGTGGAGTCCTTTTACGCTGTTTTAAGGGATGAACCGCCACGGTTTGGAGCCGATCCGCCTCAAAACATCGTTGAATGGATAAAGGGCCAAAGGCCTTCAGTTCCCCTTTTCCAGAGTAATCTCCAGGAAGGTTTTGATATACGCCGCGACTGGGCCTTCATTCCCACAACCTGCCGTGCCGATATCACCATGCGGCTTGAGGATATTGTACCGCTTGATGCCGATCTCTCCCGCCTGATAGTCTATGACACATCAGGGGTTACGGCCCATGCAATCCAGATACCCCATCATCCCCGCGCAATGGCCCAGTACCATCCTGCATACCGCTTTATACTTGAGCAGTACGGTATTCGGCCTGAATTTTCAGATCAGGTTACGGCCTGTTTGAATGTTGGCTGCCAGGTAAGCACAGTAACCTTTGCCAATGTATTTTCAGTCTGGAACCAGGCCGGGTTTGCAAAGGTCAATCTGCATGAACGGGTCTGGGAAAGGGCGATGGCCCGGAGGTTCTTCAGCGATACTGCCCCTCTGTTTATAACCGGCGATCCCCTCGGTTTCGCCCAGATGGCAAAATGGGGGATAGATTACAGGCCAGCAGCCATGATAAGCACCGCTGTTGCCCTGGCTCCGGAACTAAAGGCAGCCCTTGAGGCACGGTACGCCTGTCCGGTGATAGACCTTTACTCCACAACAGAGACCGGCCCCATTGCATTTACCGACCCTTCAGGGGAGGGGATGCGGATATTTGCCCCTGATCTTTATGTTGAGGTTGTGGATTCTGATGGACGACCTGTTCCTGAAGGGGAGGTCGGCGAGATCTGTGTGACAGGGGGGCGAAACCCCTTTTTGCCTCTCCTGCGCTACCGTACAGGGGATTATTGCCGGATAGTTTCTGACCGTCATGGACGCCCCTGCCTGCGTGACCTCCAGGCCAGGGAGCCGGTAAATTTTGTGGATTCGGACGGTCTTCCGGTCTGCATGGTGGATGTCTCCAGAATCATCAGGGCATGCCCTCTTGTCCAGCATCAGTTCATCCAGCATGCTGACGCTTCATGCAGCCTCGTTATTCAGCCCCTGGCCGGTTATCACGTTGACACTGACCTGTTGCTTGGAAAGCTGGCTGCTCTGTTTGGGCCATCTCTACCTGTTTCTATAACTCTTGATGAACGGCTGGCTGATAAATTTCCGGGGGGCAAGGTTATACCATTCAGTTCAGCATAAAAAGTTGTTTTCCAACCAACTTTTCAACTTTTATTGGAGGGGTAGCAGTGAACTTTATTAAACCGTTTACTACACCGCGCAAGAAAAAAGGACTTAACCGATTTGGCTAAGTCCTTGATTTATTTGGCGTCCCCGAGACGATTCGAACGTCCGGCCCCTTCCTTAGGAGGGAAGTGCTC
>CAZXTZ010000081.1:0-11983 GCA_964643645.1 uncultured Geobacteraceae bacterium
AGGTCATACACGATTTCTCCTTTGCCCTGCTTGTGGGTATAATTGTCGGTGCGTACTCATCGGTTTTTGTGGCCAGTCCTGTGGTTCTTTTGCTGGAGCAGCGTGCTCTTAACAAGGAAGAGGCAGGCAAGGCCGAATCTCCGGCAAATGCCTAGGAAGGTTTTATGAACAGGGAATCTGTTATATTTGGAGTTTCCGGAATTATCATCGGTTTTCTGCTAGGGATTCTGGTGGGTAGCAAGACCATGGGTGGTGCGTCTGTCCAGCAGCAGACAACTGCTGTTCCCCAAGGTGCTGCTTCTCCGGCCTCAATGGGCAGTCTACAGGCAAGGATATCGGAGCTGGAAAAGGTCGTTGCCAGCGATCCAAAGAACGTGCAGGCCTGGGTAACATTGGGTAATGATTATTTTGACTCCCAGAATCCCAAAAAAGCCATTGATGCATATGCCAAGGCATTGGCAATCAATCCCAATGACCCTAACGTCCTTACTGATCAAGGTGTTATGTTCAGGGCGCTGGGCTTTTATGACAAGGCACTTGCCAACTTTGAGAAGGCTTACAAGGTTAACCCTGATCATCTGCAGAGTCTCTTCAATATGGGGATTGTCTACCTTGAAGACTTGAAGCAGCCGTCAAAGGCAAAGACCCTTTTTGAGGCGGTGGCGCAAAAGGGGGGCAACAGCGATGTTGGCAACCATGCCCGAGAAATTTTGAAACAGTTTCCACCAGCTGGAAAGTAACATTAACCCCCTCTGGCGAGGGGTTTTTTATTTATGCAGACCAAATGGATAATCAAAGAACATAATCAGGCTCTGGCCTCTGCTCTTTCAAAAGAGCTTGCTATTCAGCCAGTCACTGGCCGGATCCTTTCTGTCCGTGGTTTTGCTGACGCCCATGCGGTGAAGGATTTTATGAATCCTTTACTGTCCGGTATGGCTCCGCCGCACCAAATGGCCGGAATGGAAAGAGCGGTTAACCGACTTCTGCTTGCCTTCAAAAACAAAGAAACGGTTTGCATCTACGGAGATTATGACGTAGATGGCGTAACCGCCACAGCCCTCCTTGTGTCATCTTTTACCACCATGGGGATTAATACCTTCTATCATATCCCGAATCGGATGGATGATGGTTACGGCCTGAATGATGCCGCTCTGACCACTGTCAGACAACATGGCGCAACCCTTTGCGTAAGCGTGGATTGCGGGGTTACAGCCATTGCAGAAGCGAGTCACTGTAAAGAGATCGGCCTTGACCTTATAATCACTGATCACCACCAGCCTCTGGATCAGCTGCCTGATGCGGTTGCCGTGATAAACCCCCACCGTTCTGATTGCAGCTATCCGTTCAAGGGGTTGGCCGGGGTTGGTGTTGCATTCAATCTTCTGGTTGCGCTACGGGCGAAGCTGCGGGAGTCAGGCTTTCTTGAAGGGAATGGACCTGATCTGCGACAATGGCTTGATCTTGTTGCTCTGGGTACAGTGGCGGATATGGTCCCCCTGACCGGTCAGAACCGGATACTTCTCTCTGCCGGCCTACAGCGTATGGGTGAGGATTCAAGGACAGGTGTTGAAGCCTTGAAAAAGGTTTCAGGGGTTTCCGGCCAGGTCTCCAGCGGGCAGGTCGGTTTCAGGCTTGCCCCACGCCTGAATGCGGCAGGCAGGCTTGAGAGTGCGGTCCCTGGTGTGGAGCTGCTTCTTACAGATGATGCTGCCCTGGCATCGCACCTTGCCGCCGAACTTGATGGAGCCAACTCCGAGCGTCAGGGAGTTGAAAGGTTCATTCTTGAAGATGCAGTAAGGATGGTAGAGGATGCCGGAGGTGTCTCCGGGCGTTACAGCATACTGCTTGCTTCTGAAAAATGGCATCCCGGGGTGGTCGGGATTGTTTCCTCAAGACTTGTTGAGCGGTATCATCGTCCAGCAATCCTTGTTGCCATAGATGCTGAGGGAAACGGAAAAGGCTCCGGTCGCAGTATTCCCGGTTTTCACCTGCTCGAGGCTCTGCATGAATGCTCCGACCTACTGGTGCGATACGGTGGGCACCGTGTAGCAGCCGGGGTATCCATCCGTGAAGAGGATTTTCAGGCATTTGCAGAGTCATTTGAAAAAGTTGCCGCTTCTCGCCTGTCCGATGAAGAGCTGCTGCCTTCCATTGCCATTGATACAGTCATTCTGCCTGAAGAATTCTCTGTTTCACTGGTTGAAGAACTTGATAAGCTCGCTCCGTTTGGTATGGGAAACCCGCAGCCGCTCTTGTGTATGCAAGGATTGAAGGTTGTGGAAAAGAGGAAAATCGGTACGGATCATCTCCGTCTTAGATTGAAAAAAGAGAAGCATTATATAAATGCGGTTGCCTGGCGAATGGCAGGCCGCCATCTGCCTGATATTATAGATATCGCAGGTACTGTTGAGATTGACGGATGGGGCGGCGGCGAAAGGCTTCAGTTCAGTCTGAAGGATTTCAGGGAATCGGAGAAGCCGGATGGACCGTGATGAACGCTTTGATCAGGCAGACAGGATCATAAAGGTCGGCTTCTGGATAAATGCCGTGCTTATGATACTCAAACTGTCTGCTGGCCATTGGGGCATGTCTGACGCAGTGTTTGCCGACGGTATAGAGAGTGGCTGCGATTTTGTTGCAATTTTTACCACAATGTTTGCGCTCAAGATGGGTCGGAAGACCTTTGACGAGCGCCACCCTTACGGCCACGGCAAGGCTGAATCTCTCGCAGCAGGCGTTGTCGCACTGCTTATCATTGCAACCGGCATCTGGATTTTTGTTGATTCTGTCCATGCAATAATGCATCGCGATTTTAAATCTCCCGGCATGATAGCTGTGGCCGCTGCCGGTGTGACTATAATAATCAAGGAGTGGCTCTACCGCTGGACTGTCAAAACCGGGGATCACCTTGGCAGCCCGGCGCTCATGGCCGTTGCAAAGGACCATCGCAAGGATGCAGTTACATCGGTTTCAACCCTCATCGGTGTTGGCGGGGCATTCATGGGCCGGGGAATACTTGATCCGCTGGCAGCTGCGCTTACCTCCTTCTTTATCCTGCATATAGGGTGGGAGACCATAAGCTCTGCGGCCCACGACCTGATGGATGGATCAGCTCCCGAGGAGTTTGTAAAAAAGGTTGTGGCGCTTGCGGAGAGTGTAGAGCATGTGGAACATGTGCATGAAATAAGGACCCGTCGCTCAGGGCAGTTCTATATTGTTGACCTTAAGCTGGATATGAACCCTGAAATGACTGTGAAGCAGTCCCATGACGTTGCTACAGAGGTCAAGCAGATGATTTTTGAAGAGATGGAAGATGTTGGGGATGTGATGATACACATAAACCCCCACGATGAGGAGCATGAGGACTTGGTGAGATTATAGTGAGGTTACTTTGGATCTGAATCTGGCCAGGCTCGTAATTCAGTTGTCACCGGGATCTGCCGTACAATTCTCTTCTGCGCTTCTTGATAACAGCTCTGCCATTGAGGCATCTCTTGGCCAGCTTTGTCTCAGGCAGCTCTCCAGCGATCCCGAGCTGCTGAGGCGTCACCAGAAACCATCCGTCCCATTTGTCTTTGAACTTCCAGCTCATAGCAAGGCTGGAATATCTTCAGTTGCTTTGCTGCTTATGGGGCCTTCAATCCCCTGTTTGTCTCTGTTCATTGATGCAATTGAGAATCATTCGGGTAAAGAAGGGATTATCTCGATAAAGGCATTGGATTACCAGGGATCTGCAACTGATATCTCTTGTGATGGAGATACTGAGCTGCCCGTGCTTTCAGCTGCTGATATCCTTGAGCTGGAGGTATCTAATTACAGTGGCTGCCCAAGGATTTTAATCGAAATTTCTTCACCATTAAGGATTTATTCTGAAGGGCGTGAGTTATCACGATTCGATCCATCACTTTTCGTCCGCTCAATGCTTCGTAGGGTATCCTCCCTTGCCGCCTATTACGGCAATGGCTCAGACCCTGACAAATTCAGGGAACTGGCTTTCATGGCAGGCAGTCTTAAGGCAAGGTATTGTGGTGAAACGGAGATGAGCTTTAAAAAGAGGGGTCTGACAGGTATTTATGAGATAAGCGGTAATTGTCTGGATGAGCTTGGCCCATATCTGGCGCTTGGTTCCATTTTCAACCTTGGTAAAGGGGCCTCTTTCGGGATGGGAAAATTCACCTCAGAGCCCCTTTCTTGACATTAAAGCTCTGAATACGGTAAACAAACGGATGCATTTTGACTGCCATGCGGTAACAGTTGATCTTGAGGAGTGGTATAATGTTTGCTCAAGCTGTCTTGAGTTGCCGGATCAGCCAGAGCGGCGGGTTGTTCAGGCTACAGCCAGACTTTTGCAGATATTCAGGGATTGTTCTGTAAAGGCGACCTTCTTTGTCCTTGGTTCAGTGGCGAGCAAAAATCCTGAGCTCCTTCCGATGATACATGCCCATGGCCACGAACTGGCATCCCACGGGTGGTCCCATTCTCTCGTGTCAGGGATGGATCCGAATGCTTTTGAAGATGAATTGAGGATGACATCAGAGTTGCTTGAGGCCAGTACCGGTTGCAGGCCTACAGGATTCAGGGCTCCGCGCTGGTCGTTATGCAGAAACAGAACACCGTGGGCCTTTGAGATACTTTCTCGATGCGGTTACAGTTATGACAGCAGCCTTGCCCCCCTGGCAGCCATAGGAAATCCTGCAGGGCCTTTGGTTCCACATCTGATTGAAACTGTAGAGGGTGTGATACTTGAGTTTCCTCCAATGGTCACCCAAATTCCCCTTCTAAACCTTCCAACAGCCGGAGGATGGGGGTTCAGGTTTTTCCCCTGTAAAATGATTATGGAAACAGCAGAAAAATATAAAGAACAGGGTAATCCGGCTGTGTTTTTTATACATCCACGCGAGGTTGATCCGGATGGTCCCAGACTGTCTCTGGGGCTGTTGGAAAGTTTTCTCTCATATGGCAACCGGAGCAGCGCAGAATCCAGGATAAGGTTACTTCTGGAGAAGTTCAGCTTTAAAACAATGGGGGAACTGGCTTCATCGTGGAAGAATGCATTCTGATACCGGCCTATAATGCGGCCTCGACAATATATGAAGTGGTTTCTGAAACCGTTTCATACGGCTATCCTGTGGTGGTTGTGGATGACGGATCAATGGACAATACGCCTGATCTTCTGGAAGGCCTTGATGTTGTCGTAATTCTGCATGGTTTTAATCGAGGCAAGGGGGCTGCGCTTCGTACCGGTTTCGCCTGGGCCATTGATAATGGTTTTGATGCTGTTGTTACTATTGATGCGGATGGACAGCACGATCCTTCTGCTATTCCCAGGCTTGTTTCTGCTGCCATTGAAGGAAAGTACGGGATTCTTCTGGCATCAAGGCATGATCAGTTCAGGGATATGGCCGGCCTGCGCAAGGTATGGAACCGTTTCGGAGTCTGGTGTATGCGCAAGGCAACCGGTTTTGAAATTACAGACAGCCAGTCAGGTTTCAGGTACTATTCTACGTCACTGCTCCGCTCTGTATCACTTGAAAAAAATGGTTATGATATGGAGATGGAAGTGTTGATGAAGGGCTGGAAACGAGGGTTCAGGATTGGCGCAATACCAGTGCCTGCAAGGGTGGCGGATGGACGTTCCACCAGCCATTTCAGAGCAGTGCCGGATACCTGGAATATATGTATGACCTACCTCAGGAATCTTTAAAGAGGGTATTAAATGCTTCAATTGATAAAAAACTATACAAGAGACAAGCTGGTTTCATCCCTGCTCTCCCTTGCAACAAGTTCATCTGATGAGACACTTGTAAAGATGACCCACCTTATGGAGCTTATCCCGAGGAAGGACTATTATAAAGACAGGATTCGCTGGTTTCGTGAACTGATCAGGACAAAGCATCCATCAATGGAGTTTCCACGTCGTATCCTGAGGGAACTTCACCCTAACCAGAGAGATAAGTGGATTACAAATCTGGCAATCAACCATCTCCTTTCCGGTACAAACAAGCGTAAGGAGTGGGCTGACAGAAACGGTTTCTATCCTCCGTCTACAGTTGTTATTTCAGTTACAATGCGTTGCAACCTTTCCTGCTATGGTTGCTATGCCGGTGATTACAACAGAACTCTGGAACTTTCTATTGACGAGATAGATGATATCCTGAAGCAGATGAAGGAAATGGGAATATATTTTGCCGTTATATCCGGTGGTGAGCCGTTCTTTATGGAGGGAATATTTGAAATCTTCAAAAAACATAATGATATGGCTTTTCTGGTTTTTACCCACGGGGGGCTTATAAACAGTAAGCTCGTTCAGCAACTTGTTGATGCGGGAAATGTAATGCCTGCTTTTTCCCTTGAGGGATATGAAAAGGAGACAGACGGGAGACGTGGGGAAGGTCATTTTGCAAAAGTAATGGAGGCAATGCGACTTTTAAGGGAGAGTGGCCTTTCCTTCTGTGGCTCTTTTACCCATTCAAGCAAAAATACGGATATTATAACTGACCCTGATTATATTGACTTTCTGCTTGAGCAGGGGGTGTTTGCCCTCTGGCTTTTCTCATATGTGCCTGTGGGACGTGAGCCTGACCCCCAACTTATGCCAACTCCTGATCAACGTGACAGACTGAGACGGGCAACTATTGATTTCAGGGCTTCAAAACCGATGCTGTTCATTGATTTCTGGAATGATGGCCCAATAATCTCCGGATGTATTGCAGGTGGCCGTAAATATCTGCATATAAACGCTAACGGGGATATCGAGCCATGCGTATTCTGTCACTTTGCCGCTGACAATATCAGAAAAACAAGTCTGGCAGATGCCTTGAGTTCTCCTCTTTTCAGGGCAATAAGAGAAAAACAGGGAGACCATGAAAATCTGTTGCGACCCTGCATGCTTATTGACCACCCTGACTACGGCAGAGAATTTTTCAACAGTGAGGGGGTTTATCCGACCCATGAAGGTGCTGAAAAGATATTTACTGAACTTGCTGATGAAATGGATAGTTATTCATCAGATTACGGAGATATTGCAGATCTCGTCTGGGAAGATGAGTTCAAGGGAGATCGTGCCAGAAGGAAAGTCACAGGGGGACGCGGTTAGCGCCGCTATCTGAATATGGCCCTGTACAGCAGTGTCAATCTTTTCCTTATAAAGTTGATGACCCTTTTTGTACCGAGGTTTTTTTTCGCTCCACCTTCTTTTATAGCTGCTTTTTTTTCCTACATGTTTGCAACGGATGCCCGCCGTGCCGCCAGGAATAATCTTAAGGTGGTTACAGGCAGAGCAGGTGTTGAGCTGCTGATATTTTCGTGTTTCTACCACTACTGTAGAAACTGGTGTGATCTGATGCTTATGATCCGCCTGAAAGGTGAGAAACTTCAGAGTCTCATAGGTTTCAGATCCGACCCATCTCCACTGGATAATGCTCTTAAGGCAGGAACAGGAGCTATACTTATATCACCCCATCTCGGCACATGGGAGCTTGGTGGACTTGGACTCGCCGACCTGGGATACCGGATAAATGTTCTCACATTCAGGGAGCCTGATTACAGGGTTAACGAACAGCGTGAGCAGATGAGGCGTGAGAGGGGCATAGGGGTTATTTACGTTGACCGCAACGACTCTTCGCCTTTGGCGATTATACAGGCTGTTAACGCATTGAGGCGTAATGAATTGATATGCATGATAGGTGACAGGGACGGATCGTCAAATACTGTGAAGGTACCTTTTTTTGGTCGTCTGACACCATTACCGGCAGGGGCGGCATACCTGTCACTTGCCACTGGAGCGCCGGTAATTCCTGTTTTTGTGCCTCTTGAAAAATCCGGACTGTACTCAACCCTTATGGATGAGCCTATTTTTTTTCGTGGTACCCATGGTAATAATAGCGAGGCAATTAATGAGGGCATGGCAAAACTTGCTCTGGTTTTTGAGGGGTATATCCGTAAATATCCGGATCAGTGGTATAATTTTTATGATTTTTGGGAGTTCTAATCTGAGTTTCTTTTGGGAACGCCGGGAAGTTAACCAACTTAAAAAAGGAGAAAGTTTATGAGATGTTTATGTCGGGTCGTTTTTTCAAAAATGCCTGCTGTTTTTATGGTTTCATTGATTATGGTGGCATTATTCGGAGTTCAGGTTGCCCGGTGCGCCGATAAATTTATTGAAAGCGATGAATATAAGGACAAGGAATTCAAAAAAGGGTGCATATCAGATTATTCGGGGCTTGTTGAGGGTGATGATATAAAATGGGTATGGATCGCTCCTGGTGTTAAACTTGCGGATTACAAAATCAATGTTGCCTCTTTTTCTGATCCAAGCGGGGAAATAAGGAAATCTCAGGTAGACGGTATAAAGAATACTTTCAAGGAAATACTGGAAAAGAATAATGGATCAAAAGGCATTCTAAATGCTGATGTTTGTATATATGAAGTGCAGAAATTCAGCCAGGGCAAGGCATGGATACCTTTTGCAGGCGGCCATCAGATGCAGGCCGGAGTAGGGGCCGAGCTTGTTCTGAAAGATGCTGGTAAAAAGATAATTGCCAAGTTTAGACATTTTGCCCGGGAAGGGGCACAGATAGAGCTTGCTGCTGAAGAAGTGGCTGATGATCTTAAAAAGTACATCTCCAGGCATTGAATAATACCTGTTTTAAACCTTAAACGGTTTTCGGAAACTATTTGTCTCAGAATCTTAATTTATTCAAAAAGGATTAACTTTAATGAGCGAAGATCTTATACCTGCCGTCAAGCAGATGATAATTGACTCTTTGAGGATAGACGGGATGTCGCCCGACGAGATAGATAGTGATGCTCCATTATTCGGCGACGGGCTTGGACTTGACTCGATTGATGCCCTACAGCTTGTGGTGGCAATGGAGAAACAGTTTGCTGTTATTGTTCCTGACGCGGCTACAGGAGCTACTGCATTTGCCTCTGTCAGGGCCATGTCTGCATACATAGCAGAGCACAGGAAATGAAGGTTCTTTTCCTCTCTCCGGGATGGCCAAAGGGCCGACTCTGGGGGGAGCTCACCTTCAGATTTCCAACTCTCTCCCTTGCAGCTCTTGCGGCTGTAACACCAGAAGGTTGTGAACTCTCCTTCCATGATGATGCGACTACCCCTTTTTCAGGGCAGACCGATGCCGATCTGGTTGCAATCACTGCCATGACGCCGCAGGCGCCGAGGGCTTACGAGCTTGCAGGAATACTCAAATCTGCAGGCAAGACTGTTGTAATGGGGGGATTTCATGCCAGCAACATGCCTGAAGAGGCTCTTCAGCATGTTAATGCAGTAGTTACAGGGGAGGGGGAGCTGGCCTGGCCAAGATTGCTTGATGATTTCAGTGCAGGCATACTAAAGTCTTTGTATCGAAGTGAAGAACTGATTGATACATCCCTTATACCGAATGCAAGGCGTGAAATTTTCAAGGGCAAGGGATATCTTCTTACAAATACCATTCAGACCACCAGAGGTTGCCCCCACGACTGTGAGTTCTGTTCCGTAACTGCATTTTACGGCAGAAAATACAGAAAACGTCCGGTAGAACTTGTGCTTGAAGAGCTGAAGGAGTTGCGTAAGGCAAACTCGTTCCTGTTTTTTGTGGATGATAATATAGTTGCTGACAGAAAGTATTCGCTACAGCTTTTTGAAGCCATGAAGGGGATGGATTTCAAATGGCTCTCACATGCCCCCATAGATTTTGCAGAGGATGAAGAACTTGTAAAAGCTGCCGGAGAATCTGGTTGCGTCGGAATGTTTGTCGGATTTGAATCCCTTAGTCAGGACTCCCTTCAGGCAATGGGCAAGGTGACAAACAGGGCGGCCTCCTATCTGGAATATGCAAGGAAGTTCAGAGATAACGGCATAGGCATCCTTGGCTCATTTGTTATGGGCTACGATGGAGATACTCTGGCAATTTTTGAAAAAACTCTCAGGTTCTGTGAGGATGCAAGGCTTGAGGCTGCGATTTTTCCCATACTCACCCCGTATCCAGGCACTGCTGTACGCAAAAGGCTGGAGGCTGAAGGGAGAATAATAAGCAACAACTGGCGTGATTATGATATGGAGCATGTGAACTTCATGCCTTCCGGAATGTCGGTTGAACAGTTGCAGCAGGGGTATGACCAACTTTGTCGCTCATTTTATTCCTTCGGCTCAATGTATCGAAGAATATTCAAATTGCATCGTTCAGTACAGGTGTTTGGGCCTATGAACATAGGTTTCCGCGCTGCAATCCGCAGGAAACGCCAGTAATCGTGAGAAATGCCAGGCTATGAACATCCTGCTTCTGCGCCCCCATCCCGGCAATGACAGATTCGGCTTGGGCCCGTTTTTCAGGGTTGAGCCGCTTGGGCTTGAATATATAGCTGCAGCACTGCTTCATCAGGGTAATGATGTAACAATTGCTGATTTAAGGTTCAAGCCGGGTGTGGCAAAATGGGTCAGCCGCACTTGCCCGCAACTTGTGGGTATAAGTTGTCTCCATTCCCTTGAATTTGATCGTGTGCTTGATACTGCAAGGGAAGTTCGCAGGGTTGCTCCAGATGCCTTTATAGTCGCAGGCGGGCACGCTGCCGCTGCTTTTTCTTCACCGCTTGAGAATGATCTTATTGATGCAGTAGTGGTTGATGATGGTGAAGAAGTTGTGCCCCAGCTTGCTGCATGCATCGCTCAAAGAGGTGATCTTTTATCTGTTCCTGCCCTCCGTCTTCGTACACCTGACGGCTGGGTTTCAACTGCCCCCCTTGAAGAAAGAACCTCTCTTGACCTTGTGCAGTTGCCTGCAAGGCAACTTGTGGAGAGGTATAGAAATGGATATCACTGCCTGCTGTTCAAGCCGGTATGGCTTATTGAAACGGCGAGGGGGTGTCCCCACCGATGCTCATTCTGTTCGGTATGGCAACTTTACGGGAGAACCTGTCGGGAGCGTTCCATAGCCTCAGTTGTTGAGGATTTTGCAACCTGTGGTGATTCGGTTTTTGTGGCTGATGATCTTTTCTGGTACAATCCGACCCGCAGTATGGAGCTTGCTGCAGCCCTTAAAAAGCGCGGGGTTGTCAAGCGTTGGATTCTTGTCCAGACAAGAACTGACCTGATTCGCAGAAGTGCCGAAATAATGGCTGCCTGGCGTCCACTTGCAAAGGATTTTGATATATTTCTTGGTCTTGAGGCAGCAAGTGATAACGGACTTGCAGGCCTTGACAAGGATGCCGGAATTTTGGACAGCATAGAGGCGGTTCGGATTGCCCGAGATCTTAAATTCGGGATAAATGGCAACTTCCTGGTTGACCCTGACTGGGATGAAGACGGGTTCAGGCAGTTGTGGAGTTTTGTTGAGCAATACTCCCTTCAGCGTGCCGGTTTCACCATTCTTACCCCCCTTCCTGGCACAGAATATTACCAGTCAGTTTCCCAAAAGACAGCAGGTCAACCCTGGGCGAACTTCGATATGCATCATCTGTTATGGGAACCACGTTTGGGGCCTTTACGATTTTTCGAGCTTTATGCGGAAACATGGCGCAGATCAATTCTTAATACAGCAGGTAACAAAGGTATAATGGATTGGGTTCGACAGGTGAAGCCATCGCAGATCCCATATATAATAAAAGTTTTGTGGCGAACACAGCGGATGATGAAGCCTGCTGAATATATGAGAGAGTATCTTGAAGACAAAAAAACTTTCGGGGGCATCAGATGAATCTCTGGATCTTTCCCGGCCAGCCACTTGCCCCTGAAAAAACTATTCCATTTGATCCTGATATGCAGGAGATAATAGAGATTTGCCGGGAAAATTGCAGCTATGATCTTGTTCGCAACGTTCCTGTCGGCTCTTCATTCATCTCTCCGCATACCTGTCTGCAGATTTACGGTGTAGCGCAATCTATCTACCATTCAAGGCGGATTTTGAAGAATGCAGGAAAGCCTGACCTTATTGCTTCCCACAGCCTGGGAATATATGCAGCCCTTGCAGCCGCAGGATCAATA
>CAZXTZ010000082.1:0-11773 GCA_964643645.1 uncultured Geobacteraceae bacterium
CATAGGCTCCAGCTGCCTGATTGAAAGCAATGTCCAGATAACGGATTGCACTGTTGCGGACAGAGTTCATATAAAAACTGGCTCTGTTCTTTCAGAAGCAGAAATTGATGAAGAGGTTGCAATAGGCCCCATGGCGCACCTGCGCCCCGGTTCGGTTCTTAAATCTCATGTAAAGATAGGCAACTTTGTAGAAACCAAGAAGATTGTAATGGGTGAAGGATCAAAGGCCTCTCATCTTACCTATCTGGGTGATGCCGAAATAGGGAGCGAGGTAAACATCGGCTGCGGAACAATTACCTGCAACTATGACGGAAAGAAAAAGCACAAGACTGTGATTGGTGATGGAGTATTCGTTGGAAGTGACGTGCAACTGGTTGCGCCGGTGAGAGTAGGGGCAAATGTCCTTATTGCGGCAGGCACTACGGTTACCCAGGATATCCCTGCTGATTCCCTTGCCATCTCCAGGACGCCACAGGTGAACAAGGTTGGTTGGTGCCTTAAAAAGAAGGATTGAACTACAGGGCTATTTATCTCTCAAGAAGGAACGACAGCTCCGGGAACGTTATGAATCCCGAAGCTGTCAATTTCAAGTCAAGGGGAAAAACAGGATGTAGCCCTGACAGATATGTACCCTACAATTAGCCCAAATGCTTATGATCTCAAGGTGTTCCAGAGGTTTGTTTAGTTGCTAAAGCGTCAGGTCAATATCCTGGATTGTTCCTACCGTGCCGTTTTCATTCAGGTAAACGCTACTTGTCCTTAATGTGCCAAGTGACTCGTTACTTGCTGTCTTCATGTCAAACCGGGTTGATATCTCGCCAAGATACAAAGCTCCTACCCCGCTTGCCTTAAGCCCTGTCAATGAGTCATGCCCCATCGCGTCCTTCATCCAGACCTTGAGCTGGCTGAACACCGGATCATTGTCGTCTATCCAGCCGTTTTGATCCTGGTCGTATGCAGCCAGATCCTGAAAACCGTCTCCGCTTGCAGTGCCGAACAGTTCGCTGCCATTATTCACTGTGCCGTCATTGTTTTTGTCAAGGGCTATAAAGCCGCTATTGGGGTCGACAAATGAGATCTGCTCTGCATCGCCGTCAGTATCAATGTCAAAGCTGAACTTGGCGCTGGTCAGCTGTGCGGCGGTGCCGTTAAAGTTGATTACCAGAGGGTCTTTCTGGACAGCGTCACCGATCCGGAGGCTGGTGCTGGATTCGCTGTAGAATGCACGCTGCATGGAAAGCTCCAGATTGAAGTCAATCTGTTTGCCGTCGGAAGTTCTTACCATACCCCTGGCAGAGAAACTCATGCTTTCTGCCTCAAGGTATGTCTCGCTGGAGTCGTACTCAAGGCCGAATCCTGCGGAGCCGGTCTGCGGAGTTTTCTGAGCCTGTACAGCATTTGCAGCCTGGGTCAATTCTGCGGCAGCCCTGGGATCAACAACCTCCTGCTCTGGCTTGGCAATATGCAACTTTACCTTCTTGCCGGTTATGGACTCCATAAGCATGCGGAGGAGCCTTGCGACCGGGGTGTTCTCAATGGAATCAGTTTCATCGTTTTTGCCATGAACCTTTTTAATATGCCCCCTGTTGGTATTGGCTGCTGACCTGGCCTGCTCTGACAGGTCAACACTGTCACGCGCAGGCAACTGGGGTGTGCCCGCAGTCCCCTCAAAATCAGGTCTCTGATTACCTACCCACATTTTAAGGGATTCAGTTTTTGTCTGTTCCTTCACAGCAGTATGCTGACTGTTCAATAACATATTGGAACTTTCGATTTTCATGGCAGCCTCCGTGCTGTGAATTTTATACCTATGGTTTTACTTATCGGCGTTACATGATGATAAATCGAGAAGATTTACAGCCCCCGGATGATTTTTATGACAACTGTTTCTTCATATATATGTATAGTTACCTCTATTACTGAAAGGCAGAAGGTGAATCTGGATGAAGTTTGGAGTAATGCGCTGGCGTCTTTTTGGCGTGCTGGCGCTGATGTACATACTGGTCTATTTTTATAGGGTGTCGCTTGCTGTCGTCTCAGACGACCTGAGCAGGGATCTTTCCCTGACCCCTGAGCAGCTTGGAAGCCTTGCCGGAATACTTTTTTATGTATATGCGCTTGCACAGATCCCCCTTGGCCCAATGATAGACAGACTGGGCCCCAGGCTGGTCATTTCAGGCTGCGGGCTGTTGACAACCATTGGCGGTTTTCTTTTTGCTACGGCATTGAATCTTCAGATGGCAATGGCAGGGAGGATTCTGATAGGGGTTGGCACTGCCGCTGTGCTGATGGCTACGTTTACAATATTCAGCCACTGGTACAGCAAGCAGGAGTTTGGCAGGATATCGGGGCTTATGGTTGCAGCTGGAAATCTGGGCAACCTTGCCGGTACAGCGCCTCTTGCCTTTGCAGTCGGGTTGGTCGGCTGGCGAAACTCATTTCTTTTCATGGCTTTTATGCAGGCTGTTATTACCATGCTGATTTTCCTGAAGGTTAATGACCGTCCGCCCCAGCCGGTTGAAGCGCAGGCTGACCAACCTGTCCATAAACCTTCCATATTGACTGCATGGTCGCTGATAGCCAGAGACAGCTCTTTCTGGCTGCTGGCCTTCATTGCCTTCAGCTGGTATGGAAACTATCTGGCTGTTCAGGGGTTGTGGGGAGGGCCTTTTCTTACCCATATTACAGGGCTTTCAAGGGAAGGAGCCGGAAAGATGCTCATGTGGACATCGGTTGGCTTCATTGCAGGCTCAATGATTACAGACCGGATAGCCCGCAGGATTTTTCATTCCTACAGCCGCACACTGATTGCAGGACAGGTAGCTCTTGCCCTGTTGATGAGCGGTTTTCTGGGATGGCTTGTACTTGTGCCTGTCTGGATGCTTTCCCTGTATTTTCTGGCAATAGGTCTTGTTGTCTCCACAGGCGTTATGATTTACCCGATAATCAGGGCTACTGTTCCTGTCACTATTGTCGGAACAGGCCTTACATCACTTAACTTTTTTGTGCTTATGGGGGCGGCTGTTGCACAACATCTGATGGGGGTGGTTATTTCACACAGCGGCGGATACACGATTGAAGGATTCAGGACAGCGTTCAGTCTTCCACTGGGGGCTCTTGTGCTTTCGATTGTACTGTTTATGTTCGCAAAAAACTGCCCGGCAGACTGAAAGCCGTTTTCAGGTTGCCACTTTCAGCTCCCTTATAATTTCTGCCTGACGTTGGCCTACATACATCCCCACAAGATCCTCGCTACGGTTGTTATGCTCGAAAAGGAAGATGCATCTGGCCGGGTTGCCCTCGTTTTCGATCCTCAGAAGCCGTGACATTACCCGGATCTTCTGGGGTTCGGAACGGTTTTGCAGGTCAAAGGAGAAATTGATATTGAAATAGCTGAAAGAGCCTAACAGGGATCTGTCAGGGGCCTCTATTGCACATCCTCCCAGAGAGAGATCTTTAAGCTTTGCCTTGAACTGTTCTGGCCCTGCTTCCACGATAACAGGAAAAAGACCTGCAACCCTGACTCTGATAGAGTTTCTGCGGTCAGGCATAAGTTCCACGAATGCAAATTCGGACAGTGACAGCTCGTTGCTGTCCTCATTATATGAAGCGTTTGCGTAGACGTCATGTTCAAGCCTGTCTGAGCGGAGTATTACATATCTGCTCTGTCTGATGGCCCTTGTCTGTGCAGGATTTGTACGGCAGATGAGAGAGTCTCCGAAAAGGTAGAGTACTTCTCCCTGTGAAGAGATGGGGACTTCTTTGTAGTAGCTGAAGAACTGTAACCCCACAAGGCTCTCCTGGGAGATCTTCAGGAGCTTGTCAAGTATCTCCCCCGGTTCTCCCTGACCCAGCAGGCGTATCTGCTCTTCATACTGCATTTTCTCCATTTAAATCCTCCGGAATTTACTTTACACCTGCTTTACCTCCCCTGCAAGGGGTGGAGGCTTGCCTTCAATTTAAAATCGTGACAGAGTAGGCAGAATTAATCTCCCAGGGAGCCGCAGATGTCGCTAAGGATCTACAACACACTTACAGGCGAGAAAGAAACCTTTGAACCACGGGAGCCGGGCAAGGCCGGCATGTATGTATGCGGTGTAACTGTTTATGACTTCTGTCACATAGGCCACGCCAGGGCAGGGATAGTTTTTGATGTTATTTACCGGTATCTGCGCCATTCCGGATATGACGTGACTTATATACGAAACTATACTGACATTGACGACAAGATAATAAACAGGGCCAATGAAGAGGGTACAGATTACCGAACCATTGCAGACCGTTACATAACCACATTTGATGAAGATATGAACCGGCTCGGAATGCTGCGTCCGACCCATGAACCAAAGGCTACGGATCATATCGGCGATATCATATCCATAGTTCAGACCCTTGTTGAAAAAGGGCATGCATACAACTCTGAAGGTGATGTCTATTTTTCAGTTGAAAGCTTTCCTGAATATCTTAAACTTTCTGGCCGCAAACTTGAAGATATGCTGGCAGGGGCAAGGGTCGAGATTGGCGATAAAAAAAGGCACCCTATGGACTTTGTCCTCTGGAAAGGTTCAAAGCCGGGTGAGCCTTGGTGGGAATCACCCTGGGGCAGAGGGCGTCCCGGCTGGCATATTGAGTGTTCTGCCATGAGCATGCGCTTTCTTGGGCCATCATTTGACATTCACGGTGGCGGCAAGGATCTGGTTTTTCCACACCATGAAAACGAGATAGCACAATCCGAGGCGGCTAACGGCTGCGGCTTTGTCAGATACTGGGTGCACAACGGTTTTGTCAACGTAAACAGCGAAAAGATGAGCAAATCACTTGGCAACTTTTTTACAATAAGAGATGTACTTGAACTGTTCGATCCGGAGACCTTGAGATTTTTCTTTCTCCAGGCCCACTACCGGTCCCCACTTGATTATTCTGATCAGAACCTGAAGGAGGCACAGTCGGGACTTGCCCGTATTTATGAGGCGATGGCTGTTATGAAACAGGCCGTTCTTGCCTCAGGGGAAATTGAAAAAACGCCAATTCCCGCCTCGGCTGAAGAGATGAATGAAAAGGCCGGATCCCTGGAAACCCGTTTCATGGATGCCATGGATGATGATTTTAACACTGCCCAGGCTATTGGAATCATTTTTGATCTGGTAAGGACAATGAATCGCTTCATTGCAGAAGGGGGCGCTGATTATTCCGAAGGCAGGAAGCTTCTGGAACTGGCGGGACAGTCCATCAGATCAACCGGATCAGTGCTTGGACTTTTCACCAGCTCTCCGGAGGAATGGCTGGCCTTTCGTGATTCGGAAAAGAACAGCCGGCTTGAGATTACCCCGGAAGAGGTTGAAAAGCTGATTGCGGAACGTGCAGAGGCCCGCAAGGCAAAAAACTTTGCCAGGGGGGACGAAATTCGGGATTTTCTGTTGTCAAGGGGGATTCAGATTCTGGACTCTCCAAAGGGGACAACATGGAAGGCAAAATAACCTGAAGTTTTTACGTTTATAGCGTTGTCCGCGCTTGCATACGGGCTGAACAGTGGTAATCTGTTAATCTGAACTCATTCATTTTATTGCCTGACAGGGGTTTATGTGGACTGGGAATGCTGCTGGAATCGCGAACATATAAGCAAAGGCGAATGCCCCAACATCCAGGATGGTGATGAGGATCTTCTCACATCACGCAAACGCAGGATACTTGAGAAGTGCGTTGACTGTGAAAAATTCAAACGGGACATTCAGCTCTTTGCTGAAAACGGACACCCGGTATACCGCGCCTTTTCAGCTCTTTACGATGACTACCTTCACCAGCGATCACATATACAGGCTTTGGGCAGTTTTCTTGACAACAAGATACTTGAGGCACGTTTTCTCCATGAACTCGGATCGGTTCTTCAAAGTTCAGTTGATCTGGACGAAGTACTTTCGGTTGCCCTTACAGCAATAACAGCTGGAAAGGGATTCGGAATGAACCGGGCCTTTCTGTTGCTGGCAGACAAGGATCGCCACTTCCTGAAGGGGTACCTTGCCATAGGCCCAAGATCTGCAGAAGAGGCAGGTCAGACATGGGAAGAGGTGGCATCGAGCGATCTGGATCTTCAGGCCCTTGCCCGCAGTTTCCGCCAGAACAAGCTCTCAATGGAGCGGGACAAGTTTCACGACATTCTGGAAAAGCTGGTCATTTCCTTTGACAATATTCACCACATCGTCATAAGCACCCTTGAAGAGAAAAAACCGCTGCTTGTAGAAAATGCCTTCAATAACCCTGCAGTTGATTATGAATTTGCAAAGCTTTTGGGGGTTGACACATTCCTGGTGCTTCCGCTTATTGCAAGAAACAGGAGGGTCGGGGTAATAATTGCCGATAACATAATAACCCGCAGAAATATCAGTGATGATGACTTAAGGTCAATCGAGACATTTACCTTCCCTGTGGCTTTTGCAATCGAGCGTGCATCACTTTATGAAAGGCTCCACGAAGAGGTGAGCAAGCTGCAGGAGGCTAACAACCGGTTGCAGGAGCAGCAGCAGCTTCTGGTAAAGATGGAAAAGATGGCTCTTGTGGGACGGATTACTTCCAGCATAGCCCATTCCATCAGGAATCCACTTATGATTATTGGTGGATTTGCCCGTTCAATACTTAAGTCAACAGGCCCTGATGATCCGAAGAGGGGATTTATTGATTCCATAATCAGTGAAACCCAGCAACTGGAAGGTGTGCTTGACGAGGTGCTTACATATTCGGATTCTCTCTATCCCACCCGCGATTTCTGGGATTTAAACCAGATGGTTGAGACCACCCTGCGGGAACTTCAGGACAAGACCATTGCACAGAATTTCAATTGCCGCTTTCACCCTTCAGAAGGGCTTCCGACCGCCTTCATTGACTATAAACAGACATCATACTGTATTCGCAACATTCTTTTGTGGATAATGGACGGCCAGGAAGACGGCCATCTGGATATCTACACAAGACAGGAGGGGGACAGGGTCCTTGTGATAATTGAGGACAGCAACAGAAGCCTCTCTGAAGATGAACTTGAAGCGATACTTACACCGTTTGCAGAGACGCATGAGATGGGATCCGGCCTCAATCTTGCCCTCTGCAGGAGCATGCTTGAGAAGAACGACATGCCTTTCCTTGTTGTGGCACCACCGGGTGAGGCCGTGAGGTATACCGTCAAACTTCCAACCGTAAAGGAGGAAAAACAATGAGCAGGATACTTGTAGTTGATGACGAGGCGAACATACGACTTCTATACAGTGAAGAACTGAAGGACGAGGGGTACGAGGTTGATACCGCCGGGACAACGGCCGAGGCGGTGGAAAAACTTTCCGCACAGAGTTTTGAGCTGGTGATACTTGATATCAAGCTTAAAAACGAGAGTGGAATCGAGCTGTTACAGAAGATTGTCAAAGAGAGGCATGATATGCCGGTTATTCTTTGTTCAGCCTTTTCCTGCTATAAAGATGATTTTTCCGCCTGGCTTGCCGACAGCTATGTGGTCAAATCCGGGGATCTTACGGAGCTGAAGGAAGAGATACGCCGGGTGCTTGCCAAAAAAGCGCAGAGAAGGGGCGGTCTCTGAGACTGAAACCTAAAGCCTGAAAATCCAACTGATGACAAGAGAATCATAATGCCAAAACAGTATATTTCCGATCTGAAAGACAGGGACAGCGTTGATGCTCCATTCATGGTAAAAGAAAAAACCATGGCAATGGCAAAGAATGGCAAGCCTTATATGAATCTCAAGTTCATGGACAAAAGCGGCGAGATTGACGGCAAGCTTTGGGATAATGTGGACGAGCTGGACAAGGTATTCAGAAAGGGTGATTTTATAGCTGTAAAGGGAACCGCATCACTCTATATGGGCAAGATGCAGCTGGTGGCAAAAGAGATAAGACCCCTGGATGAGGATGGGATTGATCTGGCTGACTTTGTTCCTGTTTCGCCTGTTCCTCTGGCAGAAATGAAGGCTGAGCTGGAATCTGTTGTTGCTTCCATATCAAATATCCACCTTAAATCCCTGATGGACTGCTTCATGGCTGACGAAGTTTTTGTGAAAGCTTACTGCAAGGCGCCTGCCGCCAAGGGTATGCACCATGTATACCTTGGTGGCCTGCTGGAACACTCATTGTCGGTGGTTCGCCTGGTTGAGGCGATTGTGCCTCTCTATCCTGACCTTAACCGCGATCTGCTTGTTGTGGGAGCGCTGCTGCACGATCTTGGCAAGGTGGCTGAATTGTCGTTTGACAGGGCTTTTGAGTATACAGACGAAGGTCGCCTCATAGGTCATATAAGCATCGGAGTCGAGATGCTTAACGAACGTATTTCAACCATCGCCGGTTTCCCGCGGGAGCTGGCAATGCTCCTGAAACATATGCTTCTTTCCCACCACGGGCAGTATGAGTACGGATCCCCCAAACGTCCCAAGACAGTTGAGGCAACCATACTGCACTATCTGGATGACATGGATTCAAAAATTAACGGTATCCGCTCCCATATAGCAAGGGAGACGGCCCAGGGAAACCGCTGGACAAGCCATCATCGTCTCTACAATCTTTATTTTTTCAATGGCACCGGAATATCTGAAGAAGAAAAATGCACACTTGAAACCTATCCGCCCCAAACTGAATCAGTCTCCCTGTCGGAACCGGAACCAGTGGCTGCGCCCAAAAAACCTGAACAGGGGAAAAAGAGTTTTGGCAACCAGCCATTTTCCGCACTGCAAAACCTTAATTTGTTTTGTGAATAACGGTTTTTGTACTATTATGTCCTGATTTGACCTCAGGAGATGCCTTTTGGTTACTTCAGAACATTCAAAACCGCTTGCGACCTGGATTGATGGCAGTTCATGCACCGAAGAAATTCTGCCGGATGCGGTATGCATGCTTCAAAAACATCTTTTTGTTACTGGCAGTGAATCAGGTAAACGTTTTTTTTCTGGTAACCCTTTAATATCAGATGGAGAAAAACCTTCCGCCGACTGGCTGCGGCTTGACGCAATAATCCCGCCGGGCCTGCCTGATAAACTGGGCGATCCTTTCTTCTGCAAGGAACTTGGCCTGCGCTATCCCTATATTGGCGGGTCAATGGCGAAGGGGATAAGCTCCGTAGATTTGGTATTATCGCTTGGCCGTGCAGGGATGCTGGGCTTTTTCGGTGCTGCCGGACTATCCCTTGAAGCGGTTGAGACTGCTGTTGACAAGTTGCTCGTCAGCAATACCCTGTTTGGCTTCAACCTTATACATTCCCCACAGGAACCGGATCTCGAAGCAGCCCTGGCCGAACTCTACATCCGTAAAGGTGTGAATCTTGTGGAGGCATCAGCTTTTCTTGCACTTACCCTTCCGCTGGTTCGTTATCGTCTGCATGGCATACACCGGGATATTGATGGCACCATTGTCACCCCTAATCGTATAATTGCGAAAGTATCCCGCGAAGAACTTGCCGAGCGTTTTTTCTCCCCACCCCCTGAAAAATTTATAAAAGTACTCCTTGATTCCGGTTTGATTACCTCGGAGCAGGCCGAGCTGTCCGCCCTGATACCGATGGCCCAATATGTTACTGCCGAGGCAGACTCAGGCGGTCACACAGACAACCGCCCTGCAATTGCACTGTTCCCTACAATTCAGTCCGTAGCCAGCCGTATGCAGAAAAAATACAACTACAGCTGCAGGCTTCGTACAGGACTGGGGGGAGGCATAGGCACTCCGCAGGCTGCTGCTGCTGCCTTCAGCATGGGGGCAGCCTGGATTATGGTGGGGTCGGTGCATCAGGCCTGCATTGAGTCCGGAACATCAGGCCAGGTAATGAAAATGCTTGCGGAAACCCGTCAGGCGGACGTGATTATGGCCCCGGCCGCGGATATGTTTGAAATGGGTGTTACTGTTCAGGTGCTAAAGCGCGGCACCATGTTTCCGATGCGGGCTGCAAAGCTCTATGATTTTTACCGTTCGTACAGCAGTCTTGATGAAATACCGGTTGCAGAGCGTGAAAAGCTGGAAAAGACCTTTTTTCTGGCTCCTTTGGAGCAAATATGGCAGCAGACCCGAACATTTTTCCTCACTCGTGATCCTTCCCAGGTTGAACGGGCTGAACGCGAGCCAAAGCACCTCATGGCGCTGCTGTTCCGCTGGTATCTTGGTCAGGCAGCCCACTGGGCCAAGGATGGAGAGCCGAAAAGAGTAATTGACTATCAGGTCTGGTGTGGTCCTGCCATGGGAGCCTTCAATGAATGGACTGCAGGGTCATTACTTGAAGCACCCGACCGACGTGAAGTGGTAACTGTTGCCATGAATATTCTTTACGGGGCAGCTGTAATGCTCCGATGCAGCTTTCTGCGCTTTCAGGGTATTGAGTTTCCCCTGGAGGAGCTTTCCATAGAACCCAGGGAAATTGAAAAGATTAAGGAGTTTTTCGAGTGAAACAGTCAGAAAAGGATCGCACACTTACCACTGCCGGAGCACCGCTGGCCATCATCGGCATCGGCTGCCTATTTCCAAAATCAGAGGACAAGGGCACTTACTGGGCCACAATCCGCGAAGGGGTGGACGCCATCACTGAGGTTCCGGAGACCCATTGGCGTATTGATGACCTATATGACCCTAACCCCAAAACCCCTGACAAGGCCTATGGCAAGCGTGGCGGCTTCCTTTCCGAGGTCCTCTTCAATCCGATGCAGTTCAATATCCCCCCCAACGCTATTGAGGCGATTGACACCTCGCAGCTACTGGGTCTGGTTGCTGCCGGTCAGGCGTTGCAGGATGCAGGCTACGGATCAGACAGACAGTTTGACCGCAGCAAGGTCAGCGTGATTCTGGGGGTCACCGGTGCCCTGGAGATGGTGATTCCGCTGGGTGCCCGCCTGGGTCATCCCCGCTGGCGAGAGGCCCTCAAGGATGCCGGTGTAACGCCGGATGTGGCCGAGGATGTGGTACAACGGATTTCCGACTCCTACGTGGGTTGGCAGGAAAACTCCTTTCCCGGCCTGCTGGGCAACGTGGTTGCCGGACGGATCAGCAAACAGTACGACCTGGGCGGCACCAACTGCGTGGTTGATGCAGCCTGCGCCAGCTCCTTCAGTGCCCTGCATCTGGCAGGGATGGAGCTGACCACCGGTGCTGCTGATATGGTGGTAACCGGCGGGGTGGATACCTTTAACGACATCTTCATGTACACCTGCTTCAGCAAGACCCCGGCTCTTTCAGCCTCCGGCAATGCCAAGCCGTTTGATGTTTCTGCCGACGGCACCATCCTGGGTGAAGGCCTGGGGCTGGTGGTGTTGAAGCGACTGGCTGATGCAGAACGGGATGGCGATAAAATCTACGCGGTTGTCCGTGGTATCGGCTCCTCCAGTGATGGCAAGGGTGAGGCGATCTACACCCCAAGTGCATCCGGGCAGCAAAAGGCTATCCTGAACGCCTGCGCCAATGCCGGGGTTACCCTGGACAGCATCGGCCTGCTGGAGGCCCACGGCACCGGAACCAAAGTGGGTGACGCGGTTGAGGTCTCAGCAGCACGGGAGATCTTTGGTGAAGCTGACCGGCCCTGGTGCGCCATCAGCTCGGTCAAGTCCCAGATCGGCCATGCCAAGGCTGCTGCCGGGTCTGCCGGCCTGATCAAGGCTGCCCTGGCCCTGCACCACCGGGTCATCCCCCCCACCATCAAGGTCACCAAACCACAGGATGAAGTCACTGCCGGCCGCACACCGTTCTACATCACCACCCGCAAACGGCCCTGGATCAGCCGCAATAACAGCCCCCGCCGTGCCGGTGTCAGC
>CAZXTZ010000083.1:0-1007 GCA_964643645.1 uncultured Geobacteraceae bacterium
GGAAATTGAATAGCCTTGCCTGTGCACCTTATTCCATTTGGCAGACTGATTTGGCGCATTTTCAGGGGTTTTGTCGTATGCCATGCTCGGGTCAACCGTGTTTATAAGTGCTGCGCGCACAATTTTGTATGTCATCACATTGTTATCACAAGAGGATATAGACAATTCGGTTATCTGCTGTGCTGCCGCCCCGTAATTTGTTGAATTCAACACCATTCTGGCACTATTGCCATTAAATTCCCATGTGCCGCCCACCGGATGCTTCCAGACGCCTGACAGTGCTCCAAAACATCCGCCTGAAACTGACTGGGGCTGGCTGGCAGGATTTTCTCTTCCTGCATTATTATTGTTGCTGGAGGATGGCCTTGTTTTTTCCTGCTGTACACATGCTGTTGCAGCGGCAGTGCACTGATTTACACATTCCAGATCCTGTCTTGCTATACACTCCTGATTACACCTTGTCTGTCTTGTTATACAGTCCGAAGGGGCCGCAATAACTTGAATGCTTGAAAACAGGACAAAAAGAAATAAAAAAATCTTTAACATCTGTGCATTACTTCTTTGTGAGTTTGCTATTTGTCCGTTGCTAACTATCATTTTTTGCATGCCCGCCTCCAGTTGATTTGATTATCAGCATTGTGAAAATTTGTGATTTGAGATGTCAATTTTGTCAAGGCAGATAGATTATCCTTCCTCAATTCCACTTTCTCAAGGAGGATTTATCTTCAAATGACGGAGTCGCATTAATTATGGCGTTTAGAAAACGCTACGCACCTTATCTTTCTTTTTTTGGGGGCATATATAACAGTTTTTAATGAATATCTAACTGATATTTCTTTGAAAGTTTCTCATTACAAAAAAATGAGATCTGAAAATATAACTGTGTTCGTGAATGTACGCTGATAACATTAATAAGTAGCTATGGTCAATAGTGAAGAATTTGTATTAAAAACAATCCGGATTGACAGACACCACGTCCACTGCTACAAAATGCAGCATCATATTCA
>CAZXTZ010000083.1:1017-11550 GCA_964643645.1 uncultured Geobacteraceae bacterium
TGTTTTGCCAGTAACCTTAACAGCAGAGATGGAATATTTTTGCAATAGAAACTCATAAAAATCCAACAGTTCCTGGCGAGCTGCCTCGGACAGTTGTTCCAGCTGTAAGGTCTGTGCCATATAAGCGTTACTCCTCTCATCTTTTCTAATTTTTTTGTCTATACCACATAATTTCTTCCTCAACAATCCGGATTGACAGACACCACGTCCACTGTTACAAAATGCAGCATCATATTCAAAAATCAAAGGAGGATTAAAGCAATGAAACAACTCTGGATCAGGATTACAGGAACCATCGCGGCACTTGCCCTCTCGGCAGCTTTGGGCTTTGCAGCCGAGCCTGCCAAAGCACCGGCAAAAGATACCAAGGCACCTGCAAAGGCAGCTGCTCCGGCAAAGGCTGATGCAGATAAAAAAGCAGCGCCAGCAAAGCAGGAACCGGTTGACATCAACAGCGCAACAAATGATGAACTTAAGGCTGTTCCAGGCATTGGCGACACATTTGCAACCAAAATTATTGTAGGTCGCCCCTACGCCAACAAGACCCAGCTTAAAACCCGTGGCATACTTCCTGAAAAGGTTTATGAGCAGGTGAAAGACCGGATTATAGCAAAGCAGCCTAAAAAAGATGACAAAGCCAAGGCAGACCCTAAGGCGGCTGCAAAGCCGGAACCTAAAAAGAAGTAAACACCTATATCCATACACACATTAAAAGGGCAGCCAATGGCTGCCCTTTTAATGTGTGACAACAAGCTTTAGCTCCATGAATTATTTGAGATATACCGTAACCGAATACTGATCAACTCCCTTGGGAAGGTTGGGATATGTCGTATAGCTTCCAGGCTTAAGCACTTCTCCGACCAATTCATTCGGCATTCCGCAAAGGGGTGTTTCTGCCGGAGACTGTATGCAGAGCCCCTCTTTGCCCCCTTCAATCTTTACTATTTTTGCCGACTTCACAAGTTTTACCGTAGCGCTCTTTATCTCTGCGTTACGTCCGGCATTTCCCCTTATCTGTGTGCCCCTGATTTCCAGGGCACTGCTTAGTGATGCGGAAAGAAGCAGCGCTGTTCCTGCAATTAAAGCCATAGCCTTCTTCATAATCTTTACCTCCTTAAGAGATTATTGACCAGCATGATTATCTTGATACAACAATAACAAGTAAAGTCAAGCCCCCATCTTGGGCATCTCTCCCATCGTTCTTGACTTTATCAGGTCATGGAACTATTGTGCGTTTTTCACGAACAATCAAGGAGTTGCAATGAAACCGCTTTTTTTGAATCCCCCTACATTTGAAGACTTTGACGGAGGAGCCGGAGCACGTTATCAGGCTTCACGGGAGGTAACATCCTTCTGGTATCCTACATGGCTCTGTTTCCCTGCAGGAATGATAGAAGGCAGTCGTGTGGTTGATGCGCCGGTCCAAAAACTTTCCATAGAAGATTGTCTTGTTATTGCAAAAGAGTTCGACATGGTTGTCATGTATACTTCAACCCCCACCCTGTCCATTGACATCGAAACAGCCCGCCGGATCAAGGAGGTCAAGCCTGATATTGTTGCCGTGCTTACAGGCCCACACGTAACTATCCTGCCTGAAGAATCCCTGAAGGCTGGAGATGGCATAATTGACATTGTCTGCCGTGGAGAATTCGATTACTCGACAAAGGAACTTTGCGAAGGCAGGGATTGGGAAAAGGTTGACGGCATAAGCTTCCTGAAAAACGGCAAGTTTACACACACACCTGATCGTCCGATGATTGACGATCTTGACGCACTTCCATTTGTTGCTCCTGTCTACAAGCGGGATCTTCCGGTATCTGAATACGTCATTCCCCACTTCAAGAACCCTTATGTTTCCATATATTCCAGCCGTGGCTGTCCATCAAAGTGCATCTATTGCCTATGGCCGCAAACCTTTTCCGGGCGCCAGATGCGTACACGCTCGCCACAGAATGTCTATGAAGAAGTAAAGTGGATCGTTGACAACATCCCTGAGATGAAGGAACTTTCTTTCGACGACGATACGTTTACAGCAAACAGGGAGCATGCAAGAAACATTGCAAACCTTCTGAAGCCCCTGGGAATCTCCTGGACAGCAAACTCCCGCGCAAACTGCGATTACGAAACACTGAAGATCATGCGGGAGGCAGGGCTTCGCCATGTTGTTGTAGGGTACGAAACTGGGAATGCACAGATCCTGAAAAACATCAAAAAGGGAGTTACGAAAGAGCAGGCCATACAGTTCACAAAGGACTGCAAAAAACTTGGGCTTTCCGTACATGGCGCCTTCATTATGGGTTTGCCCGGAGAGACAAGGGAAACCATACGCGAGACCATTGAATATGCAAAAAAGCTTGATCTGAACTCGATTCAGGCTTCACTGGCTTCTCCCTACCCAGGCACAGAGTTCTACACCATGGCAAAAGAGCAGGGCTGGATCGCATCTGACGACTTCATAGACAGCACCGGACACCAGAAGTGCGTGATTAACTATCCCAACCTTTCAAACGCGGAGATATTCAATTCTGTTGAAGAATTTTACAACAAATTCTACTTCCGTCCCAAATACATCATGCGCAGCATAGGACGAATGATTGTTGACAGCAGTGAACGCAAAAAACTGCTGAAAGAAGGCAGGCAGTACCTGCAGTACATGCGCAACAGGAAACAATGCAAAAACTGCGAAAGCTGATTGTAAACGCCGATGATTTCGGACTGTCATCCGGAGTCAACAGGGCCGTTGAAAAGGCCTGGCAGGAAGGGATACTTACCCAGGCATCCCTTATGCCCGGCGGAACAGCCTTTGAAGAGGCCGTTGAAATAGCGCGGCGTAATCCGGGGTTGCAGGTGGGTCTTCATCTAACTCTGGCTCAGGGCGTTCCGGTGATGCCTCCGGAGAAGATACCCGGCCTTGTTGCTTCAAACGGATGTTTCCATGACAATCCGGTTTCGGTGGGTATGAAGCTTTTTTTTGACCCCACAATAAGGATGCAGTTGCGTTGCGAGATAGAGGCGCAGATACGGAAAATCAGGGATACAGGTCTTCGGCTCACACATCTGGACGGCCACCTGAATATCCAGATGCACCCCACCGTATTCACACTTCTCTCTGAACTTATGCCTGTCCACGGAATCTCCAGCTTCAGAATAACCAGGGAGAGACTTTTTGAAAACTTGAGATATGACCGGAGCAGGTTTTTGGGAAAGACTGTGGAAAGGATTATCTTCGGCGCACTTTCAGCCAATGCCGAACCGGTACTTGAAAAACATGGAATCAAGCATGCCGCAGAGGTTAAGGGAGTCTTGAATTCCGGAAGTATGACAGAGGATTACCTGCTCTCAATACTTGGACGCCTGGATGAAGGAACCACTGAAATATATTTCCACCCTGGCCTGCTTCCGGATACCGAAATAAGCAGACGTATGCCGGACTACCTGCACGAAAAGGAACTTGAGGCACTGCTCTCACCGGCAGTAAAGAAAAGGCTTGAAGAGCTTGATATAACATTGTGTAACTACCGCGGAGATAACAAACCAGATGCTTAAAACCATAGTACTGATGATACTGGCCGTTACAGCCGGAACAGTGGGAGACATTCTCCTCGCCAAGGGGATGAAGGAACTGGGAGATCTCTCAACCATGAACCTGCGGGGAATATTGGAAATCGCCGTAAGAGCTATGACAGAATGGAAGATAGTTGTAGGCACGGCAATGCTGGCAATATTCTTTTTCCTGTGGCTTGCAGTGCTTTCCTGGGAGGATCTGTCCGTAGCCCTGCCGATGCAGGCCCTTAACTATGTGCTTGTGGCCATTCTTGCCAAGTACTACCTGCACGAACAGGTCTCGCCATTGCGCTGGGCAGGTATAATGCTGGTCTGCGTAGGTGTAATGCTCATTACGAAAAGCAGCACATCGGATGCCAGGGCTTCAGCTGACCAGCAGACTGCAACATCAGTACAATCCGAATCACACACAGGAGGTTGATCGTCATGCTGCTTAACAGCACAATAGGCTTCATAGGTGGCGGCAACATGGCCGAGGCGATTATAAAGGGACTGATTTCAGGCGGAATGCCTCCACGGAACATAATTGTATCCGATCCTGTCCAGGGAAGACGTGCAACCCTGTCATCCACCCTCTCTGTAAGAGTTACTGACGAAAACAACGATGCCGCAAAAGAGTCTGACATTGTTGTGCTTGCCATAAAACCACAGGTTGCGGCAAGCGTTATGACAGGCCTTGAATCCAGCATCACCCCACAGAAGCTGGTAATCTCGATAATGGCCGGCATATCAACCACTTTTATTGAGGAATCCCTGCAAAACGGCGTAAGAGTTGTGCGAGCGATGCCAAACACCCCTGCCCTTGTTCAGGCAGCGGCAACAGCTATATGCGCCGGACGCAGGGCAACATCTGAAGATATGGGGCTGGCAGCAGAGCTTTTCAAACTGGTGGGGACTGTGGCAACGGTTACCGAAAGGCAGATGGATGCTGTCACAGGGCTATCCGGCAGTGGACCGGCCTACGCCTTCTCATTTATTGAGGCCCTTGCAGATGCCGGTGTAAAAAACGGACTTCCAAGAGAGACCGCTGTTGAACTGGCCGTGCAGACCGTTCTGGGAGCAGCGCTGCTTGTAAAACAAACCGGCGATCATCCTGCTGTACTGAGAGACCGCGTCTCCTCTCCCGGAGGCACAACCATCTCGGCGCTGCATACCCTTGAAAACGGACGTTTCCACGGCCTTATAATGGATGCTATTGACGCTGCCGTGAAACGCTCAAAAGATCTGGCCGGGGTAAAGCTTCTGTAGGTTTCTGATTAAGCTGCTCATAAAGCTCAATCTGCTCACTCATTGAAAGCGGCCTCTTGCAGCAATCTTTTTTCAGGCAGAGTTTGCATCGTTCATCCGAGCACCACTGGCAGAATCTGCAATCCTTGCATGGATGCTTTTTGGGGTGGGTTTCATCGCTCAATATGCAACATTCCTCTTGACTGCGTTTCCATGCAACAGCTGTGCAAAAGCTTTTTCCTTGTCTGCATTCAGCAATAGATACCGTGGAATAACCTGTATTTTTTCCCTGGCGGTTGCATGACGCCGCTCTATGGAGAATGTTGCTGTAAATCCGGCTTCATGGGCCTTTTTCAAAAGATAGTCATCATAAATGCCAAAAGGCCAGGCCAGAAGGTCAATGGGGCCACCAACTTCCTGCTCAAGCTTTTTTCGCGATTTTAAAAGCTGCTCCATAACCAGTTTGTCATAGGCTGCCGGAGACAGCTTCTTCTTTTCCCTCTTGAAGTTCGGGTGCCAGTATGTATGAGACTGGATATCAAACAGCCCTGTTTTCTTCAGTTCACGAAGCTGATCCCAGGTCATTGCATATTTGGCATTAGAGATTGCTGAGGGATACACAAATACCGTTACAGGATATTTGTACTTGCGTATAAGGGGAAGCATATCGCTATAGACCGTCTTGTGAGCATCATCCTCCACAATAACAACGGATTTAGGGCCGGGGGCAGCCCCCTTTCCCTGATACCACAGCACCAGCTGCCGCAGTGGAATAACCTTGTATCCGTTATCGTGCAGGTACTTCAGATGGGCCTCAAAAACCGGGGTGGTTATTGTCATCCCGTCAGTAACGGTGGAACCAAAACGATGGTAAAGAAGGATTGGAACTGAAACATCATTGGATAGGGCAGCAAAGGAATTACTGCAAGACAAGGTCAGCAAAGAGAAAAGAAGATACAGAATGAAACGAGAGAACATTTATTACCCTTTCTGTTTCAGGCTCGTACAAGATAGACAGAGCATGGTGACAATTCTGCAACCTTGTGAGAGACGCTACCTTTAAGCCTGCGCTGAATAAATCCCTTGCCTGAACTGCCTATAACGATTACATCTATTCCCTCCTGCTTTGCAAACTCGACCAGTTTTTCAGCAGGTTCCCCTGCTTCAACTATCATTTCAAGCGGGATATCATATTCAGCTGCACTTTTTTCAACTATATAAAATATCCTTTTCCTGACATCTTCCCACTGCTCTGTTTCAGTCAAGGGCTTAACAGGAACAAAGTCCGAATAAGAAGAACTCTGGGCGTTTGGAACAACAAGCATGGCATAGACCTTGCTTTTAAACTGGCTTCTGTTGCCTGCAGCCATTCTTACGGCCTCTTCTGCAGCCTTGTCTGAATACGGGGAACCATCAATTGCAACCAGGATCTTCTTTCTAAGGTTAAGCATGACCGCTCCGACATGTTTTATTTTTTAATTAAGACTGCCCATTAAATTAAAGCTGCTTTTTTAAAATATAATGCAATCGTTAGTACTTGACAATTATAAAACATTTTTCTATATATTTAGCATCGCCTTAGCCAAGGTTTGCTATTCAACTAATCTACCAATGTCAGGATCCTGAAAACCATGGCAAAAAAAGAAAAATCCGAATATCTGATTCAAGCTGTTTCGCATGCTCTGGACCTTCTGGAACAGTTTCATGATGAGGTTGACGAGCTGGGGGTTACAGAACTCTCAAAAAGGCTCAAGCTTCACAAAAACAACGTGTTCAGACTTCTGGCAACTCTTGAATCCCGCGACTACATTGAGCAGAACAGAGTAACAGAAAACTACCGGCTGGGCCTGAAAACACTGGAACTAGGCCAGACCTTCATCAAACAGATGGGACTGCTCCGTCAGTCAAAACCGGTGCTTGAAAGGCTTGTAAAGGATTGTAACGAAACCACATACGTTGCCATACTCAAGGATTTTCACATCATATATCTGGATTCAGTTGAAACCAGCATGACAGTAAGGGTTGTTCCAAGGGTTGGCTCAAGACTGCCTGCTTACTGCACAGCCGCAGGAAAAGTTCAGATTGCATACATGAGCGATGAGGAACTTGACAACTACATGCCGGGCAAAGATCTGGAGCGTTTTACAGAAAACACAATCACAGACAGGGCTCAACTTAAAAAAGAGCTGCAGTTGGTAGCCGAACAAGGATTTGCCATTGACAACGAAGAGCTTGACGAAGGTGTCCGCTGCGTAGGCGCCCCGATTCGTGACTACACCAGAAGGATAATTGGGGCTGTAAGCATTTCAGGACCATCAATGAGATTCACAGACGAGAGGATCGAAAAAGAGCTGACACCGCTTGTAATGCAAGCTGCTGAAGAAATATCTGCGAAACTGGGATTCCAGAAATAATCTTACACTGCGACTTAAAATCATTAAAAGAGGGACGTCCCATGGGTCGTCCCTCTTTTTTTGCCTCATCTGTAACTAGAAAAGGGTCTCACGATTCATTATGTTATCCAGAATACCGCCAGTCCCCTTGGGGCCCTTGTAGTCAACACACTTGGCCCATACAACAAGAGATGAATCCACATCTTTTTTTTCAACATCCGTCATTTTATCGTACCCAAGATCAACGGAGTTGGTAAGCACAATATGCACAAACTGCTTGAAATCCACTGTGGCAGAAAGTTTTTCAACAACACAATTACAATAAGCTTCTACCCCCACAGCCTTCATGCACTGATCCCGTTTTAATCCCAGTGACAATTTCTGCTGTTTAAGTATCTTCAGATCTTCAATCTGCTTCTGCAGCTGCTCGATTTTTTCAAGGAGTTCCGCCTGCTTTGCAGGATCAGGCGCAGCCTCGGCAGCATAGGTTAAAGACGCAAAAGATAGCGAACAAATTGCCATTACAGCCACAAGAAAACCTTTTCCCATAAACCCTCCTTTACAGCTAAAAAAGGCACCTGCCTTGCCTGACAGATGCCTTTCAGTTTTAATGGTGCCCGGAGCCGGAGTCGAACCAGCGACACGTGGATTTTCAGTCCACTGCTCTACCTACTGAGCTATCCGGGCGAAGAGTTTCTATAAATAACTTCTACCATTCGGGTTGTCAACCCAAAATTGAAATTATCACTACTTTCTTAATTTCAACGGAATGTAATTACAAAAGGGTTCTTCAGCCATATAATCGCCATAAACAGCATCGGCCCTGGCACGGCAGCCGCCGCAGACATTTATGAACTCACACTCTCCACACTTTCCCTTGTAAGCTTTGAAGTCACGCAGTTGCCTGAATATTTCCGAGTTTTCCCATATTTCCTTAAACGGCGTAGTTTTGACATTTCCGGCTATACGGTGAAAATATGAGCATGGTTTTACATTTCCAAAACAATCAATAAGGCAAATGCTCTGGGCAGCTATGCAGCCCTTTCCACCGCCTGTCGAAAAGGTAAGTGTTCTCCTCTCAAACTTCACACCTTCCTGTTGAGCACGCTGAGGTACTATCCGGTAATAATGGGGTGCACATGTCGGGCGCATCAGAATATCGTCTTCAAGCTTTTCCTGCTGATAATGCCATTCCAGTATCTCCTCATAGTCCTCTTTTGAGATCAGCTCACTCATAATCTCCTCGCCCCTGCCGGTTGGAACAATCATAAACATGTACCACGCCGTAGCGCCAAGTGATTTGGCAAGCTTGAAGGTATTTGCAATGTCATGCTGATTACGTTTTGTAAATGATGAGTTGACAAGAAACTTTTGTCCATGGCTGCGAAACAGCTCTGCAGCCCTCATCACTCCTTCAAACGCCCCCTGGCACTGCCTGAAGTCGTCATGCAGATCTGCTGTCCCGCCATCAAGTGAAAGTGACACCATCTTGATGTCAGCCTTTTTCATCTTTAGGCATACATCATCAGTTACAAGGGCTCCGTTTGTTGCCATACAGATTCGTAATCCAAGAGATGTACCAAATTCTGCAAGCTCGAAAATATCTGGTCTCATAAGCGGTTCGCCGCCGGAAAGCACGACCACCGGCTTGGAAAATTCAGCGATCTCTCTAAGCAGATTCTTACCCTGCTCAGTGTCAAAATCACCAGCAGAAGAAGTCACATCGGACGAACACCTACAGTGAACACAACGAAGATTACATTTTTGCGTAGTTTCCCACGCTATCCACTTTGGAATGAACTCGGAACTCATTGTATATTGACTCCGTACACAAATAATTAACTGACAGTGTTCAATCCTATTTGAAGCAAATTAAAAACTCAAGGCATTTAGCCATAATCTTGATTCATTATAATGAATCAGCTTGAATACACATTCTTGTTCTGATATAGAGAGCGGGTACAGATTTCATCACTGTAAAAATCAGGTTCACAAACAAGGAGAATGGCATGTCCACTTCCCAGCTGGTCATGTATGATGAGGAGTTTCAGGAAATCAATGTAGTTATTGAACGCCTCCTCAAGGATTCAAACTCCAAGGTAATCTTTCTGGTTGATAAAAATGGCCAGTTGATTTCGGGAGTCGGCGAAACAGAGCGATTCGACACGACCTCACTGGCATCACTTACCGCCGGCAATATTGCTGCAACTGGCGGACTTGCAAAACTCATTGGTGAAAAAGAGTTTTCCATTCTCTTTCACGAAGGTGAAAAGGACAACCTGCATATATCAATTGTTGGGGGAAGGGTTATTCTGGTTGTTCTCTTTGACAACCGCTCATCCTTGGGTCTTGTAAGACTGCGCGTTAAAAAAGCTTCTGAAGAACTCTCCGTGATATTTGAAAAACTTTTAAAGAAATCCGAAGAGAGCACAAAGTCCGGCAGTTCATCGTTCCCGTTCGCTGAAATAACGGACGACGACATAGACAATCTGTTCAGCTGACAATCCCCCGAGGAATAGTCAATGTCTTTTATCAATTATGCTTCTCGTGAAATAAACTGCAAGATCGTCTATTACGGACCTGGCCTCTGTGGCAAGACGACTAATCTGCAGCATGTCTATGCAAAAACGGCCCCAGAAGCCAAGGGGAAGATGATAAGCCTTGCCACTGAAACAGAGCGCACCCTGTTCTTTGACTTCCTGCCACTTGCCTTGGGGGAGATTCGTGGATTCAAAACCCGATTCCATCTTTACACAGTGCCTGGTCAGGTTTTTTATGATGCCTCAAGAAAACTGATTCTTAAGGGAGTGGACGGGATGGTGTTTGTCGCTGACTCCCAGGAAGAGCGGATGGATGCGAACGTAGAGTCGCTTGACAACCTTCGCCACAACCTGAAGGAACAGGGATACGACCTTGACAAGCTTCCGTATGTTGTCCAGTACAACAAAAGGGATCTCCCCAATGCTGTTTCTGTGGAAGAACTCCGCAGAGAGCTTAACCCCACAAATGTACCGGATTTTGAGGCATGTGCATCAACCGGTGAAGGCGTTTTTGAGACACTTAAAGCCGTTGCAAAACTGATACTTGTAGACCTCAAGAAAGGCAGGTAAATTTTCCTGCCAGTCAAGAACGGTTCAAACTCCTTGCATCGTTTATGATCTTGGTGTATATATCAGAGTCTGTTTTTGACTAAGGAGAGATGGCCGAGAGGCCGAAGGCGCTCGCCTGCTAAGCGAGTATACTGGGAAAACCGGTATCGAGGGTTCGAATCCCTCTCTCTCCGCCACTATTTAATTTGCGCTTGTAGCTCAGCTGGATAGAGTACCAGACTACGAATCTGGGTGTCGGG
>CAZXTZ010000084.1:0-11511 GCA_964643645.1 uncultured Geobacteraceae bacterium
AAATGACTTTAACATTTTACCAAAAGGCGACAGCTCTGTTGAGTGGAAAGATGTCTGGTCAGGCATTGTAAAATCCTATTCTTTTGGTATCATTATCGCCTGGATCGGCTGTTACAAGGGCTACTATGCGGGGCATGGCGCCGAGGGTGTTTCAAAGGCCACAACAGAATCGGTGGTGCTTACATCTGTTCTCATCCTTGTATGGGATTACTTCCTCACATCGGTGCTGCTGTGATAAGGCTTGAAAATATTTACAAAACATTCGGCACCCAGACAGTCCTCAACGGACTTTCCCTTGACGTACCAAAGGGTGCAATAACCGCTGTAATCGGCCCCAGTGGCGAGGGCAAGAGTGTTATGCTCAAACATATCATAGGTCTTCTTGCACCTGATCAGGGGGACGTGCGTGTAAATGGGCAAAGCATTGTCGGGTTAAGCAGATCACGCCTGAACCGGGTAAGGGAAAAATTTGCAATGGTTTTCCAGAACGCTGCCCTTTTCGACTCCATGACAGTTTTTGAAAATGTGGCCTTTCCACTCGAAGAAAAAACATCCCTGAAAAAGAATGAGATAGCAGAACGGGTTGAGAAGGCCCTTCTTGAAGTCGGACTTAAAAACATCAATCATAAATATACTGACGAACTCTCAGGGGGCATGAAAAAGCGGGTTGGCCTTGCCCGTGCCCTTCTCCTGGAACCGGAGATAGTCCTTTTTGATGAGCCTACCACCGGCCTGGACCCCGTAATCAGGCGGGCCATACATGAACTTATAGCGGCCACCCAGAAAAAATTCGGATTCACAGCAGTGATAGTATCCCATGACATACCGGATATCTTTGACGTAGCTGACTATGTTGCCATGCTTTATCATGGCAGAATACTGCAATTTGGCAGGCCTGACGAAATCAGGGGATCTGGAGATCCCGTAGTAAGGCAGTTCATAAGCGGCAGCCTTGAAGGCCCCATAAACATCGGAGTTGCATGACCATGAACAGAGCAAAACTTGAACTGGCAGTAGGTATATTCATGCTTGCAGGCATACTCTGCCTGGGTTATCTTTCCGTCAAACTCGGCAAGATGGAGATAATAGGCGGCAACTATTACAGAATTACAGCAGGTTTCGACTCAGTATCAGGCCTTAAGAAGGGGGCAAGGGTCGAGGTGGCTGGTGTCGAGGTGGGTGCAGTTGAAAACATTACTCTCTCAAAGGCTTCCGGCGACCGTGCCGATGTCACACTCAAGATCAAAGACGGAGTAAAACTTCCGGATGATGTTATCGCCTCTGTAAGGACAAGCGGCATAATCGGTGACAAGTTCATCAAGCTTAAACCTGGAGGCTCAGACAAGCTACTAAAAGAAGGCAGCAAGATCAGCGACACGGAATCGGCTATAGATATTGAAGAACTTGTAAGTAAATTCATACATGGCAAGGTGGACTAGGAGATCTGTATATGAAATTCAATGCGCGCAAACTGTTTCTCACTGCAATCCCTGTTTTCTTACTTTCCCTTTCTGCAACAGCATTTGCCGGCAGCCCGGGAAAGACAACTCTTGTGCTTGATCTTGATGAGTGTATCCGCGCAGCCATCAAGTCAGCCCCCGAAATAGGGGAGGCGCAAGCGGACATTGAGTTTACCTCAAGCAAGCTGGATCAGGCAAAAGCTTACCGTTATCCGCAAATTGACGTCCTTGCCCTTTTCGGACCTGCTCCAGGTGCAAAACAGTCCGACATAGTACCTGTTATCAACACAAACAAGCGCTTCAGCATAAGGAACCTCACATGGTTCGCAAGCACAGACGTTATGATTACACAGCCCCTGTGGACCTTCGGCAAGATAAGTGAAAACATGAAGGCAGCGACCCACGGGGTTGAGGCGGACAAGGCAAAAAAGCAGCAGAAGGGCAACGAGGTGGCCCTGGAGGTAAAGAAGTACTACTACGGCGTGCTGCTTGCCCGTGAACTCCAGACAGTGATTGCCGAACTTCAGCTTTATATGACAAACGGAAAGGAAAAGATCCGCAAGCTTATAGAAAACGATATTCCTTCCGGCGACGAAATGGATCTTTACAAGATTGACGCATACTCAGGCGCCCTGCACAAATTTATGGAAGAAGCCATAAAAGGTGAAAAGCTGGCCCTTGCAGCCCTGAAAACCCGTATGATACTAGCGGACAATGTGGATGTAGATGTATCCACTGAGCGCCTTAAAATGGATACTGAAAAGATTCCTGACATTGAATCCTTTATAGAAAAGGCAAGGCTACAGCGCCCCGAGTTCAGGCAACTGAAAGAAGGTCTTGCGGCGCGAACCGCGCTTGTTGATGCAGCAAAGGCAGCCTATTATCCGGATATATTCCTGGCTGGCCTTTTGTCATGGGCATATGCAGACCAGCGGGACAGGATTAAGAACCCATACATTTCCGACAATTTCAAGCACACATACGGAGGTGTAGCACTTGGAATCAAATGGCACTTTGATTTCGGCATCATCGGGTCAAAGGTTTCAGCCGAGCAGGCCCAGCTAAATCGCCTGCAGAGCACAAACCTGTATGCCGAGACTTTTATTCCGCTTCAGGTTCGTAAGGCATGGCTTGAGATGCAGGAGGCTGAAAAGGTTGTTGTCGCAACACAGAATGCATATATGAGCGCCAAGAAATGGGGGGCCACAGCCCTTGCAAACTTTGATTTCGGAATCGGAAACCCCAAGGACATTTTCGATGCCATAGAGGTTTACGGCAAAATGAAGGCAGATCACTATCAAGCCATCTACAATTACAAGATAGCCAGGGCAAGCCTTGAATACGCAATTGGAGAATCACCTGTCGGACCACGCAACTAAAGCAAGAACAAGCACCAGAGGAGACAAGAAATGTTTAAGAAAATTATTACTATTGCAATTTCCTGCATCATGCTTTCAGCTTTTGCTGCCCACGCAACCATTACTGATGATGTCAAACGCACAGTAGACGAAATCATAAGAATCGTTACTGACAAGGATATGAAACAATCTGCAAACCAGCAGAAACGACGCGCTGCAATCAAGAAGAGTATCGCGGATATTTTCGACCACAGGGAAATGGCCAGGCGGTCACTTGGAAAACACTGGAAAAATTTGACCGCTGCCGAGCAGCAGCAGTTTGTAACACTGTTTTCAAGCCTTCTTGAAAACTCTTACGCAGGAAAAATTGAATCCTATAATAATGAAAAGGTTATCTACATCAAGGAAACCGTTGATGGAGACAAGGCCACCCTCAAATCAAAGGTAATAACCCCCAAAAACGACGAATTCACCCTTGATTACAGCCTTGTCAAGGAATCAAACGGCAAATGGATGGTGTATGATGTGATCATAGAAGGTGTAAGCCTTGTTTCAAACTATCGTACACAGTTCAACAAAATCATCACTGCAAATGGCTATCCCGCGCTTGTAAAGAAGCTTCAGAACAAAAACAATGAATTAAAGATGCAGTAATTTCTGTTGACAGTTCCATAACGCTGTGTTACAGGGACGCAGCAATAAGTTTCGGACGTGTAAGCAGTATACTCACGAAGCACCCGCTGGACTGCCTTGCTTGGCGAATTCCTGCACCGGCTCCGGAAACTTAGGCAACACTCAGATCCGGTAAGACCGGCAACCCAAGAAGGAGGAAGTAAAGATGGCTCAAGGCAAGGTAAAGTGGTTTAACGACACAAAAGGGTTTGGTTTCATCGAGCAGGAAGGTGGCGAGGATGTATTTGTTCACTTTTCAGCCATCCAGAGCGAGGGATTCAAATCACTGGCAGAAGGCGAGACTGTAAGTTTCGACATAGTACAGGGCCCTAAAGGCCTTCAGGCTGCAAACGTACTGAAGACAAAGTAAAACAAAAGGTGTGGATACATACCTTGAAGCCCTGCCGAGCAATCAGCGGGGCTTTCTTTTTTCTTCTTTCCAGTTTCGTCTCAAGTTTTTTTCCGTTCCATTACCAGTCAGTTCCAACCTTCTCACAAGGTCGCTTGACAGCCCTGGCCCTTTCATCGGGCAGGTGCCACAAAAGCAGAGACTTCTGCAAACGCCTCTCTCTGTCAGAGCGTGCTACATAGATCTCTTTACCTGTTGCCGGATCAACTCCGGTGTAATACATGCAAGTGGAAGCAGTGCCCGGTGTGGGGGTAAACTCCTGTACCTGCTCAACCTTCAGTCTTAATTTCAGCAATACTTCAGCCGTCTCAACCATTGAGTCTATAGTAGATCCAGGATGTCCGGACATCATATACGGAACAACTGCCTGAGATCTTCCCAGCCTCTTGCTTTCTTTTCTGAATTCAGCAAGAAATCTCTCGAAAGTATCAGGTGCAGGCTTCTTCATCATCCTGGTAACTTCCTTTGAAAGATGTTCCGGAGCAACTTTTAGAAGCCCCCCCAGATGTTTTGAAAGAAGTTCACTAAAATATGCTGGCTGCTTCTCAAGCAGGTCAAATCTTATGCCTGATGAAATTACCGCACCCTTAACATATTTAGAAGCTATAACCTTGCCAAGCATCTCGACAGCCGCCCTGTCATCACAGACAAGATTGGAACAGATTGCAGGAAAAAGGCAGGACGGACGTCTGCAACTGACGCCAGCGTCCTGTGCCCCGCAGGAAAGCCCGTACATATTGGCAGTGGGACCCCCAAGATCACTTATATGTCCCTTGAAGTAGCTCTTTGCAGCAAGTTTTCCTGCTTCATTTGTAATTGAAATTATACTGCGTGACTGAATGAACTTCCCCTGATGTGAAGCGATTGAACAGAATGAACAACCGCCGAAACAGCCACGGTGGGTGGTTACTGACAGCCTGATCTGCTCAAATGCCGGAATTGATTCTCTATACGAAGGGTGAGGTTCTCGTGTGTAAGGCAAGCCATAGACCTTATCCATTTCCACTACAGACAAAGGCAACGCAGGCTGGTTGCATACCACCCATCTTTCAGTGTGCCGCTGGGCAAGCTGACTTGAAGAGTAAGGGTTCTGCTCATTCTCGGCAAGTGTGAATGCCTTTGCAAACTGAATCCTGTCAGACTTGACATCATCGAAGCATGGAAGTTCAACCGCTCCTTCCGGAATAACGGAAGAGATGTATGCTGTGCCCCTTATATCCCTAATTTCAGCAACAGTTTCCCCCTGCTTCAGGCGCTGTGCAATCTGAAGAAGCGGATGCTCGGCCATGCCGAAGACAAGCATGTCAGCCTTTGAATCCAGCAAAACAGAGCGTCTTACCTTGTCTTCCCAGAAATCGTAATGAGCCAGACGTCTCAGTGAAGCCTCAATTCCACCGATAATTACCGGAACATCCCGATATGCCTCTCTGATTCTGGATGTGTATATAATGGTTGCGCGATTGGGGCGTGCTCCATGCCGGTTTCCAGGTGTATACGCATCGTCATGCCGGAGTTTTTTCTGGGGGGTGTAATGAGCCACCATGGAGTCCATCGCCCCGGCAGAGACTCCAAAGAAAAGACGGGGACGCCCCAGAGCCATGAACGGCTCCTTACTGCGCCAATCCGGTTGGGCAATGATGCCAACTCTGAATCCATGGGCCTCAAGCCATCTGGCCAGTAGCGGAACACCGAAAGCCGGGTGATCAATATAGGCATCACCGGATACAAGAATGATGTCCAGTTCATCCCAGTTGCGACTGCGGGCTTGATCAAGGTTTATGGGGAGATGAGAATTCAAGTGAACGCCTATAAGACCTTGTCAACTCTGGCAACACCTGTAAAAGCGTGCAGGTAAGCTTCTTTTCCTGATAAACGTAAGAGTTTAGCGAGAGCAAGAGTACTTCAGAATCAATCAATGCCATCCTTAAAAATTAGAAGGTCAATAATTTTCTTTACAGGATAAGCAAAAAAGGGAACGGCAGTAATACCGTTCCCTTAATAACTTAATTCTATAAAGAAGGCTACTTGCGCGCTGCCTTCCCTGCAACCTGCATTCTTATGATAGCTCGCTCAAGTGCAGCCTCGTAAATCCTGAAATTTTTATCTTCAGGAGAAAGCTCCTTCAGCTTTGCCTCAGCTCTACCAAGGGCAGCCTTTGCACGCTCAAGATCTATCTGATCGGCAGCTTCAGCTGTCTCAACCAGGACGATAATCTTGTCATCGCGAACCTCAAAGTAGCCCCAGTTGTGAGCCATGGATGCAACTAGACCGTCACGCTTATAACAAAGCTCACCTATGTTGAGTGATGTAAGAAGCGGAGCATGACCAGGAAGAACTCCAAATTCACCCAGCTTGCCGGTTGCTGTAAGCTTCATCTTTTCAGCCATGTTTTAATCCTTGTGGGTGATCAGGTTTAAGGTGATTAAACAGCTGCCAGTTTTTTGCCCTTCTCAATAGCTTCATCAATTGTGCCGACCATGTAGAAGGCCTGCTCAGGCAGATCGTCGTACTTACCTGCAACAATCTCCTTAAACGAACTGATAGTATCCTTAAGTTCAACATAAACACCAGGTGTGCCTGTGAACGCCTCAGCAACATGGAAAGGCTGTGAAAGGAAACGCTGAATCTTCCTTGCACGTGAAACAACCAGTTTATCATCTTCTGATAATTCATCCATACCTAGAATTGCAATGATATCCTGAAGATCTTTGTACTTCTGGAGCACATATTGAACCGAACGTGCAACTGCGTAGTGCTCTTCACCGATTACCTGCGGATCAAGAATCCGTGAAGTAGAGTCAAGAGGGTCAACAGCGGGATAAATACCAAGTTCTGCTATCTGACGTGAAAGAACCGTTGTTGCGTCCAAGTGGGCAAATGCTGTTGCCGGAGCAGGGTCAGTAAGGTCGTCAGCAGGAACATAGATGGCCTGAACTGATGTAATGGAACCTTTGTTTGTTGATGTAATCCGCTCCTGAAGCTCCCCCATCTCGGTTGCCAGTGTGGGCTGATAACCAACTGCCGAAGGAATACGGCCAAGAAGTGCAGAGACCTCTGAACCTGCCTGGGTAAAGCGGAAAATGTTGTCAATAAAGAGAAGAACATCCTGGTTCTCTTCATCACGGAAGTATTCAGCAACGGAAAGAGCAGTAAGAGCAACCCTTGCACGGGCACCGGGAGGCTCATTCATCTGACCGTAAACAAGAGCTGCCTTGTCAATAACACCGGATTCCTTCATCTCTTCCCAAAGGTCGTTTCCTTCACGGGTACGCTCACCAACGCCTGCAAAAACGGAGAAACCACCATGCTGTTTTGCAATGTTGTTAATAAGCTCCATAATGAGAACCGTCTTACCAACGCCTGCACCGCCAAACAGTCCGATCTTGCCTCCGCGAACATATGGAGCAAGGAGATCAACCACCTTGATGCCGGTTGTAAATGCCTCAATCTTTGTTGACTGGTCTTCAAAAGCAGGAGCATCGCGGTGAATGGCATATTCCTTCTCATTGCCAATGGGGCCCTTTTCATCAACAGGCTCACCAATTACGTTCATAATACGTCCAAGGGTCTTGCGACCAACCGGAGCGCATATCTGCTTGCCCGTATCAACAACAATCTGACCGCGCTTGAGACCGTCTGTGGAATCCATGGCTATGGTACGAACGGAGTTTTCACCAAGATGCTGTGCCACTTCAAGCACAAGGTTCATCTCCCGGTCATCAATAGCAGGGTTTGTGACCCTGAGAGCATTGTAGATGGTAGGCAGCTTGCCTGGCTCAAATTGTACGTCAACAACCGCGCCGATGACTTGGGATATCTTTCCTGTGTTTTCGCTCATTTAACCTGCTCCTCCTGCGGCTTTGCAGCCATGAGTATCTAATATCTTAAGTGAATTGTTGATTATCCCTTAATGGATTCCGAGCCTGAGATGATCTCCATAAGCTCCGTGGTGATGGCTGCCTGACGCGCCCTGTTGTACTGAAGGGTCAGCTTGCCGATCATCTCTGATGCGTTCTTGCTTGCGCTATCCATTGCCGTCATCCGTGCGCCATGCTCGGCAGCAACTGATTCAAGCATCGCCTTGAATATCTGCACCTTGATATTCTTGGGCAGAATTTCATTCATAAGTTCATTTACAGACGGCTCGTAAATATATTCTACCTGTGAATCATCTATAGCTGATGATGCAGTAGCCTCAGGCGGCTGCACCGGAAGCAACTGATGAAATGTGATATCCTGTGACATTACAGTCTTGAAGGCATTATAGAGGACAATAACCTTATCGTACTGCTCCTCAAGATACCCTTCGATAATCTCATCACCTAAAAGAGCTGCAGTCTGATAGTTTGGCTTTGATATGAGGTTAGGGTAGTTCTTGGATACAGTATGCCTGTTTTTCAGGTACTCATACCCCTTACGCCCCAGAGTCATAACTGAGATCTGCTCGTAAATTGCTTTGTTTTCACGGATAAATCGGTCAGCCGCCTTGCTCAGGTTAGCATTGAAACCACCACAGAGTCCCCTGTCAGAAGTAACAACCAGAAGGAGAAGTTTCTTGGGTTCACGAACTTCCAGAAGCGGGTGAATATCACCTTCAGTGCAACCTGAAAGAGACTGTAGAACCTCTTCCAGTTTGCCTGCGTAAGGCCGTGCAGCGATGATGTTGTCCTGCGCCCTGCGAAGCTTGGCAGCAGATACCATCTTCATCGCCTTGGTTATCTGGCGTGTGCTTTTGACCGAAGCTATCCGCTTCTTTATGGATTTAAGGTTTGCCATGTTTTAAGACCATCCTTGTCCTAAGCGGTGAATTCCTTCTTGAACTGGTCAAGCGCACTGACAAGCTTGGTCTTTACAGAATCATCTATCTGCTTCTTGTCACGCAGTTCGTTAATGGTGTCTGCCGCACGGTTGTCAAAGTAGGCCAGAAGCTCTGTCTCGTAACGCTTGAGGGCTGAAACAGGATAGTCATCAAGATAGCCGTTGTTTGCGGCAAAGATAATAAGAACCTGCTTGTAGAAAGGAAGTGGACGGTACTGTGGCTGCTTCAGAACCTCGACCAGACGCTCGCCTCGGGCAAGCTGCATCTGGGTCGCCTTGTCAAGATCGGAACCGAACTGGGCAAAAGCTGCCATTTCACGATACTGGGCAAGGTTGAGACGCAGTGTGCCAGCGACCTGCTTCATCGCCTTGGTCTGTGCAGAGCCGCCAACCCTTGAAACCGATATACCGACGTTGATGGCCGGACGGACGCCGGAGTAGAAAAGATCTGACTCAAGAAAGATCTGGCCGTCGGTAATGGATATAACGTTGGTCGGGATGTATGCTGAAACGTCGCCGGCCTGTGTCTCGATGATAGGCAGCGCTGTCATGGAGCCTGCGCCTGCCTCGTCTGAAAGCTTTGCTGCACGCTCCAGGAGACGGCTGTGGAGATAGAAAACATCGCCCGGATATGCCTCGCGGCCTGGCGGACGACGGAGCAGCAGGGAAAGCTGGCGATATGCTACGGCCTGCTTTGAAAGATCGTCGTAGATGATGAGAGCATGACGTGCACTGTCACGGAAATATTCACCCATTGTTACACCTGCATACGGTGCAATGAACTGGAGTGGGGCTGATTCGGATGCAGTTGCAGCAACAACTATTGTGTAGTCCATTGCGCCGTGTTCCTGAAGCCTGGAAACGACCTGGGCAACAGTTGAACGCTTCTGGCCGATGGCAACATAAATACAGATTACATCGCCACCTTTCTGGTTGAGGATGGTGTCCATAGCAACGGCTGTCTTGCCTGTCTGACGGTCACCAATGATAAGCTCCCTCTGTCCGCGACCGATTGGAACCATTGAGTCAATAGCCTTAAGCCCTGTTGCCATCGGCTCGTGTACTGACTTGCGCTTTACAATACCAGGGGCCTTGATCTCGACCTTACGATAATGCTCGGTATTGATTGGGCCTTTGCCGTCAATCGGCTCGCCGATTGCGTTAACAACACGACCGATCATCGCCTCGCCAACCGGCACCTCTACGATTCTGCCAGTACGCTTGACGGTGTCGCCTTCCTTGATTTCAATGTAATCACCAAGAACTGCCGCTCCGACGTTGTCCTCTTCGAGGTTCAGAACCATGCCGGATACGCCACCGGGAAACTCCAGCAACTCTCCTGCCATGGCACCTGACAGGCCATGAATACGGGCGATACCGTCACCTATTGAAATGATGGTGCCGGTTTCGGAAACCTCAACTTCCTTACCGTAATCCTTGATCTGCTTGCTAATAATTTCGCTGATTTCTTCGGCTCTGAGTTCCATAGAAGCGTTTACCCCTTCTTTAGTATATCGTTAATCTGTGCCAATTGTGTTTTAACACTGTTATCATATGCAATATCACCAATCTGTGTAACGACACCACCGATAAGAGAATTGTCAAGAACAACCCTTGGAATCACCTTCTTGCCGCTCTTCTTTTCCAATGCTTCCTGAATTGCAGCCACTTGGGTATCATCAAGAGGAAACGCTGTTGTAACAACGGGACGTATAACGCCTGTGTATTCATCAGCAAGCTGCATGTAGGTTGAAATTATTTCCGACACTAATGCTGTACGATTCTTGTCAACCAGCAGCAGCATAAAGTTTGAAATCAACTCGGAGCAGTGAAGGCGAAGGATCAGCTCATGCATGATCCGTCTCTTCTGGTCTGCGGTTATGGCCGGGTTGGCAAGTGCCGCCTGAAGCTCACAGCTGCCAGCAAACAGCGCATCAACAGCCTGAAGCTCTCGGGTAAAGCTGTCTATCGTACCGGCCTCTGCGGCCAGTTGCACCAAGGCCTTTGCATACCTTCTGGCAATAGCATTGTTAATCACGAAAGTTGCACCACCTTCCCGAGATATTCATTAACAAAACGGTCATGGTCAGACTTCTGAACTGCTCCTGCCAGTCTGCCCGATGCCATCTCTACGGCAAGCCTTGCTGCCTCGGCGCGCAGTTCATTTCTGGCCTTGAGGACTTCCTGACCAGCGGCCTGAGCAGCCTGTGCGACAATCTTCTCGGCTGCAGCTTTGGCTTCTGCGACTATGCGTTGTTTTTCAGCCTCTGCATCTTTCATCATTGAAACACGAAGGCTCTCAACCTCCAGATTCGCTTTGGCAAGTTTCTCCGTGTATTCCGCAAGCTTGGCTTCTGCCGCCTGACGGGCAGCGCTTGCCTCATTCAGATTTTTCTCTATCCTTGCCTGACGGTCTGCAAGTGAGCCCTTAACATTCGCCTTCTTTATGGCCCATATAAGTATTCCAGCAAGCACTGCGAAGTTCACAACCCTCCAGCCCAAGTCTTTCCACTGGGCAGGAGATACGCCATGTCCATCACCATGTCCGGCTTCACCGCCCGATGCATACACAACTGCTGCGGAAAGCACAAGCACAGCTATGGAAGTCAGGACGAGGGCACGCTTTTTAGAGAGTACGCTTTGAATCAGCATCTTAAAGGCTCCTCCCCAGGATTTTCTCACAAATATCGCCCGAAAGCGCCTCGGCCTGCTTCTGAAGCAACACTCTGGCCTCTGAAGACTCCTTCGCCACCTTCTGCCTGATTGCAGAGATAGCTGCTGAAGCCTCGGAACG
>CAZXTZ010000085.1:0-11464 GCA_964643645.1 uncultured Geobacteraceae bacterium
CCGGTGGTAAAGGCATGGGTAGTGCGCTCCTCTTCAAGCAGCCGGATGGCAGCCATCCGGTCAGTGGGGTCATACTCCTGCCCGATCTTCTTCAGCCTGACCATGGAACCGTCATGCAGGGTCAACTCATGCACCGTACCCGGCTCATACGCTGCGGTAAGTTGTTCATGCTCCAGCGGCACAAAGCTGATCTCATGCAGCGGCAGCTCATGCTCCTTCCCCCAGACATAGCTCTTGGTGGAGCCTTCACCGTTATTAAAGCTGACACAGGGGCTGAGCACGTTCAGCACCGCCGTACCCCGGTGGCTGAAGGCGGCCTTGAGCAGTTCCTTCAACTGGTTGGTGTCGCCGGCAAAGGAGCGGGCCACAAACCCGCAACCGGCCACAATCGCCTCCATGCAGAGGTCAAGGGGGGGCATCTGGTTCAGACCGGCATGGCGCTGGGGCTGGCCGATATCGGCCGTTGCCGAGAGCTGCCCCTTGGTCAGGCCGTAGACCCCGTTGTTGGCGATGATATAGACCATATCCACATTGCGGCGCAGCAGGTGCTTGAACTGCCCCAGACCGATGGAGCCGGTATCTCCGTCGCCACTGACCCCGATAGCCTGCAGGCTGCTGTTCACGGTGGTTGCGCCGGTGGCCAGGGAGGGCATCCGGCCATGCAGACCGTTAATGCCGTGGGAGCGGCTTGAGAAATAGGTGGGGCTCTTGCTGGAGCAGCCGATGCCGCTGATCTTGGCCACCTGTGTCGGGTCAAGACCCAGTTCATGCAGGGTGTTGATGATGACGCCGACGATCATGAAATGGCCGCAGCCGTTGCAGAGGGTAGAGGCTGCGCCGCTGTAGTCGGCTCTGGTCAGGCCGATCCGGTTGACGGTTGGCTGATCGCTCATGGCTGCACCTCCTTTGCTTCATGCTGCACAATGGTCTGACTGATCCAGCTGGCGGTCAGCGGCAGGCCATCACACCGGGCTACGGAGATCAGCCGTGTGGCCTCGCCGGGAGCATGCAGCCGGATCAGGGCATGCATCTGACCATCCAGATTGTTCTCCACCACATACAGCCGTTGGTGCCTGCTGATGAATCCGGTCAGCTGTTCCTCCAGCGGCAGGGCCCGCAGCCGCAGGTAAGAACTGCTGATACCGCCAGCCTGCAACAGTTGCCGCGCCTCCTGCACCGCCAGATGGTTGGTGCCGAAGGAGATGATCCCCACTTCTGCCCCCGCCTGCTCTTCAATCACCGGAGCCGGAACCAGCGTGCGGGCATGGTCATGCTTTTTGAACAGGCGCTCAAGGTTGGGCTGCCAGTCTTCGGGCCGCTCACTGTACCCGGCAGCCTGATTGTGGCCGGTTCCCCGCGTGAAGTAGGCGGCTGCCGGGTGGCTGGTGCCGGGCAGGGTGCGGTAGCCGATACCGTCGCCGTCAACATCCGCATACCGTTTCCAGTTCCCTTGCAGGCGGGTCAGGTCATCGGCAGTCAGTACCTTGCCCCGGTCAATCGGCTGCTCCGGGTAGCTGAACGGCCGGGTCGGCCAGAGGTTCATACCCAGGTCAAGATCGCTCAGCACAATCACCAGGGTCTGCAACCGCTCGGCCAGATCCAGCGCCTGCCAGCCGAACTCAAAGCACTCCTCCACCGAGCCGGGAATCAGGCAGACCTGACGGCTGTCGCCATGTCCCAGAAAGTAGGCCGCCAGGATGTCATCCTGGGCAACCCGTGTCGGCAGGCCGGTGGATGGCCCCATCCGCTGCACATCCCAGATCACCGCCGGTATCTCGGCAAAAAAGGAGTAACCGGCAAACTCGGCCATCAGCGACAGACCGGGGCCTGAGGTGGCGGTCATGGCCCGGGCCCCTGCCCAGCCGGCCCCCACCACCATGCCGATCACCGCCAGTTCATCCTCTGCCTGCACAATGGCGTAGGTGGCGTTGCCCTCTGCATCGGTACGCAGTCTGGGCAGATTCTCGCTGAGCATATCAATGATTGAGGTGGAGGGGGTAATCGGGTACCAGGCCACAAACTGCACACCGCCAAAGATCGCCCCCAGCGCTGCGGCGCTGTTGCCGTCAATCAGGAAGGTGCCGCTGGTTTTATCCATCCGCTCAAGGCGGAACGGATCGGTCTTGGTCAGGTTGGCGGCTGCCCAATCGTAAGCAGCCGTAATGGTTGCGCTGTTCAGGCTGATCGCCTTCTGCTTACCCCCCAGAGTGTGGGCAAGGGCGGCCTCGATCTCCTGCATCTCAATCCCCAGCAGCCAGGCCAGCACGCCGACATAGACAATGTTGGCAACGTACGGCTTGAGCTTGAAATCAGCGCCCGACTGTTTGACCAGTTCGGTCACCGGCATCGGGTAGCAGGTAATATCATCCCGCTGCAACGGCAGCTGCTGATCATCAGGGTAAAGACAGATACCGCCCGGAGCCAGCTGCTCGAGATCCTCCTTGAGCGAGGTCTTGTTCATGGCCACCAGCACCTGGTAACTGCCGCTGCGGGCCAGATGGCCGTCCAGGTTAATCCGGATCGTGAACCAGGTGGGCAGCCCCTGGATGTTGGACGGGAAGATGTTCTTGCCGCTGACCGGCAGCCCCATCTTGTGGATCGCCCGCAGCACGGTGTTGTTGGCGGTCTGGCTGCCTGAACCGTTAACCGTGGCGATGGTGATGGAGAAGTTGTTTACCGGACTGTTTTTGTCTAGCGCCATTGAGTTACCTCACCATATCCTGATTGACTGATCATAAGCTCTGATGTACTGGTTTTTAGCTGTTCAACCCCTACAACCAGACAAGCTGTTTGTAAAGGCAGTATTTCAAGGCAGTTACAAACATAGTTCATTCAATTAGCAAAAATCCACCGGTAGAGCCAGTAAATAATGGTGGTTCCTGATTATCCAGCGACAGATAAAAGTATCGCTATAAAAGGGAATGGTTGACATAGCTTGAATGATGGTGAAAATAGCCTCATCCGAAACAGACAACGCTGTACAGACCTAAACCTGAAGAGGAAAGGATTCGTCGATGCAAACTGCTGAAAAAATCATAGCAACACTCTCCGGCTGGGTCTGGGGACCACCAATCCTGTTCCTGCTGGTAGGTACCGGGCTTTATCTGACCGTTATCCTTAGGGGTCTGCAGTTCCGTGCACTGCCACACGCCTTTCGGCTCATCTGGCACAAGGAGCATGCCGGTGACGGAGACATAAGCCATTTTGCTGCCCTTATGACCGCTCTGGCGGCAACGGTGGGGATCGGAAATATCGTTGGAGTGGCAACAGCCATCACCCTGGGTGGGCCGGGGGCGGTATTCTGGATGTGGATGACCGGTCTGGTAGGTATGGCCACCAAATATGCCGAGGCGGTTCTGGCGGTAAAATATCGTGAAAAAGGCCCTCACGGTATGCGGGGCGGCCCGATGTACTATCTTGCCAAAGGGGCCAACCTGCCTAAGCTGGGGTGGTTGTTTGCACTCTTTACTGCGCTGGCAACATTCGGTATCGGCAACATGACCCAGGCAAATGCTGTGGCAAGCATCTTTAAGGCCACCTTCAATGTTGAAACATGGATTACCGGCGTGGTGTTGATGATGATCACCGGTCTTGTAATTCTGGGGGGAATTAAATCAATCGGTAAGGCAACCTCAATCCTGGTGCCGTTTATGATCCTTTGCTATGTGGTCGCTTGTCTGGTGGTACTGGCACTGAACCTTGACAAGATTCCCCATGCCCTTGGACTGATCTTTCAGCATGCCTTCAGCCCCAGTGCGGCAGCTGGCGGCTTTAGCGGTGCAACAGTTGCTGCGGCAATGCGTTTCGGTATTGCACGGGGTGTATTCTCCAACGAATCCGGCATGGGATCCGCCCCGATAGCAGCCGCAGCAGCTCGCACACACGATCCGGTAAAGCAGTCGCTTGTAAGTATGACCCAGACCTTTATTGACACCCTGGTGGTCTGCAGTATGACTGCGCTGGTAATTCTGACAGGCACCTCCTGGATGGAAGGTGTTTCGGCAGGTCAGTTGACCAGCGTCAGCTTTGGTGCGGTGCTGGGGCAGCCTGGCGTGATACTGGTGGCGATCGCAACTGCACTGTTTGCCGGTTCAACCCTTATCGGCTGGAATTACTACGGTGAAAAGGCGATTGAGTATCTGCTTGGCCCCAAATCGATCAAGCCCTACAGGGTAGTATTTGTCTGTGTTGTTCTGGTCGGTTCAATGATGAAACTGGAGTTTGTCTGGAATTTTTCAGACCTTATGAACGGTATGATGATCATCCCCAACACCATCGGCCTGCTGCTGCTCTCAAAGGTGGTGAAAGAAGAGACGGCACGCTATTTCAAGTGGAAACCTTAAAAGGCGAAAGATTGCGCTTAACCTGCAACCATTTCAGCGGTTAAGAAACGCCATCATATAGGCCGGATACCGCTCGCCGCTGGCTGCATCCCTGGGCAGCACCGCTGCAATGGCTGCCATCTCGTCTGCGCTGATGCTCACAGCTCCGGCAGCGATATTCTCCTCAAGGTACTTCCTGCGCTTGGTGCCGGGGATTGGCACGATATCATCTCCCTGAGCCAGCACCCATGCAAGCGCCAGCTGACCCGGCGTTATCCCCTTGGCTGAGGCAAGGGCCTTGATTTTCTCCACCAGATCAAGATTTTTCCAGAAGTTCTCGCCCATAAATCGCGGTGAGTTACGACGGTAATCATCCGCCGGAAAATCATCCGGGCTCTTCAGCTGTCCGGTCAGAAAGCCGCGCCCCAGCGGGCTGTATGGAACCAGACCGATCCCCAGTTCACGCAGGGTCGGCAGCACCTCATCTTCAAGATCACGGGTCCAGAGCGAATATTCACTCTGCAGGGCGCTGATCGGATGCACCGCATGGGCACGCCGGATAGTTGTCGGGCTTGCTTCCGAGAGGCCCAGATATCGGACCTTGCCGGCCTTTACCAGTTCAGACATTGCCCCTACCGTCTCTTCAATCGGCACATCGGCATCTACGCGATGCTGATAGTAGAGGTCAATGCAGTCAATCCCCAGCCGCTTTAACGACGCTTCACAGGCTGATTTGACATACTCCGGCTTGCCGCTGATACCGGTAACCGGCGCCCAGCCACCGCCTGGCGCCCCTTCTGCACTACGTATCAGGCCGAATTTTGTGGCAATTATCACCTGATCACGCTTCCCCTTAATCGCCTTGCCGATCAGCTCTTCATTGGTAAACGGGCCGTAGGCATCAGAGGTATCCAGAAAGTTTACCCCCAGCTCAAAGGCGCGGTGGATAGTGGCAATCGACTCAGCCTCATCACGCTCGCCGTAGAAGTCCGACATTCCCATACAGCCCAGACCCTGCGCTGATACGGTTAATTTCTGTGTTCCGAGTTTACGTTGTTGCATTGATCTGCATCCCTCCTGTTTATCAAAATCAGAACTTATTAAGAATTATCTCCATTCGTAGCTATAGATTGCCGAGTATCCATTTCCTAAAGTAACTTTTATCGTTCTTTTGCTTCCTGCAGTCCCTTTTTCAATTACTTTTTCCGATGTCAATTTATCTTTCAGATTTTTTGTGATGAACTTTGTACCGTCTGAAGCTGTAAAATATACTCCATTTAGCCCTTGATTAAGATGCACTGTTTGCTGAGGTGGCTTCCAAGTAAGTGAAGAAATTGTGCTTAATTGATAATCCAAGGCCGCTTTTTCTCCAGGCTTCAAAAACTTGGGTGGGTCTGACCAGATGACTTTATAGGTAACACCGGCAAGCATCTTCCCAGTTTTTGTATCATATCTTTTTTGACTTATTTCAATATTGCCTTTGCCACCCTTGTGGCTCACAAGGTCATACATTTTAGAATTTGTCCCCATCAGTGCTGTTTCATATCTTGCTGTTCCATCTTTAAATGAATAGTCAAGAAGATGCCAACCAGAAGTATTGCCAGCAGGTTGCGCAAAAACTATGCTATAAAACATAAAAGTCAACAAAAACAGTACACCTACATTCATTGTTAATTTGATAAATTTCAATATTTTGTTTGAGTTTTGCATGCTGTGTCTCCTGTATGATTCGTTGCTACTGCCCTCAGCATTTCAAGTATAAGAATCGTGTTTATCCAAACCTCAACACCTCTACTGTAATTCTATTAATTATATCATTGTTGTCCTCCTTTTAAAATCACGTAACTCCAGTATGGTATAATACTTACGGTTTTTCGGACAGGTAGTTAAGTTTGGTTTGCCGATGATTACGGGGGCAATCTATGGTGGCAAACATGAGAACAAAACGCACTTCCGAATTCAAAGCCAAGGTCGCTCTGGCGGCAATCCGTGGTGTTCAGACCGTAACCGAGCTGGCCTCACTCTACAAGGTGCATCCGAAGCAGATAACCGCCTGGAAGCGCCAGGCACAGGATTAACTGGTTGCAGCTTTTGACAACAAGAAAGTCAGGTCGGTAAAAGCCGACGAGAAGCTCAAAGAGGAACTATATCGCCAGATAGGTCAGCTCAAGGTCGAACTTGACTGGCTCAAAAAAAAATCTGGTATGTAGTACCGCCCAAAAGCGACTGCTGATAGATCTGAAGCACCCGAAGATCAGCGTAGTCAGACAATGTCAACTTTTGGGGTTAAGTCATTCCAGCCTGTATTACCAGCCAGCCCCGGTCTCAACAGAGAATCTGATCCTCATGCGGCTGCTGGATGAAGAATATACGAGACATCCATTTCTGGGTGTTATCAAGCTGACGGACTGGCTCAAGAAACAGGGCTATCCTCATGTAGGCACACGGCGCACCAGACATTTGCTGCGCCTGATGGGGTTGATGGCCATCTACCCCGGCCCCAACTTAAGTCGCCGCTTTCCAGGCCATAAGATCTATCCGTACCTTTTGCGCAACGTACCGATAGTAAGGGTTAATCAGGTCTGGAGCGTTGACATTACATACATCCGGCTCAGAGGTGGTTTCGTCTATCTGGTTGCAATCATAGACTGGTACAGCCGGTACGTGCTGGCCTTCGGAATCAGTATCACTCTGGAAGCCGACTTTTGCATTGAAACACTGGAGCGGGCATTAACCAGAGGAAAGCCGGAAATCTTTAACAGCGACCAGGGTTCACAATTCACGAGCCCGCGTCACACCATGATTTTGGAAGCCGCCGGTATCGGCATCAGCATGGATGGCAAAGGACGGGCAATTGACAACATCTTTGTAGAACGTCTCTGGAGATCGTTGAAGTACGAGGAAGTCTACCTCAAAGAATATGAGACCGTTCAGGAAGCAAAAGAAGGAATCAGGACGTACTTCGCTTACTACAACAACGAGCGGCCCCATCAGTCGCTGGACTACAAAACCCCGGCTGAGGTATACTTCAAAGGGTAGCTTGAACAGGCTGATCTTTCAAAGAACAAGGACATTTAAACTGGGGTGAACCAAACTTAATTTCTTCACTTTTCTGTCTTGACAACCGTCAGTACCTTATTCACTAATCATAAATGGAGGAATTATTCATGTCTGGATCAACTAATAGCATCTCAACAGTCCTTATAACCTGTCCGCATTGCAATGCAGAAGCAAAGGTTGACAAGTCAAGATTACCGGATCAACAGGTATCGGTCATGTGCCATACATGCAAAAATAAATTTGACTTCAATCCGAATATAGTAATTTCAAAATTAAAACAGGTTAGTGAAAATTCCACCTCCGCAAATGTAGATTTTCAGTGGGAGAAGCCGCTTCAAATATCATCACAAAACATTACTGCTAAACCTAAAACAGTTGAAAGTAGTGTTAAAACTGAAAAACCGTTTTTCAAGACTAATTTTGGTATCGCCTTAGCTGTTGCTGTAGCTCTATTGTCTTTATTTGCTATGATCGTCTTTGTAGGAGCTGCATCAATATATAAAAAAGAAAAAGAGTTGATATCACAACTAAATAAAAATTATACCAGCTTAACTGTAACTAAAGAAGAACGAGTAGCGATGAGAATGTTATCAATTTTAACTGATGCTCTTGAAAATAAAGACGCTAATCAGCTCAAAATGATTAGTGCTAATCATAAAAACAAACCATTAAGAGAAATAAATAAAGAGTTAGATGTAATGAGAAAAAATGACGTTAACAATTTTAAACTAGCAAATGTGACCGTGTTTCAAACAACCCCGACAATTATTGGCGAGTTTACTTATTCTGCACAGCAAAAAAATCCAGATCCAAACGCTGTAGTTAAAGTAACAAATGTTTCAACTTTGAATTATCAGGTAGGACAGATAAATGGCAAGCCTACACTTGTTGTTGCACCGTCAGGCAAGAATTTAAGCTATTCTCTTGAAAAAGTAGCTTATGGGCAAAAAAGATTCGGAGTGGATGATATTAGAAAGTTAAATTAGCAGTATAACACTAACGGATCAATCAACTCGGACTGGCTTACTCCTGTGGATTTGTATTTCGTATGCTGTTTGTTCAGTGGTAAACGCGACTTCCCTGGATTTTGAAAATATTTCAGAATAGTTGGTAAATACGGCCGATGGGGTACCAAGTGCTTTTTTGAGCGCTACGTCCCTATCCCAGGGATTCTTTTCTTTCAGGACAGATATAAGTTTTAGCGGGGACATACGATAAAAATGAAACCATGGAGATGTGATGCCTGTGTTTAGAATGGGCATGTCAGTGCCATAAAGAAGTCTGCCAGTAAGGTTTTTATTTCGTAAAAGGCGTGACAGATGGCCAAGCCTGTTGAGTTGGGTCAAGCTTGAAATGTCGGCATACAGATTGGGAAATTCAGAAAACAGAGGCAGAATGCGCCTGAAATTTGCTTCACCGTCATTAGATCCATTGCTGGCTGCATGAGCTGCTATCACAGCTACGCCCATTGAAAGCGGTAGCCGCAATCGAACAGGGTCTGCCAATTCGTCCTGCTTCCATGTAAACGACTCTTCACTCCCGGTGTGTGTGAGAAGCGGAAGTCCAAGTTCTCTGAGGCGCTTGTAGAATGGAATCAAGGCTTCATCAGAGGGATCAATCAGCTGTATTGACGGGAGCCACTTAATCAGTACAGCACCCTCTGCAGCGGCCTTTTCCAGACGTTTTATGGCGTCATTCCGATAAGGATTAACGCTGGCGCCAAAAAGAAGATTGGGATATCGCCGGATCTCCTTTGCAAGAAAATCATTCGGAATATAAATCTCTGTTTTTTCAAGATCAAGCTCCCCATCGACTCCGACAACACCATCCATAGCTAAAATAACAGCAGCATCAACAGAATTTGATTGTGACAGTGACAGCGACAATTTTTTCAGAATCAGGCCATCACCTTCCTGCTCAAGCTGCCGCTCAGTCACACCAAAAGCCCTTAAAAAGACATTGTATCGCCAGCTGGAACGCATTGCTGGCGACACAAAACATCCGCTTCCCCCAGCGCCAATACCTGCTGTGTGAACATGTATGTCAATAGTTGAAGCCCTGCTGTTCTCGCCGCCTTCAACTGAGTTCACACAACACAGCATGCAAATTGTTGACAGTATCATTTTATTCATGCTCCACCTCTCTTTCAGTTCAGTTTTATCAGATAGTATGCCAACAAAATAAAAACCAGTAAAACCTGAGAGATAATGTAGAAACAGAATGAATTGCAGACTCTATTAGAAATCATAAAAGAACATTTTATGAATACAACTCTAACAAATTATGTCCATATATTGCGCTGCACGGCTGGTTTTGAAAAGATTGCGTAATTTGTATCTGATTCAAAAGAAGGCCCCGCATCCTTACCGGATCTGGGGCTTGATGAACAGGTGGTTGTCCGGAAATTCCGGACAACCACTAACACGGGGCAATGGCAGGAAAACCACAATCAAAAGATGTCAACTTTTAAAACCTTTACGTCATTATCTTAGTTGGCTACCGGGTAAAATCTCAGCGAGGCAGGCAAATTTGTGTCTGCATTGCACAACTGCTGAAGGAGTACATCTTTAAAGCCTTTGCCCTGTTTTTCTAATTATGCGCCAGTTTCTGGGCATCCTTTGCGTTGGCCTGGAACAGATTTGCCACTTCAAATACCAGGTTCAGGGTTCCGCGATAGCCGACCCACATCTTCTGGTGCGCCCCCAGCCGGTCAAACACCGGCAGGCCGGTTCTTAAGTGGGCGCCGATCTTCAGTTTGGCTGCTGCCTGTCTGCCGTTACTGTTGGCAACCAGCAGGTCGGCCCCGATTGCGGCGGTTTCAAGATCTTCAAGATCCCCCGCAAAGATGTTGTCGCAGGGCAGACTGTCCAGACCTCGGGTGCGGGTGGCTGCCAGAGCCGCCTGAATTTCGCACCCCATCCCTGCCAGAAAGCGGGTCATCCCTTTCAGGTGGTCGGACTCAAGGGCTATGGCAACCTTCTTGTTACCGAACTGGTAGTGGGAATCAACCATGGCATCGGCCAGACGACTACGCCAGCGCTGCTGCTTCTCCGGTATTGCTTTGCCACTGATGGCTGACAGGGTCGCCATGAAGCGGTCGGTCTCGGCCATACCGGTCAGGGAAGTGAATCCGTAAGCCGGTATCCCCAGCCGCTCCTCCAGCTGGTTGGCAGCCTTGGCCAGTGAATCACCAACATACAGAGTGGCGATACTGCGTCCGGCCTGTCTGATCTTGTCTACGCTGATCCCGCCGGTTGAAAGGGGCGATACATCGGCATCAATATGGCCATCCAGTGCATTGGCGATGTCCGGCACACAGAGTACGGTCAGACCGAATGATTCGATCAACTCTTTCAGCTCTTCCACATCCGCCGGTGTCAGCTGAGCACCAGGCACCAGGTTAATCTGACCCGGAATCGGCTCACCAGCCTCCGGCAGGGTGCCCAGAATCGCCTCCACCGTGTTGGCATACCCTTCCTGCAGCGATCCACAGTAGTCCGGGGTTGAAGCCCAGATCACCGGCACTCCGTCATGCTCGGGATGTTCCTCGCGGAACTGATGAATGGCAGAGCGGACATCATCCCCCATGGTCTCGGTCAGACCGGAGGTCATCACCCCCACCACCCTGGGGCCGAACTTCTCAATCACCCGGCCGATCCCTTTTTTCAGGTTTTCCCAGCCGCCAAAGATGGCGCTGTCTTCGCTCATGGCGGTGGCGTTCAGGGCGATGGATTCCTTGAAGTGTCGCGACAACTGCAGCCGGATAAAGGTGGAACAACCCTGCGCGCCATGCAGCAGGCCCAGCATCTTATCAATCCCCAGATAGGCCAGGGTTGCTCCCAGGGCTGGCGAGTTCTTCTGCGGGTTAACGGTGGCTGCCTTTTTGGGCACTGCAACCCGTGAGGCAGACAGGTCTTCTGCCAGATAGGTACTGGCGTGGCTGCGGGCAGCACCCACTAGTGGCGCAGTATCGGTTTCCCAGGGCTCCGGGCTGTTAAGGAGCGGCCAGATCGGGTTGTTAACGGTCAGATCCAGCTGCTTGGCAAAGGTCACCATCCCCTCGTAACCGGCATAGGGGTGGG
>CAZXTZ010000086.1:0-11448 GCA_964643645.1 uncultured Geobacteraceae bacterium
GGGCAGTTTGCCGAGTACTCTGCCTTTGGTGCCGGTGAGTCCACCTTCTGCATCGCCTCATCGCCTACCCGTAAAGGCTATATTGAGTGCTGCTTCCGGGCATCGCTCTGCCACCACTCCGGACGCTGATCTGGAACTGTCTTGACCTGCGGGATAAGTTTGGCGATATCACCATTGTCTATGGTGCCAGGAGCGAGGCTGATCTGGTATACAAGCGGGAACTGAAGGAGTGGGAAGGACGTAGTGACGTAAAACTGGTAAAGACAGTTGACCCTGGCGGCAACGGGCCAGATTGGGACGGCAGGGTGGGCTTTGTGCCTACTGTGCTGGATGAACTGGCTCCATCATCGGAAAACTGTATTGCACTGGTCTGCGGTCCGCCCATCATGATCAAATTTACCCTGCCGGTGCTGGAGAAACTTGGCTTTGGTGACGAGGCGATCTATACCACTCTGGAAAATCGGATGAAGTGTGGTCTGGGCAAGTGCGGGCGCTGCAATGTGGGCAATATATATGTCTGTAAGGATGGCCCGGTTTTTACAGCAAAACAGGTAAAGGCCATGCCTTTGGAATATTGAACCTTTTGTAATCAGGGCCTCCGGCGTAAAGACGGAGGCCCTGATTCTGTCTCAGATAACGGTTCTTTATGAACTAATTGGTTATTGTGAATGAATTGTTAACGAAATTTACCGTAGCTTTCAAAAGTTTCACATTGGTATAGCCCTTACCCTTAAGGTATTCATAAACAACATCTGATCTGGCCCCGTTGGCGCAGTATACATATACCGGTTTGTCTTTTGGTATCGTAGCATACAGCTTGGGCATGTCGTCACATGGAATATTAACTGCACCTTTAATGTTTCCCATTGCAAACTCTTCTTTGCTTCTTGTGTCTACTATAAGAACTTCCTTATTACCTATGGCCTTTTTAAAATCATCAATACTTACCTCGAACGGTGCCAGTTTTCTGATATAAACAAATTTTGCGGGAGATGGTTTTGATCCTGCCTCCAGGTTGTTGCCAAGTTTTTTCCATCTTTCAACACCACCAGGAAAGAATGTTGACTTGCTGAAGTTGAAATCCCTCATCTGCTCAACTGCGGTGTTTATTTTGGCCTGATTGTCTCCATATAATACAAATGGCGCATCCTTGTTGTCTGGAAACGCGCTTTCCGGAAGATAGTTGAATTTATCCGCAGGAAAATTTATGGCCCTTGGTATATGCCCTGCTTCATAAAGTTGTGGAGATCTCAGGTCTATGAGAATGATATTTTCATCTTTTACGAATTTAGGGGATGAGGCAAAGACAAGGTCAGCTTTTTGCCATCCGGGAAAGCCTTCCGAATAAACCCTGATGTCAGTGTAACCGTTTTTAAGTGCCAAAGAGGCGGCATTTGCTGAAAACCCCCTTGTAGGACCTCCACAATAGAATATGATCGGCCTGTTTTTGTCTTTTGGTAAAAGTCCGATCATTTTTTTATCATTTTCTTCGTTTTTACCTTCTGAAGAAGGCAGGGATATTGAACCAGGAATATGGGCCTGGTGATATCTGACAGGCGGACGGGTATCGTAGATTATTACTCCGCTTTCAGGGTTTATGTTTTTTATCAGCTCTTTCATTTCAGCTGTGGAGACCTTTTTAACTCCATCTGGCAGTGGCACCAGAACAAGAGAAACCTCACTGGCGGTGAAAGCGCCTTCTGATATTGTAAATTCAATTGCAACCTTTTGATTTGCCTGAATATCCTTGAAACTTGAGAGATTTTTAAATCTGGTGTCCTTGTTAAAGGAAAAAATCATCTGTCCTTTACCAGGAGCCTGAATACAGATTGTTTTGGATTTTGCCATGACCTGTGTTACGAGTCCTGTAGCTTTTCCTGTCTTTTGCGGATCTTTTGCAACAGATTTTTTATCATCTGCAGGAATGTTTGGATTTTTTGACTGGATCTCAGATGCGCAGGCAAGAGAGACTACGAATAGCCCCATGAGAAATACCAAAAGATAGTTTAATGATTTCATAGCAATTACCCCCTGTTAGTATAGTAGTCCCCCGATAGTTCCGTGCGTACCAGATGTATTAATTTATAGAGTATGTGATAATTACGATTTGTCAATCCCGTGTTTGTTATGTGGAAAATCAGACGGTGTAGGGAGTATTGTTCCGGTGATTAAATATGCGAATCGTAGGGGCGAACTTTATGTTCGCCCAAACCGGGCGATCACAAGGAACGCCCCTACAGCAGGATTTAAATATTTAAACACCGTATCAATAAGTACGGACGGAGATTTGCGAATGCTATTTTCCAAGAAGTTCGTGAATTTTCTGTTGCTCAAATCCTTCAATTATCCTGCCTGATATAATAAAGGTAGGGGTTGCATTAATTCCTGACTTTTTGGCTATCTCATGCTGGGCTTCCTGAAGCTTTATACCTTTTTCAGATACAGGAAGTTTCATGGGGGGGGCGTTGTCAAAAAGGCCTGACATGACATCATGGTAGGCCTTGACCATGTCGTTTTGTGAAAGCAGATACTGAACCTTGCGTTTGGCATGGGGATGGCTTGCAAGAGGGGTGAAGAACACATAGCGTGTCACATCACGGCGGGAATCAAAGTAAATGGAAGCCCTTCTACAGAAGGGACAGTCCGGGTCCGTGAACTCTATTACCTTCTTTGGGCCGCTACCTATGACCAGAGCCTTTGAAAGGTCGTAATCTGCGGCGGCTGATATTGACGGGAGGATGATCAGTGCAAGAAGAACAAGGGAGATGATTTTGAAAGTGCTTGTTTTCATTGTAATTTGAACCTCATTGTCTGTTCGTCTGTTTTTATGAAGGCTTCAGCCAGTATAAGATCTTCAGGGGTTGTTATCTTTATGTTTGTGTAGCTGCCCTTTACAATCTGTATGACACCTCCATATCTTTCCACCAGCGAACAGTCGTCCGTGCCTGTAAAGCCTTCCTTTTCAGCTTTTTCATGGGCCGACATTATCTGCATGTAACGGAATGTCTGGGGGGTCTGGGCATGCCACAGGGTTGACCTCTCCGGTGTTGCTGTAACGATTCCTTCAGTTGCCACCTTGATTGTGTCCTTTACAGGCACCGCCACAAGGGAACCCCTGTTTTCACCTGTTGCTGCCATTGCTTCTTCAATCGTCTGTTTGTCAATAAAGGGCCTTACTCCATCGTGAATGAGAACCAGATCATTGTCTGCGGCAATGTTGCGGAGTGCCTTAAGGCCATTCATGACAGAATTCTGACGTTCAGCTCCGCCTGCGACAATGCTTGTTACTCCGGTTAAAGAATAACGCTCAACCACCTCTTTTTGGCAGTATGGAATCTCGTCTTCAGGTATTACAAGGATTATTCCTGAAATCAGGCCGCAGTTCTGGAAAACCTCTATTGTGTGAGCAACGATAGGCATTCCAGCAAGGGTAATGTACTGCTTGTTGATGGATGCCCCCATCCGTTTGCCCATTCCTGCAGCCGGGATTATTGCAAATGCCCTCTGTTTCATTTTTTCTTCCTGTACACCTGTATTAGCGCTGAAGCAAGAAGGGGTGTCTCATTGTCGTTCACTGTTCTTACATCAAGAAAAAAGGTGTCTTTATAGACCCTTCCCAGAACCGGAGGGCTGGTTGAACGCAGCGCTTCATCAATTCCGGAAGCGCTGTAACCTGGTATTCTGATTGCCAGAAGCCTTGTAGGAAGCTGAATCAGTGGAAATGAACCTCCGCCCGGGCTTGAAGTCCCGTCTTCAGTTGTTACCGAGACTTCCTCAGGCAGCTGTTTTTTCAACAGCCTTAAGAACCTTGCGGCTTTTTGACGAAGCATTCCGATTTCAGCCGTAAGCATCACAAGTGTTGGAATTTCCTTCATGGCCTGGCGTTCATCCCGGTAAAGCCTTAATGTGGCTTCAAGGGCTGCAAGGGTCAGCTTGTCAATACGCATTGCCCTGAGGAGTGGATTCTTCCTTATTTGCCCGATTATATCTTTTCTTCCTGCAATCAGGCCGGCCTGTGGTCCCCCAAGCAGTTTGTCACCGCTGAATGTGACTATGTCGGCTCCGTTCTTCATCTGTTGCTGAATGGTCTCTTCACCCGGAATTCCGTAACGCGAAAGATCAACAAGGCATCCACTTCCGGCATCCATCATTACCGGCAGCCCCTTTTCATGGCCAATGGCTGAAAGCTCGCTTACTGTTGTCTCTGAAGTAAATCCCACAATTGCAAAGTTGCTGGTGTGAACCTTGAGAAGCAGGGCGGTCTGTTCATTGATGGCGTTTCTGTAGTCTGCCGGATGTGTGCGGTTTGTCGTGCCAACTTCAGCCAGTATTGCGCCACTTTGTTCCATAACCTCCGGAATCCGGAATGAACCGCCTATTTCAACCAGTTCCCCGCGTGAGACTATGACTTCTCGCCCCTTGGCAAGGGTTGATAGTGCAAGCATTACTGCAGAGGCATTGTTGTTAACCACAATCGCAGCTTCTGCACCGGTCAGTCTGCAGATGAGAGCTTCAACATGGGAATACCTCTCTCCACGCCCTCCTGTTTCAAGATCATACTCAAGGTTGCTGTAACAGCATGCGATGTTACGAATAGCTGTTTCAGCTGCAGCGGGAAGAGGCGAGCGGCCCAGATTGGTGTGGATGACAACACCTGTACCGTTGATTACATGGATTAGTGAAGGGTCTGCTTCAGATGCCAGTGTCTGGAATATAATCTGTGATATCCGTTCCGTTGAAATATCTGTGTTGATATCTCTGGCCAGTTCATTTCGCAGAAGCTCAATGGAGCTTCTGACAGCATCCCGTAGAGGTTTGTATCCATACTCTGCCTCAAGGGAGGATATTTCAGGCCAGGAGAGCACCTTGTCCATCTTCGGCAAAAGACGTCTTATGTCAGAGGAGTTGGACATAACCGGGCTCCGATAGGTTTAGAGGTCCAGTGACATTGATGGATGTCCCTGCGAGCCATCGAGCAGAACCTTTCCACCATATTCCGCATTCATTCTTACAAGCGATTCAGCGGCTTCACAATCTCCTTTTCTGAATGCTTCAATAATTTTCCTGTGTTCCTGAACTGACAGGGACATTCTTCCTGGCACCGACAGAGACATCAGCCTTAGACGCTGGAAGCGGGAAACAAGGCCGTTAATCATTTCACGAAGCTTGTCGTTGTCAGCCGCTTTTATGAACAGTTCGTGGAAGTCGTTATGAATTCTGAAAAACTGTTTCACATTGTCCTGGGCAGCCATTTCTTCAAGACGTTCGTTTATCTGCTCCAGCCGGTCAATTTCCTTGTCTGTCAGGTTTGAGCATGCTCTCCTTGCGGCGTAGCCTTCAAGAATGCTCTTAATGGCATAAAACTCGCCTACTTCCTTCTGGGAAAAAGAGCTTACAACAGCCCCTTTTCTCGGGATTACGGTAAGGTACCCTTCTGATTCCAGTTGCCTGAATGCTTCTCTTATGGGTGTCCGGCTTATGCCGAAACGCTCCGCCAGTTCAGGTTCGGATACCCTGCTGCCTGCCTTCATTGAGCCTGAAATAATGGCATCACGGATATTTTCCAGAATTATTTCTCTAAGGGTAAGATGCTTTTCATTGCTCTTTTTTGCCATGATTTAACCTCTGTCCAGGATATGTACATTGTATACAGTATGCTGCTTTTGTCAAATTTTACTGAACTGAACTTATTAAAGACCTTGAATCATCTGGCAGACAGGTTGTATGGTTGCTAATTGAAAAAAGGGGGGGTTGTGTATCCATTAAGGCGTATAGTTGTGTCCGTTACGGTTTTACTTCTGCTGATAGTGGGCGGCACCTCTGGCTATATGCTGCTTGAGGGCTGGCCGTTTCTCGATTCACTTTATATGACCATAACAACTGTCGCAACAGTCGGTTTTGGCGAGATCCATCCCCTTTCAAATACAGCACGCATCTTTACCCTGCTACTTATTGTAACAGGTGTAAGTGTATTCTTTTATCTTGTTGGCAGCGTTGCCCAGCTTATGTTTGAAGGCCAGATCCAGCGTATGATCGGGAGGAAAAAGGTGGAAAAACGGATTGATGCACTGAAAAAACATTATATAATCTGCGGATTCGGAAGGATCGGCTCGATGATTTGCCGTGAACTTGCAGCAAATGATGTGCCTTTTGTTGTAGTTGAGCACAATGTTGATGTACTTGAGCGTATTGAAGATGGCCGTTATCTCTGGCTGAAAGGTGATGCAACCCTGGATGAAACCCTTGTAAAGGCAGGAATACAGCATGCTGCCGGCCTGATTTCTGTGGTAACTTCAGATTCCGAGAATGTATATATAACACTTACTGCCAGGGGGCTTAACCCGGATCTTTATATCCTGGCCCGTTCAGGGGAGGAAGGAACGGAACTGAAGTTGAAGAGGGCAGGGGCCAACAAGGTTGTCTCCCCATACAATATCGGCGGCATGAGGATGGCCCAGTCAATACTCCGTCCAAACGTAGTTGATTTTATTGAAATAGCAACAGGGAGCGAACATCTTGATCTGCAGATGGAAGAGGTTGCAATCCCTGCCGGTTCCGATTTTGCGGGTGATACACTGGTAAGCTCAGGTTTCCGCAAGGAAACCGGGGTAATTATAGTTGGCATAAAGAAGTCACACGGTCAGATGATATTCAACCCCCACTCACAGGCAAAGCTTGACGAAGGGGATACTTTGATAATACTGGGAGACCCGCCATCCGTAGACAAACTGGAGGCGCTGGTAAAAAGCAGGGTGGGCGGCCCCAGATCCAGGGAGCAGAAACACTATGCCTAGTCTTTTGTGTGCGCACATACCGTTGCCCAGATTAATGGAGCATCGTTCTTATCTGCTTGCGGAGCGGATAAATCCTGAAATTTATATGCCTTCAGCCTCCCTTGATTCAATTGATACGGATCTTTTGAAAAATTTTGCATCTGATCTCGAATCTTCCGGCCTTTCATGTACTATTCATGCCACCTTCATGGATCTTAATCCTGGATCTGTTGACAGTTACATAAGGGAAAGCACAAAAAAACGTGTGCAACAGACATTTGACGCCGCTGCCATCCTGAAACCCCGGGTAGTGGTCTTTCATCCCGGTTACAGCAGGCTTTCATACGGATCGGCGGTAGATCTGTGGGTTGACAACAGCATAGCCTTCTGGCAGGGCTTTCTTGGCAAGGCCCGGGATACAGGTGCCACTATTGCAATAGAAAATATATTTGAAGAGGAACCATCCACCATAAAGCGCGTGATTGAGGGGATTGGTGACCCCTCTGTCGCTCACTGCTTCGATACCGGACACTTCAATATGTTTGCAACAGTTTCAATGCAGCAGTGGTTTGATGAGCTTGGCCATTTTATTGTTGAAGCGCATCTGCATGACAATCATGGCCAGGCTGATGAACATCTGCCGGTCGGGGAGGGGGAGATAGATTTTGATCTTGTCACCTCCCTTCTGGATCAGCATGCGCCTGATTCAGTCTGGACACTTGAGGCCCATAGTCGAGAACGTCTGGAGCGATCCAGAGAAAATATAAAAAAGTACATAAAGGATGAATAAATGACAGAGTCAATTCTGGTTACAGGCGGATGCGGATATATCGGAAGCCATGTTGTGCGACAGCTTGCCGAGTCAGGTAAAAAGGTTGTGGTGTATGATAACCTCTCAACCGGCTTCAGTGATTCCCTGATTAATGGCGAAGAGCTTATTGTTGGTGATCTCTCCGACCGTGAACACCTTGAAGAAGCCTTCAGGAGCCATCGCTTCAAAACGGTTCTCAATTTTGCAGCCTCAATTGTTGCCCCTGAGTCGGTCAGCCAGCCTCTCAAGTACTACGGGAACAACACAAGGAATACTCTGGGTCTTCTGGAAACCTGTGTGAGATTTGGTGTTGAGCGATTCATCTTTTCAAGCACTGCGGCAGTTTACGGCTTTCCGGAAGGTGGCTCTGCCTCTGAAGAGACACCGGTGGCCCCTATAAATCCGTACGGCACCTCCAAGCTGATGAGCGAATGGATGATCCGTGACGTTGCTGCTGCACATCCGATTAAATATGTGGCATTAAGGTACTTCAACGTGGCAGGTGCAGATCCTCAGGCACGGATAGGCCAGCGAACACCGGAGGCTACACACCTGATAAAGGTAGCATGTCAGACAGCCCTGGGGCAGCGTGAGCAGATGGCAATATACGGAACAGACTACACCACAAAGGACGGCACAGGTGTAAGGGACTACATACATATTGAGGATCTGGCATCTGCACATCTTTTTGCCCTTGAATATCTTGCAGGCGGAGCTGAATCAACTGTAATGAATGTAGGTTATGGCACTGGCAGTACGGTGCGCGAGGTTATTGAAATGGTGAAGTCTGTAAGCGGTGTTGACTTCAAGGTGCAGGAAGAAGGCCGCCGACCGGGCGATCCGGACTGCCTCATTGCAAAGGCAGAGAAGATAAAAAGCCTCACGGATTGGCGTCCGCGCTACGATTCATTGAAAACCATTGTTGAAGATGCCTGGCGTTGGGAGAGCAAGCTGGCGGTTAAGTGATCTTATGGATGTTGTAATAACCCACCTTAATGCTGATTTTGACTGTCTGGCCTCCCTGACAGCCGCAGGCAGGCTTTATCCGGGCGCCATTTTATCCTTTCCCGGCTCTCAGGAAAAAAACCTTCGTGATTTCAGCTCCCGCCACCCTGAGTTGCTGCCACCTATTGTCCGATCAAAAGATATTGACCTCACAGAAATAACCAGGCTGATAATTGTGGACTGCCAGCAGGCAAGCCGTATCGGCAGGTTCGCCGAGCTTCTGGAACGTCCTGGCATCCGGATTCATCTGTATGACCATCATCCTGCCACTAAAGACAGTATTGTCGCCTCAGGGGGGATTGTCAGGACTGTTGGCGCCACCGCCACCATTATGACAGCCATGCTGCAGGAGAGGGGTATTGAGCCGACTCCTGCAGAGGCAACCCTTATGCTGCTTGGTATCCACGAGGATACAGGTCGGCTCCTGTTTCCCACGGCAACCCCGGAAGATTACCGTGCCGCTGCCTGGCTTCTTGAACGGGGCGCCCGCCTGCAGCTGGCTGATGAGATTCTGTCGCCGGAGCTTACCACGCCACAGGTTGAGCTGCTGCACGATCTGCTTGCAACTCTCAAGACCACTGAGATAAGCGGGGTGCGGCTTTCTGTGGCCCATGCCACCCGTCCCTGGTATGTGGGGGATGTTGCTGGTCTGGCCCATCTTATGAGGGATATGGAGAACCTGGATCTGCTTGTACTTGCGGTGGAGATGGCAGGCCGGGTCTACCTGGTGGCCCGCAGCCGGGTAGCAGAAGTTGACGTAGGTGAATTACTGAGGGGCTTTGGCGGCGGCGGTCACGCTGCCGCAGCCTCCGCAACCATCAGGGGAGAAAATCTGCCCACTGTGCTGGAGCGTCTTGAGCATAGTCTGCTGCTGGCGGTTCATCCCCGTAAAACTGTTGGCCAGGTGATGTCGTCACCGGTTCGCAGCCTGCCTTCCGATACTACACTCCAGGGGGCCAGGGATCAGCTGGTACGATATAACTACAGCGCAATGCCTGTGCTGGATGATGGTCAGCTCCTTGGGGTTATTACCCGAAAGGTGGCGGAAAAAGCGGTTTATCACGGATTGGGTGAACGGCCCGTAACCGAGTTGATGCACACCGGAATTATGAGGAGCGCACCGGATACCCCGCTGACTGATGTTATGGACTATATGACAGGGGCAGACCGCCGTTTTGTGCCGGTTTTTGAAAACAGCCAGCTGGTTGGCGTTGTAACCCGCACTGATATGATGCGACATCTGCATGGCAGCAGTAGTGATGGCAGTACCCTGTACGATCTGGAACGCCTCTCCCCGGAGCCTAAACAGCGAGAACTTGCGCCGTTGATCAGACGCAGGCTCCCCCCTGATTCGGTGGAGCTTCTGGAGCAGCTGGGTAAAACCGGAGATGAGCTGGGGGTATCGGTTCATGCCGTTGGCGGTTTTGTGCGTGACCTGATACTGGGTGTCAGCAATCTGGACCTTGATATTACGGTTGAAGGTGATGGCATCTTCTTTGCCGAGACCTTTGGCGCCAGGAATGGCTGCCGGGTGCGCCCGCACCATGCCTTCGGCACTGCTGTACTGGTATTTCCCGATGGGCGAAAGCTGGATGTTGCAAGTACCCGCCTTGAATACTACGACTCCCCCGGTGTTCTGCCAACCGTGGAGAGAGCTTCCCTGCGTCATGATCTCTACAGGCGGGATTTCACCATAAATACATTGGCACTCTGTCTTAATAGAGACAGATTCGGCATTTTGCTGGATTTTTTTGGAGCCCAGAAGGATCTTCAGGAAAAAACGGTTCGTGTGCTGCACAACCTTTCATTTGTTGAAGATCCTACACGGGCCTTCAGGGCTGTGCGCTTCGAGCAACGTCTGGGCTTTCAGCTGGATCCCCACACCGAAGGCCTGCTCCGTTCTGCTGTCAGGGCCGGTCTCGTTGAAAGGGTAGGGGGCTCTCGTCTTTTGGGCGAACTGCTTCATATCCTTAAAGAGCAGAGCCCCTGGCTGGCAGCAAAGAGGATGGCACAGCTGGGGTTGTTGCCCTGTATCCACGGAAGCCTGCGGTTCGGGCCAGACACAGAGCAGCTGTTTATAGAGATGGAGCGTGTCCTGGCCTGGTTTCATCTTCTTTATCTTGACAGGCCGCTGGATGCATGGGCTGTCTGGTTCCTTGCACTCACAGACCGTCTGGATTCACCTGACTATCTGGAAGTCTGCAAGCGCCTGATGATACCGGAGCGTCAAATGGAGCGTATCTTCAGCCATCGTCACAAGTCTCTCAAACGGCTGCAGCACCTTAGGCAGGCCTTGAATCGCGGGCATGATGTGGCAAACAGCCAGCTATACAACTGGCTGCAGGGAATGCCGCTGGAGCTGCTTCTCTACGGGCTGGCCCGCAGCGGCATGGAAGAACTTCGACGGATGGTTTCCCACTATCTCACCCACCTTGCCGAGGTTACTTCGCAGCTGACCGGAACGGAACTTCAGGCTTTGGGGGCTGCAAGGGGGCCGGTTATTCGCGCACTGAAGGAACAGCTGCTGGCTGCCAGACTGGATGGGCAGATAGCCTCAAAGGATGAAGAAAGGGCCTTGGCAAAAAGGCTGATTTCCGGAGAAACGGTCTGATGCTGATTGGCCGCTTCGCACCGTCTCCCACCGGGCCTTTGCATATCGGTTCTCTGGTTGCTGCGGTGGGCAGCTGGCTTATGGCAAAACACCGTGGTGGCAGATGGCTCCTCAGGATAGATGACCTGGACCGTGAACGCTGCAGGCAGCAGTTTGAGGATGACATAATCCGCACCCTTGAGCGCTTCGGCCTGCTGTGGGATGGGGTGATAACAAGGCAGAGCGAAAATTCCTCCGCCTATGAAGAT
>CAZXTZ010000087.1:0-11347 GCA_964643645.1 uncultured Geobacteraceae bacterium
TTGATCGCCAGATGATTGACCTTCTTTCAGATCCGATTCTCCATCTGCTGAGAAATGCCCTTGACCACGGCATAGAATCACCGGATCAACGTGCTGTGGCAGGCAAGCCACCACAGGGCCTCATATCTGTCAATGCGCGGCAGGACGGAGGCTGGGTGCTGATAGAGGTAAGCGACGACGGGAAAGGGATTGATCCTGGAATTGTAAGAGAAAAGGCGATCCGCAAGGGTCTTTTGACCGAAGAGGCAGCTGCCTCGCTTACACAGGAAGATTTAATTGATCTGATCTTTCTGCCCGGTTTCTCCACCAGCGCCATCATTACAGATCTTTCGGGCCGCGGAGTAGGGATGGATGTTGTTAAACGGAGCATTGTGGACGACCTCCAGGGGACGGTAACTGTAGAATCACGACTGGGCCGTGGCTCAGCTTTTTCACTGAGACTTCCCCTGTCCCTCGCAATGATGAGGGTGCTTCTGGTCGGGGTTGAAGGCCTCCCCTTCGGTTTCACATCCCAGCATGTGGCGGCCCTGGTGCGAGTGCCCCAGGCATCGCTTATGACTATAACAGCAGGGCGTAGCGCCGTGGTTCTGGAAAATGAATTCGTTCCTGTGGCACCCCTTTCCGCCCTTGTAAAGATACCGCCTCACCAGACCCGCCCCCCTTCCCGGCAGGCAGTGAGTCGGCCTGGTCTGCTGCTTCTGGTGCTGCAGATACGCAATGAGAAGCTTGCCCTGATAATTGATGAGCTGCTCGACGAGTATGATATGGTCATAAAGCCGATGCCAAAACAGATGCGCCAGATTGCGATGGTATCCGGAATGGTGATCACCGGCAGAAATGAACTGGTAAGCGTACTCCATGCCCCGGCCCTGCTGGATCTGGCCAGACGTCTCAACATGACATCATCGGTTGCCGCAAGGGATGTTTCTGTTACCCCTTCCGGCAAAAGCAGTCGGATTCTGGTGGTGGATGATTCAATAAGCACACGTGAGATAGTAAGGGATCTCCTTGAGGCATACGGCTATCATGTAACCTTGGCGGAAGACGGGAAGGACGGACTGGGCAAGGCATTGGCAGAGCCTTTTGATGCAATACTGACCGATGTGGAGATGCCCAACATGGATGGTTTTACACTTACAGCCCGCTTGCGGGAAGAGGAACGTTACCGTAACGTGCCGATCGTGATCATCACTTCCCGTGAGCGGGAAGAGGACAAACGCCGGGGCATTGAGGCCGGGGCCGATGCCTATATAGTAAAGAGCGATTTTGAACAGAGCAGTCTGATGGATACACTACAGGCCCTTTTGGGGTAACCCCCTTTGAAGGAGAGGTGAACAATGCGAGTTCTGGTGGTTGATGATGATCCGATGGCAGGTGAAATGACCGCAGCCATACTTGAAGATATGGGACATGAAACTGTTCTGGCTGAAAACGGTGTGGAGGCAGCCGAATTTGTGGGGGCAGGCCCTCCGTTTGATCTGGTGCTGAGTGACCAGAACATGCCGATGGTTACAGGAATTGATCTTTTCCGGGAATTACGCAGCCAGAATGTCACGGTTCCGTTTATTCTTCTGACCGGCAACAGCCCTGAAGAGGCCCTTTCGCAAGAACCTGGCCTTGATGGCTGCATACTGAAGGACCGTACTCTTATGGAAAAGCTGCCTGCCCTGATTACAGACTGTATGGCCCGCTCAACCGGCAGTTGAAAAGCTGAAAGGTATCCCATGAAATCAGACGCCCCGTTATCGGTAAACCAGAAGATCGCCAGGCTTCGCGGTATTTTCATAGATCAGCTGCCCAACCGTCTTGAGCAGATTCTGGAACTCTGGAGCAGGCTAAATGCAGACCATTCTGACATGGATGCCCTGACAGAGCTGCACCGGCTGGTTCACAGTCTTAAAGGCACAGGCCGTTCCTTTGGATTTGACCAGATAGGAAACTCGGCTGAAAAGGCCGAAGATCTGCTAAGCCATGCCCTTGAAAATAACACTTCCGGGATGGCGTCAGACCGGGTTGAACAGCTGGATCTGTTCATTCAGTCAATTGAGCAGGAAATACTTGCAATATCTTCTGTGGAAATACCTGAGGAAAAGAAACCGGAAGTAAGCCCGGATGCAGCCGGATGCAAACCTTTTACCCCGAACCAGGACTGCCGCTGTAAGAGTATATACCTCTGTGATGACGACCAGGTCGCGATTGAGCAGCTTTCAACACAGCTTTCCTGTTTTGGATATATACCTGAAATTTTTACTCAACTTGACAGGCTGAGACTCTCTGTCAGGGAAAATCGTCCCGATGCCCTTGTAATGGATATCCATTTTCCGGAGGGGCGCTATGCAGGATCCGATCTGGTCAGCCTTCTGCGTAAGGAGATTGATTACAACCTTCCTGTCATATTTCTTTCCAGCCGTGACGACTTTGATGCCAGACTTTCAGCAGTACTGGCAGGTGGAACCGATTATTTTACAAAACCGGCAAATATACAGGATCTGGTTTCATCCCTGGACAGGCTTACCTGTAAGCAAAAGACTGAACCTTACAGGGTTATGGTTGTTGATGACGAGCCCACCGTGGCAAACTACCATAGTCTGATACTACAGGAAGCCGGTATGACGACCTGTTGCGTAAACGAACCTGGCAGCATCCTGGGAGTATTGCAGGATTTCCGCCCCGATCTTGTTCTTATGGATATGTATATGCCGATTTGCACAGGATATGATCTTGCAAAGCTTATCCGTCAGGTGCATGAATTTACCGCTATTCCTATAATCTATCTCTCCAGCGAGATGGACAGGCAGAAGCAGTTTTCAGCCATGAGAATAGGGGCTGAAGGTTTTATGACCAAGCCAGTGGTACCGCATGAACTGGTGGCTGCAGTTGAAATACGGGCAGAACGGATGCGCTCACTGCGATCAATGATGGTGCGTGACAGCCTGACCGGCCTCTTCAACCACACAACCACAACCCAGCTTCTGGAGGCCTCCATGGCAACTACCAGACGCAACGGTTCAACACTCTGCTTTGTCATGATTGACATTGACAATTTCAAAAAGGTAAACGACACCCACGGTCACCCGATGGGAGATCAGGTTATTCTTGCCCTGGCAAGGGTTCTTAAGCACAGGTTGCGAATATCTGACATAGTTGGACGTTATGGCGGCGAGGAGTTTGCCCTTGTGCTTCATGATCTTGATATTACCAAAGCCGCTGAACTGGTTGAGGGATTGAGGCATGACTTCGAATGTTTAAGCTTTGATGGACATGGCGCCAACTTTTCATGCACCTTCAGCGCGGGCATTTCAGTTTTTCCCAAACATTCAAGCATGGAAACATTGCGCGAAGCCGCTGACAAGGCTCTGTATCGCGCTAAAAACGAAGGCCGCAACCGGGTTGTGGTGGCATAGGATGACACTTGAGATGAGCGATACAGATCTTGACCAGATCCTTGCAAGGCGGAAGACAGCCTCCAGGGAGACAGTAAATGTTGACGAGCCTCTTGTAAAGCTGGTTATCTTCGCCCTGGGCAACGACTGGTTCGCCTTTCACGGAGAACGGATCCGGGAGATAATGACCAGGGCAACCATTTTTTTTGTGCCGGGCTGTCCTGCTTCACTGGAGGGGGTTATCAACGTGAGGGGGGATATAGAATCGGTCATCCGCCTTAACGAACTGTTTCAGATTCCCCTGCCAGACCCTGCCGCCACATCGGCCATCCTCCTTGGCAGGGTACGGGATTTGAACAGCGGCATCCGTGTTGACAGGGTTGTTGATGTGATTGACCTGCCCCAGGGTATGCTACAGCCACCGCCGTCAAACCTTCCTGACCAGATGCGCCCATTCGTCTCCGGCCTTCTGCGCTTCAGGGAGCAGCCTGTGACGATTCTTGATCTTGATCAGATCTTCATTCACTATCTCCAGGGGATGGGATGAGATCAGCCCCCCCCGAAATCAAGGGCAATGACTGCCTTGATCTTGTCATATTCAGGGCCGGAAACCATCAGGTTGCTGTTATTGCAAGTCAGGTAAGAAGTTCCGGTGTTTCCGTCAATGATCAGGCTGTTGAAATTGAATCCATCCTGGGTCTTGAAAAGCCAGCGGCTGTTCAGGCAAGGCAGATCCTTACCATCAAGGGGGATTCAGGAGACTCGGAGATATCCGTTGCCATGCCGATTGACCTCTGCTCTTTGCCTGCAGAGAGAATTCATCCCCTGCCCGAGGCCCTGAAGGCAAGATGCAGACTGCCCGGCCTCAAGGCCATTGCCATGACTTCTTCAGCAGGTATCCCTATTATTGATCTTGAAATTGCCATTGAAGCCCTACACGTAGACTAATTGAATACATAAGAATTACCGGAGATCACCATGTCTTCCAGAACCGTTGCTATTAAAATTGACGTTGACACCTACGCCGGAACCCGGGACGGGATTCCGGTGCTGCTTGAAACACTGGCCCGTAACAACGCCCGTGGCACCTTCTATTTTTCAATGGGGCCGGATAACACAGGCAGGGCCCTGCGACGCATATTTACACACAAGGGCTTTCTCAAGAAGGCCCTGCGCTCCGGCGCCCCCTCTGCCTTCGGCGTCAGAACCATGCTTTACGGCTTACTGTTCCCCGGGCCTGTAATCTGGAAAAAGTGCGCCACAGTGATGCGTGAAGCTGAAAAACAGGGGCATGAGGTGGGTATCCATGCATGGGATCATGTGAACTGGCACGATTTCCTTCTAAAAAGTGATGCAGGTTTTGCCAAGTCCGAACTTGGGCAGGCTGCAAAAGCCTTCATGGATCTGTTCGGACGTCTGACAACCACTACCGCTGCCCCTGGGTGGACTGTCTCGGCCAACTCACTTTTACTCCAGGATCAGATGTCTCTTTCTTACTGTAGTGACAGCCGTGGAACCAATCCCTTCTACCCGGTTATCGGGGGCAGGCAGTTCAGCACATTACAGATACCCACAACCCTTCCCACTGCCGATGAACTGATTGGAAGGGACGGGGTGACCGCTGAAGCTCTTCCTGAATACTACCTTGAGCGTCTGAAGCCGGGCCTTAACGTGCTTACCATCCATACCGAGCTGGAGGGGGGGATAATTCGTGATCCCTTTGACAGGCTCCTCAAACTGCTCAGTCAAAACAGCATCCCCTGCATAACAATGCAGGAGGCGAGGGCAGAAGTTACCGATGCCCCTGACTGCACCCTTGCAATGGGGATGATAGAGGGGCGCTCCCTGCCTGTGGCCATTCAGGGAGAAGAGGTGAATAAACGGTGAACCCGAGATTTTTCAAGGTGGAACGGAAACACCATGCCTACCTGACCTTTATAACCGAAGCACACGAGGGGCTCTGCTCAATCAGCACAGTGGATAATGCATTGGGTATTGTGCGAGTATCTGTGCCTCATGGCCGTGAACGTGAAATGGAGGGACTTTTGTCTGCACTGAAAGAAGAAATCGGGATGGAGGAGGTTTCATGGCCAGAGTCCTGATGCTGATTATCACCCTCCTGTTTTTCGTTGTCCCTTCCTTTGCAGAAGTTGTAACCGGCATTGACGTCCTTGCCCGCCGCAACTTCGATCTGCTGCAGGGAAAGAGGGTTGGACTTATAACAAACAATACAGGCCGTTCCGCAAACGGTACAAGTACTATTGACCTTATGGCTGGAGCCCGGGGAGTCCGGCTTGTTGCGTTGTTTTCACCCGAACACGGGATCCGTGGAGATTCCGATGTAAAGCTCTCATCCACAAATGATGTTCGCACCGGACTGCCGGTTTATTCACTTTATGGCAAAAGCTGCCGTTTAACGCCGGAATCCCTTGTGAACATTGATGTTCTTGTGTTTGATATTCAGGATATAGGCGCGCGCTTCTATACCTACATCGGCACCCTGTATTATGCCCTCCAGGCTGCCAGACAGCAGGGAATTCCACTGGTTGTGCTGGACAGACCAAACCCTCTGGGGGGAGCTGTAGTTGAGGGGGCGGTTCCAGACGAGTCAGGGATACTGAAAAGGCTTGCATCAGACCTTACCGGCTGCCGCTCACTTACTGTTATCCACCCCATAGCGACCCGACATGGACTGACCATTGCTGAACTTGCCAGACTTTTCAATACGGAAGCAGGCATCAACGCAAATCTGCAGGTGGTTAAAATGGAGGGGTGGAAACGGGATATGCTCTGGAATGATACAGGTCTTACCTGGGTCAACCCCTCACCAAACATGAAAGACCCGATTGCAGCGCTTTTATATCCGGGTTTCGGCCCCCTTGAGGCCACGAACCTTTCGGTTGCAAGGGGAACTGACAAGCCGTTCCACCGTTATGGCGCCCCATGGATTGATCCGGAAGCCGTACTTAAGAACCTCCCTAAACTGCCGGGCCTTGAATTCAGGGCAACAAGCTTCACCCCCACAGCCCCCGGTCATATATATCAGGGTAAACCCTGCCACGGAGTAGAGGTTGCCATAACCGAAATCCGCAGCGCCAACCTGCCCCTTGGCGGCCTGTACCTTGCCCGGGCAATCTGCAAAGCCTACCCCAGGCAGTACAAGGCGCGCTCCGGATTCAACGGAATGACAGGCGACAATGGGGCATGGAAAATGATTGCCTTTGAGGGGAAAAGACCTGAGCAGCTGCTTGAAAGCTGGCAGCCGGGACTTCGCAGATTTTCAGAAACCAGAAAACAGTATCTCTTGTATTGATTGCAATCATTACAAACTGCTATATTTCAGAATCCAAATCATTGCCAGATCAGGAGCATTAAAATGGAAACACTCAAGAGCCTTTATTTCAGGCAGACCATAAAGTTCAGGGTTGGACTGCTCTGTGTCTGCTACAGCATCTGCATGATAGCAGTTGCTTTCCTTGCACGCTCCGATTCCCTGCTGATTCGCTATGGGTCACTTACACTGTTCATACTTGTTGGAGCTTTTTTCGGCATGTTGAACCATTTCGGGATTGAGGCATCCATAAACAGAGTCATCGGATATCTTAAAACCATGGCAGACGGGAATCTGAGCGATCAGATTATTGTACGTAACAACAATGAAATCAGTCTGATACTCAGATCCATAGGAGACGTCCAGAATGCCATGAGAAGCATGATATCCAGCATTCAGGCCACTTCTTCCGAGCTTAACAGTTCAGCGGCAACACTCAAGCAGACATCGCGGGGGATGTCTGCCGGCGCCCACGATGCAGTAGCCCAGACATCTTCGGCAAGCCATGCCATTGAAGAGCTGTCGTCCTTAAGCGCCGATATTGCAAGAAACTGTCAGCTTATGGCGGAGAAGGCATCGGAGACAAGGAACGCCACCACAGATGGCGAACAGACAATCCGCAACATGTCCCAGTTGATGGGCCAGATAGGCGACATGGTCTCTGAAACAACAAACGCAGTGGAGTCTCTAGGGAAAAACTCAGGCCAGATCGGTGAGATAGTTAAAACCATTGAGGATATAGCAGATCAGACAAACCTGTTGGCCCTTAACGCAGCCATTGAGGCTGCCAGGGCCGGAGAGATGGGGCGTGGTTTTGCCGTTGTGGCGGACGAGGTAAGGCGTCTTGCAGAGCGGACTACCCATGCAACCCGTGAGATACAACGAATAATAGTTACTCTTCAGGGTGATGTGAAGAATGTCATGTCATCAATGGGGGAGAGCGCTGAAAGCGTACAGGAGGGGGTTGACAGCGCCAGCCTTTCGCAGCATGCCATTGGAGAAATAAGGCAACATATTGATATCCTTACTGATAGCGTATCTCAGGTGGCAACGGCAATTGAGGAACAATCAGGGACAACAGGGGCGGTGATGGGGAATATCCACGGCATTACTGATGTGATCAACCAGGTTGCCGATGGCGCAAGAAACACGGATCAGGCGGCATCGGGCCTCGCAACGGCCGCAGAAAAGCTGGGTAGCATGGCCAGCAGATTCAGGGTCTGATGATCAAAAGGCAACCGTATACTTCTCTCCGCTCTTCCTGATTTCAAGCCCGCCGGGCGGAAATGTTCCTACACTCTCCATCAGCTCATCGGCCCTGCTCCCATTCAGCAGGGCCGGCTGAAAACCAACATCCCTGTGGTTTATGTTAATTGGCACCAGTTCTGCTGTCCGGCGTTCTCCGTCAAAACGCAGCCGCACCATCATGGTGCGAAGGGCAATCCGACTTTTGTGGGCAAAGGCAAAGTTCCCAAGGCTGTAAAATATAATTCCACGCTTGTACTTTTCAGCCCCCTGCAGGATATGTGGATGGTGCCCTATCACGGCATCGGCCCCTGCATCTATCATCATGCGGGCAAAACGTGGCTGGTAAGGTCGCAGCCTGGTCTTGCCCTCCTCCCCCCAATGGACAGTCACAATCAGAATCGAAACCTGTTTCTTAAGCTTGGCAATATCCTCAAGCAGAAGTTTTTCCCGCAGTGGGGCCGTGCCAGGCCGCTTCTCGCCAGCCCAGAATTCAACAGGCATAACAAGGGAGTAGCCCAGAATCCCCACTTTTGTTCCTCGAATATCTTTAATTAACGGCTTTCTGGCAGCAGCAAGGTTTACCCCTGCTCCGACATGCTCAATCCCCTGTTCATCAAGCAGCCTGATGGTGTCAGCCAGCCCTTCTTCACCAAAATCCATGATATGGTTGTTGGCAAGTGTAACCGCTGTTATTCCGGACTTCTTCAGCGCCCCTGCCGCTTTTGGATTCACCCTGAAACGGTATTTTTTGTCGGTATATTCTTTCCCCCTTCTTGTAAGGGGAGCCTCCAGATTGACAAGGGTGATGTCCCCCTTTTTAAGTTCCGGGGATATCCGCTCAAAGGCGTGGAAATAATCGTCCTTTGAAAGTACTTTTTCCCATCTGCCCCCGATCATGACATCGCCGGCTGCCTGTATCACGACCTCGGCGGCCACCGGATTGACGGTTAAAAAAAGAAGGGACAGAAAGAGTGCAGATGCAATGAAAACAGCTGTTTTACGTTGACGGTAATGGTTCATAAGTGCTAGTTAGTACACCTTAAAATTGAAACTGACAAAGGAATTTCCCATGCTTGACATGAAATTTATCCGAGACAACCTTGAACTTGCCGAGGCCGCACTTTCGAAACGTGGAGGCGAACTTCCTCTGGCCGGGTTTCGTGAGCTTGACCTGCGCCGTCGAAAACTCCTTACCGAAAGCGAAACACTGAAAGCCTTGAAAAACAGCGTCTCTGATGAAATCTCCAGAGTTAAGGACAAAAGTACCGTTAAAGATAAAATAGCAGAGATGAAAGAGGTTTCTGCAAAAATCAAGGGGTTTGACGATGAGCTCAAGGCTGTTGAAGAAGAGTTCAGCAACCTGCTTATGACTGTTCCTAACCTGCCGCACCCAAGTACTCCTGTTGGAAAATCAGAGAATGACAACGTAGAACTCCGTAAATGGGGCACACCGTCAACCTTTGACTTTGATACGAAACCCCACTGGGATATAGGTGAAGCCCTGGGGATTCTTGATTTTGAGCGTGCCGCAAAAATCACAGGCGCAAGGTTCTGCCTCTCAAAAGGGGCCGGTGCCAGGCTTGAGCGGGCCTTGATCAGTTTTATGCTGGACCTGCACACAACTCAACATGGATACACCGAAGTACTGCCGCCGTTCATGGTGAACCGTGCCAGTATGACAGGAACCGGACAGCTTCCCAAATTCGAGGAAGATCTGTTCCGCCTTGTGGATCCTGATTTTCTGCTCATTCCTACAGCCGAAGTTCCTGTAACCAACATACATCGCGACGAAATGCTCAAAAAAGCAGATCTTCCGATAAGCTACGCCGCATATACACCCTGCTTCCGTCGTGAGGCAGGCTCATACGGAAAGGACACCCGTGGCCTTATCCGACAGCACCAGTTCAACAAGGTTGAGTTGGTTAAATTTGTTCACCCCGATGAATCCCAGGCTGAACTGGAAAATCTGACAGGCCATGCAGAGAAGGTTCTTCAGCTTCTTGAGCTTCCCTACAGGGTAATGGCCCTCTGCTCAGGAGACATAGGGTTTTCATCCTGCAAAACATATGATCTGGAGGTATGGCTTCCCGGGCAGAACACATATCGGGAAATATCATCATGCAGCAGCTTCGGGGATTTTCAGGCTCGCAGGGCATCCATCCGTTTCCGGGAGGATGAGAAGAGCAAGCCCGAATTCGTGCACACCCTTAACGGTTCCGGTCTTGCAGTTGGCAGAACCCTTGTTGCCATACTTGAGAACTACCAGCAGGCCGATGGATCAGTTTTGATACCTGAATGCCTGCGACCATACATGGGCGGGATGGAGAGAATTACAAAGCTGCTGTAAAAAAGGCCGGTTTGGGCCCAGACAGAACGGATCTCTGCGCCCAACCGGCCTTAACGGCTCTTTATATTGCAAACCTATTTTTTGGCAGGGGCAGCAGGGGCCTCGATTACAACGGCCAGCGCCTCTGTATGCTTGACTACGATATCATCACCCTTCTTAAGATCTTTAAGACCTTTTACGCTTTTTGCAACTTTAATGACTCTCTTGTTGCCATCAGGGCCAATCAGGGTAAGAGTACCTTTTTTTGCATCCACTGCTTCTACTTTAGCCTTGAGAGTTACTGTATCTGTGGCCAGCACACCGGGCTTTGCCCCTTTGGGCGCCAGAGTTACAGTGCTTACATCTTTAGCGCCTGCTGCTCCTCCATCCTTCTGAACAAACACTGCCAAAGCATCAACAAAAGTAATCTTGAGCAGATCACCAACCTTGATCTGGTCGAAGTTCTTCACCTCAGGCCCACATACGATGGAGCGGGACTTGCCGTCCATTTCGAGTGTTACCAGACGCTTTGCAGCATCAACAGCGGTTACTTTGGCTTTTATCTTTATGGTCTCAACAGCCAATGCACCTGGCTCGCCAGCCGGCTTCTTCTCAACCTTTGCAGGCGCTGCCTTTGTCTTTTCTGCCGGCGGTGGACCGTCTCCTGCAAAAACAGGTTGTGTTGCCATTGCCAGAATTGCCCCTAATGCCACTACACCAATCTTTTTCCTCATTTTTTACTCCTCCTTGTTTTTAATCTCTCAGATAATACTGCCGGATTTTACTCAGGCAGGCTGGAGTCATCAAATTGCAAGCTATCAATACTTTATTTAACCTTCAATGGAAAGAGCAGATTTTTCAAAAACAAAAAAATGGGTCTTGAGATTCTGGCCTTAGTTGTGTTAAAAAGTCTATCTCTTTCCGGGAGGGGTTGCCGAGCGGTTTAAGGCACCGGTCTTGAAAACCGGCGACGCGCAAGTGTCCGTGAGTTCGAATCTCACCCCCTCCGCCATTAAAAATCAAGCACTTAGGTCAAATGACCTGAGTGCTTTTTTCTTG
>CAZXTZ010000088.1:0-8178 GCA_964643645.1 uncultured Geobacteraceae bacterium
GATGCAGCGGAAAATTGCGTCGCAACTCCATATCCGAGGGGGGACAGGATCCATCCCAGAGGGGGGGCAAGGGAAATAAGGGCATACACCAACTTTTCCTTTCCAGGCAGAAAAGGCGTTTATTCTGACTTCGTCTGGCACTGGAACCATTTTGATGCTGTAGATTATGATGAATTCAGCCCATATGAGGGGGACACGGTCTATCTTCTGGATGGAAAATCTTTTGATGACGATGTTTCGACGGAATTCGGGAATTTTGCATATCTTATGGGCTGCGATCTGGACTGTCAGCACCCTGAAGTGCGTGAAGAACTGATAAGGTGGGGCAAGTGGTTTCTTGATACCACCGGAGTTGACGGATTCAGGCTTGATGCTATCAAACATATTGCAGCATGGTTTTTTCCGGAGTGGCTTGATGCAATGGAAAAACATGCTGGCAAGGATCTCTTTGTGGTGGGTGAATACTGGTCTCCCACGCTTAACCAGCTTCTCTGGTACATTGACGATGTGGGTGGCAGGATGGCGGTTTTTGATGTGCCGCTTCATTATAACTTCCACCGTGCCGGAAGGGCGGGCAGGGAGTTCGATATGACCAGGATTCTTGACGGGAGCCTGATGCAGTCAAGGCCTTACCACGCAGTAACCTTTGTTGAAAACCATGATTCCCAACCTCTTCAGGCCCTGGAGTCGGTGGTTGAACCTTGGTTCAAGCCCCTTGCCTATTCTCTGATACTGCTCCGGCGAGAGGGGTATCCATGTCTTTTTCATGCAGATTATTACGGGGCTGAATATGATGACAGGGGCAGGGATGGAAACAGTTATCACATATCAATGCCGTCCCACCGGTTTTTGATGGACAGGTTTATGGAAGTGCGACACCGCTTTGCATACGGGGATCAGTATGATTATTTCGATCATTGCTCAACAATAGGATGGACACGTCTGGGTGATGATGAACATCCAGGCGGGATGGCTGTGCTGATGAGCAATGGTGAAGAGGGCTGCAAATGGATGGAGGTGGGGCGAAAAAAAACTCCATTTACTGATATTACCGGGCATGATGACCGCTATGTTGTTACAAATGAATATGGTTGGGGTGAGTTTCGCTGTAAGGGTGGTTCTGTATCTGTCTGGGTTCCGGTCGATTAGGCGATAACGGCCCTGTTTTTCCCACCTGTTTTTGCTTTGCGCAGGGCCAGTTCAGCGCTATTAAGTGATTCCATGATATTCAGGTGAGACCTGTATTCGCAAACACCCAGGGATATTGTTGTGTGTATTCCCGGTCTGCTGGCCTTGAATTCGGTCATGTCAACCGATTCTCTTATCTTGTTAGCAACAGCCAGGGCACCTTCTATGCCTGTTTCAGGAAGAAGTATGAGAAATTCTTCGCCACCCCATCTAGCGCAGATGTCTTCGCTTCTAAGGCAACACTTAAGAACTCTTGCTACTTCAATAAGGACATCGTCGCCGGCATTGTATCCGTATTTCTCATTTAAAGCCCTGTAATTATCAAGGTCAGCAAGGATTATGGATGCTGTGCGCTGATGCCGCTGGGCGCGGCTGAATTCCTGATCAATCTGCTCCATCATTGACCTTCTGTTGGCAAGTCCTGTCATTGGATCAATTCTGGTGGCAAGATCCAGGGAACGGTTTATATCAACCATTTCCTGTTCTATACGGACTTTTTCTATTGAGAGCTGTTCAACTTTCTGCAAAACATTTTTGTAATGCTGGTAAAGCTCTTTGAATTCTGGCAGAAGAGGATTGTCGCAGTTCTGTTTGTCATTAACAATCTGCTCAAAATTGTTTGTATCCATGGCCATGCTCCTTTAATGTTATGACAGACTGAAGTATAGTACCTTTATTTTTCAAATATTCAATTGTTAATATATTAGCGTTTGTTTGAATAGTGCTTGTATTTGAAGCTTACAGGGAGGATGTGGGTGATGAAGTATGTTCTGTTTGTAGTTTTTGCACAGTTTTTTTTGCTTGCCGGATGCGCTTCTTTGCGTGAGGGGGCGGAGTTGCCCCCATTGCAGACAGTAGCCAGGGTTGATCTTAAACGCTATATGGGTACATGGCATGAGATTTCCAGATACCCTAACCGCTTTCAGGATTCTTGCGAATCAAAAGTCACTGCCAGCTATAATCTGCTGCCTGACGGTGAGGTTGAGGTCGTAAACAGCTGTTCTGAAGGGGTATCCAGAAAACCAAAAGTATCAAAGGGCAAGGCATGGGTTGTGGACAGTTCTTCAAATGCAAAGCTGAAGGTTTCATTTATGTGGCCTTTTTCAGGTGATTACTGGATCATTGATATTGGAGAATCATATGAGTATGCGGTTGTTGGAACTCCTTCCAGGCGTTATCTCTGGGTGCTCTCCAGGGATAAGGCGCTTGATCCGAGGAAGTATGTAGCTATACTTCAGAGAATCAGGCAGCAGGGATATGATCCCAATCTCCTGGTGGAGACAAAATGATTGTAATTCCATTCAAGAACTTTTCTGTCTCTCATTAATCTGATTTTAGTCTAAAGGTAGTTTAAATGTCTGCTTTTTATCGTTTTATGTTTCTGGTTTTAGTTGCCTATCTCGGATATGCTGCCCTTGGAATGCTTTTTCAGAGACATCTGATATATCCGGGAAGAACGCTGGCCCCTCCGGTAATAGCTTCCGGAGTTGCTGCCAGGGCCGAGAAATTGTGGGTCATCACCTCCTTTGGAAAGGTTGAGGCACGTCTGGCCCTTAATAAAGTTACAACTCCGCAACCGGCTGTGATTTTTTTTCATGGCAACGGTGAATTGGTAGATGAACTCTCTCCTGAGCTTGAGGAGTTGAAACGTGACGGTTTTGCAGTAATGCTGGTGGAATATCCCGGATACGGGAAATCATCTGGGCGTCCACAGGAAAAGACATTGGACGAGGCTGCCATTGCTGCCTTTGATATGCTTGCCCAGAGGCCGGAAATAGACTCTGCACGGATTGTTGCCTTTGGTTTTTCGATAGGCTCCGGCCCTGCTGTCGCACTTGCTGTTTCCAGGCCTGTAAAGGCCCTTGTTCTCGCCGCTCCGCTGGCCTCTCTAAAGCCATTTGCCTACAAGCGTTTGCTCCCATCCTTCCTGCTTCAGGATAAATTCAACAATGTCGAGATTATAAAGAGTTACAAGGGGCCAGTATTGGTTCTTCACGGTACTGAAGACAAGGTCATACCTTTTGATCATGGCAGGATGGTTGCGGCTTCCGCTTCCAATGCCAGGTTTGTTGCCCTGCCTGCAGGCCATAATGATCTTATGGATTCACCTGCTTTCTGGCAGGAGGTGCTACAGTTTCTAAAGCATGTAAAGTCTGTTGATGGTAAATGATAATGATTTCGGTTGTTGAAGCCATAAACCGTCCATCACACGGTAAGGTTGTTGCGTTTCTTGTGCTGACAACTTTTTTCTGGGGTGGCAGTTTCCTGTTTACCAAAATGGGTGTAGCTGAGGTTCCTCCACAGATTTTTGTCTTTTCAAGATTTTCTCTGGCTACTTTATTAATAGCCATTATCTGCATACCCAGGTTCAAGCGTATTGATCTTGCAACAGTAAAACGGGGCGCAGTGGTGGGTATAGCCCTTGCTGTTACAAACCTTACTTTTGTTGTGGGGCTCAAGGGAACCAGTATCTCAAGGGCGGGGGTGATAAACAACCTTTTCGTTCTCTTTATTCCGGTTATAGCAAAGCTTTTATGGAAAGACAGGGTTGGCAGGCTGAATTTGCTGGGAATAATAATGGCCGCTTCCGGAATAGCGCTTCTGGCTTGCGGCGGATCAGGTTTTAACCGCGGAGATCTCATCTCTACGATCTGTGCGTTCTTCATTGCAATACATATTATTACTGTTTCAAAAGTATTAAAGGATGATGATGTTTATCTGCTCTCTTTTGTCCAGTTTGCCATTGTGACAGTTATTTCCGGAGTATCTGTCCTGATTTTCCAGGCTCCGCAGTTTCAGTTTTCACAAATGGCAGTCGGTACGATAATTTATTGCGCCATATTTCCAACACTCATCTGTTTTACGTTGCAGAACCGTTATCAGAGATATGTGACTCCAACAGAAGCAGGGCTAATATACACACTTGATCCGGTATGGTGCCTTATGGCCGGTTTCACTGTGCTGGGTGAGAGGCTTTCGGCTCGTGAGTGGTATGGATGTGGTATGATATTCATGGCTGTTCTGCTTCCGATTTCCCTCAGATTCATTCTGGAGCGAAGGCTGATTTTCAGGTACACTGGCCATCATTAAAGCCGGATGTCCGGTTTTTTGAGATTGTAGTTTGACAAGGCGGGTTTCATACTCTAGTATTTTTAACGTATCGAATTTCCTGTTTTGGTCTGGATTTTTTTATGCAAAAGATACCGCTTAACCTGGCAGCTCCTGAAATGATCCTCGCAAGAGATGTGTTCCGTAATGACAGCCCTGCCGGTATTCCTATATGTGGCAAGGGAACAGTCCTTACCGACAGCCTCATAATGAGACTTCAGCATCTTGATGTTCAGTCTGTATATGTGGAAGGTCATCCCGTAAACCAGGATGGCGACAGATCCCTTGCAGAACAGTTGGCTGACCTTGACAAACGATTTTCAAAGACAACGGATAATCGTTTGAACGGGGTACTGCTTGATATCTATCGCAAGCATATTACTGTAATGATGGGGGACGAAGGTGGACGAGAGGCGGAGTGAGCTTAAAAAGCTGATAATGGACACCAAGACGCTTCCAACGCTTCCTGGTGTCATAACCAAACTGAACTCCCTGTCTGAGAACGAGAAGTCTTCAGTACAGGAAATGGCTCGAATTGTCGCCTCAGACCAGGTACTTTCGGCCCGGATACTAAGGCTTGCCAATTCTCCTTCATATGGCTTCTACAGGGTTTCAACAATATCAAACGCAATGATACTGCTAGGCGTAAACGTGGTAAAATCCCTGGCGCTTTCCTCATCCATATTCGAGATAATGGAAAAGAACAGTGTGGGTCTTTGGGAACACTCCCTGGGTGTAGCTACAGCAGCAAACATCATAGCAAAGAAGCTTGCCCTGCCAGAGGTGGAGGAGATAGCTACTGCGGGCCTTCTTCACGATATTGGCAAGGTAATAATCGGACTTAAATGCGCTGAAAGTGTTCTGGAGATGAGAAAGATCATCAAGACAGACGAGATATATATCAGCGAGGCAGAGCGAAGGGTTCTTGACACTGACCATGCTGAAGTAGGCGGCTGGCTCTCAAAGAGCTGGTTCCTTCCGGACAAGCTTTCAGAGCCCATAACATTCCATCACGATGTGACTCATTCGGAGGATCACCGTATCAAGACAGCAGTTGTTCATCTGGCCGATGTTCTTATAAACGCGAGTGGTTTCGGCGACAGTGGAGATCCATATGTGCCGCCTATTCAGCAACTGGCCTGGGATACACTGAAGATGGATGACAAGCTGCTGGCAGAGATAGTTGTCGAGCTGGAAGACAAGCTTATAGAAGTAAAGAACTTCAGTCTGGAGATGCAGATATCCGATGCCACAGAGGCCTAGAATTGCACTGATAACCAGCGACAAGGCCGCAGCCACTCCTTTGCAGCTCCGTATGCAGAGTAAAGGGTATCAGGTTATTATCGTATCCAACACAGCCGCTGCACTGGGCGTGTTTTATTCAGACCCCCCTGATCTGATCATAATTGATTTTGCATCATCCTGTGCAGGCAGCAGCGACCTACTTCATACTATCCGCAGTGACAGTTTTTTCAGTCCCATACCTATTATCGGTATCTTTCCTGTTTGTGATGAGCAGGAGTCATGGGAGGATTTTCCCCTTGATGACTTCATTACCATGCCTATTGATTTTGGGGAGTTATTCAGTCGCATAAGCCTGTCCCTTACCCGTATAAAGCGTATATTTGACAATAATCCGCTCACACGTCTGCCGGGCAATACCTCAATTCAGAGGGCCATTGAGGAATCCATGGGATGGCCTCTGGTTGTCTGTTATGTTGATATCAATAATTTCAAGCCATACAATGATGTCTACGGGTTCTCCCACGGTGATGAGGTAATACGTATGGTGGCGCGGATTATTTCCAATAATGTAAGGGAGTCCGGAGGAGGTTTCTGCGGCCATGTAGGTGGAGATGATTTTGTTTTCATCGTTCCTCGTGAGAGGGGTGAGCAGGTCTGTTCAACAATAATCTCCAATTTTGACCAGATAGTTAAGACCCTTTTTGATGAGCCGACAAAGGAGAGAGGTTACTACCTGGCGCTCAACCGAAAGGGGGAGGAGGAGAGGATGCCGATTCTCGGGCTTTCAATAGCAGTTGTTCCGGTTGATTCTACTGGAATTACACACTATGCAAGGGTTGCAGAGGTGGCTGCTGAACTTAAAAAAGTGGCAAAAAAGAATTCTGAAAGCAGTTATGTCTTTGACAGGAGAAGGGGAGGGTGACCGTAATCTTTTGTCTTCAACATCTTCTTCTTGTTTTATAAAATGGCAGGCGCCCATCTTTTCGGGGTGCCTTTCTGTTTTCAAACCCTGCCTGTTTTCCTTGTTTACCGCTTTGCCAGACCTTTGTACCTGTGGTATACAGAATCTTCAATTCAAGTTACATGGAGCGAGATATGCTTAACCTTGACCTTGATGACATTATAGCAAGAGCTCTAAAGGAAGATATTCATACCGGAGACATCACAACCAGGGCATGTGTACTAACCACAACTGAAGGTAGTGCAAGAATGATTGCCAAGGAATCCTTTGTGTTGGCAGGTATTGACGTTGCAGCCAGGGTTTTCGCTATTATTGATTCTAATCTCCTATTTGAAGGATTGCTAAAGGATGGTGCAAGGGTATCAAAGGGTGAGATAATTGCCCGAATATCCGGTAACCACTCATCGCTTCTACAGGGGGAAAGGCTTTCACTGAACCTGCTGCAGAGGATGAGTGGTATAGCAACCCTCACATCGCGTTATGTGGAGGCTGTAGCAGGCACAGGCGCAAGGATTGTTGATACAAGAAAGACAACCCCGGGTTTGAGGATGCTTGAAAAGTATTCCGTAAGGGTTGGTGGAGCTGTAAATCACAGAACAGGTCTGTATGACGGCATACTGATAAAGGAAAACCATATTGTTGCGGCTGGTGGAATTACAGAGGCCATAAGAAGGGCCAGGGCATACATACCCCACACACTCAAGATTGAAGTTGAAACAGAAACCTTTGATCAGGTGAATGAAGCCATAGCGGCCGGAGCAGATATAATCATGCTTGACAACATGGACTGTGACACAATGCGTCGCTGCGTTGCACTGATAGCCGGCAGGGCAACGGTTGAGGCATCAGGTGGTGTAAATCTTGATTCGGTAAGGGCCATTGCCGAGACAGGGGTTAATATAATATCGGTCGGTGCTCTTACCCATTCACCGCAGGCTGTTGATATTTCAATGCTTATGGACACTCCTGTTGTCGCGAAGGTTTGATCATAGCCGACTGTTGGCCCTTCTTGATGAACCGGGGGGCTTTGTCTCAGGAGAAATGCTGAGCCGTTCCTTGGGTGTTTCAAGGACTGCCATCTGGAAACAGATAAGCGCCCTCCGCAGTCTCGGGTATGCCGTTGAAGCTGTTACCTCCCGTGGATATCGCCTTATTGCTGCTCCCGACATACTGGACGAACAATCCATTTCAAGACATTTTACAAATTCAGACAACTCATGCAGAAGAATAGTTTGTCTTGAAGAGACAGCCTCCACAAATTCAGAAGCTTTCAGGCTTGCCGAAGCCGGAGCCCCGGAAGGTACGGTTGTTATTGCTGACCGTCAGACAGCCGGCAAGGGTCGTCTTGGTCGTCAGTGGCTTTCTCCGGGTGGCGTCAACCTTTATATCTCCCTTGTGCTCAGGCCGGATCTGCCGCCATTTGAAGCTCCACAGCTGACATTCCTCTCGGCTGTTGCAGTTGCCAGAGCCATTGAGGATGTTGCAGGCCTTAAACCCCAAATCAAATGGCCTAACGATGTTCTGATCGCGGGAAGAAAGGTTGCTGGTCTCCTTAACGAAATGAGCGCTGAAACTGACCGGGTCTCTTTTGTGATACTGGGGATAGGTGTAAATATCAATATGGAGTCCGCCCGGTTTCCTGAAGGCCTCCGTACACCTGCAACCTCCCTAAAGAT
>CAZXTZ010000088.1:8188-9266 GCA_964643645.1 uncultured Geobacteraceae bacterium
GACATTCGGTGTCCCGTGGGCTGTTTGCTGCAAGGCTTGTGGAGTTTCTTGATTCTGCCTGTAAATCATTCCTGCGTTTTGGGTTTGAACCGATCCGGGAGGAATGGTCCAGGCGTTGTAATGCATTTGGGCGTGATGTCCGCGTGGAATCCGGTTCTGCTCTGATTCAAGGTGCATTTGTGGGCATAGACCATGATGGGGCTATGCTTGTAAGGGTTAAAGACGGTTCTGTAGAACGTGTCATGAGCGGTGATGTCACTGTTATCTGAAAACAGGGGGGGTAAACCTGTGCTTCTTGTAATTGATGTTGGTAACAGCAATATAGTTCTGGGAATTTACGATGGCCAGAGACTGATTCGACATTGGAGGGTATCCACCGACAAGTCACGCACATCGGATGAATACGGGATACTTTTTCATGAGCTCTTCGCTCTTGCTGGCATATCATTTGGGCAGGTTGATGCTATTATCATCTCCTCTGTAGTACCTCCCATATCTGGTATTATGGAAAAACTGTGCCGTGACTTCTTTACAATATCTCCCTACATTGTCGGGCCGGGAATAAAGACAGGCATGCAGATTCAGTACGATAATCCCAGGGAAGTAGGAGCAGACCGGATTGTAAATGCGGTGGCCGGCTTTGAAAAACATCATACATCACTGATAATTGTGGATTTTGGCACAGCTACAACCTTTGATTATGTAAATCCCAGAGGCGAATACTGCGGCGGCGCCATAGCCCCTGGTCTTGCGATATCCATGGAGGCCCTGTTCCAGCGGGCCAGCAAGCTTCCCAGGGTGGATATCTGCCGTCCACCACAGGCCATTGCCAAAAACACAGTGAACTCCATGCAGTCAGGCATTTTTTATGGATATGTCGGGCTTGTTGACGGGATAGTTGAGCGTATTCGCACAGAGAGCCGGGAACAGCCAAAGGTTATTGCAACAGGAGGGCTTGCCGTTCTCATAGCCCCTGAGTCAAAGACAATAGAAGAGGTTGATGAATTTCTCACTCTTGAGGGTTTGAGGATCATCTACGAGCGGAACAGGTAGCAAGGAGGCTTTTAACATGCCGAAC
>CAZXTZ010000088.1:9366-10876 GCA_964643645.1 uncultured Geobacteraceae bacterium
CGCTCTGGGAAATATTCGAGCGAGACCTTGCGGTGCTTAATGTTGTGCGGGAAGGGCCAGGCAGGTATTTTATCTGATTCCGGTCAGGTATTTTTCAATATTTGTATCATCAATACTTGCACCTATGCAGATACCGCGGTATGAAGTGTAGTCAGTTTCTGTCGGATAACCTGATGTAAAAGATATATCACTCACAAGGAGGCAGCGAATGGGGACTTATCAAACTGAGAAGATTCGTAATCTGGGGATTGTTGCACACGGCGGGGCAGGCAAGACTTCACTTTCAGAGGCTATTCTGTTCAACACTGGCATGATTGACCGCCTTGGCCGCGTTGATGACGGCACATCAACCATGGATTTCGAGCCTGAGGAGATTAAGCGGAAAATTTCAATCTCTTCCTCATTTGATCACTGCGAGTGGAACGGCCATTCGATCCATTTTGTTGACACTCCCGGTTACGGTGATTTCATAGGCGATACACGGGCATGTATGAGGGCACTTGACTGCGCTGTGGTTATTCTGTCCGCGATATCGGGCGTGAAGGTGCAGACAGAGGAGGTATGGGAATGGGCAAATGAGTTCGAGATTCCCCGTGTTGCCTTTGTAAACAAGATGGACAAGGAACGGGCAAACTTTCTCCGGGCCATTGATGATATGGAGAAGAGCCTGAAGGCCCGCGGTGTTGCGATCCAGATGCCCATAGGGGCGGAGGAGTCCTTTGAGGGAGTTGTGGATCTTATCAGGATGAAGGCTTGCAAGTACGCCAAGGATGGTTCCGGTGGATGTGAGGAGATCGAAATCCCTGCCGACTACCTTGATGAGGCTCAGAGGCTTCGTGAACATATGGTTGAGATAGTTGCCGAGGCATATGACGCCCTTACAGAGAAATATCTTGAAGCCGGAGAGCTGACGGAAGAAGAGATAGTGGACGGTTTAAGGGTTGGCACCATGCGTAATACCTTCACCCCGGTTCTCTGCGGTTCTGCAACTATGAATGTGGGGGTAAAGCAACTTATGCAGGCAGTCTGTGATTTCCTCCCGTCCCCCCTTGACAGGACAAAGGCTGTTGGTACAAACCCCAGGAAAAAGGATGAACTTGCAGAGCGCGGTCCGGATGAGAAGGAACCTTTCTCGGCCCTTGTATTCAAGACTACCTCAGACCCGTACACCGGCAAGATAACGGTATTCAGGATATATTCAGGTACTCTTAACTCCGACTCAACTATTTACAATGCATCAAAAGGGGTTGAGGAGCGCATAGGCCAGATCTACGAGCTTGAGGGGAAGAAACAGAAGCCTCTCAAGCAGGCATTTGCGGGGGATATTGTTGCCGTTGCCAAGCTGAAGGAAACAGTTACAGGCGATACCCTCTGCGATCCCAAGCACCCGATTCTGCTGGAGCAGATGGTGTTCCCGGAGCCGGTTATCCGCCTTGCCATTGAGCCGAAGACCAAGGCCGGCCAAGAAAAAATGGCCCTCGCTTTGGCGAAGCTCTCCGAGGAGGACCCG
>CAZXTZ010000089.1:0-5382 GCA_964643645.1 uncultured Geobacteraceae bacterium
CCCCTGTCAATCTATCTTAAAACGTCAAACTTGAGGTTTCCGGATGGAAACTAGACTATTATAGCAGGAGATCATGTTATGGCAACTATCTCTTCAATAGACCTTTCAAGCTATATCGGCGCAACTATAGGTACGGTCACTCTGGTTAAGTTGCTGGGAACAGGGGCCATGGGTGCCGTATTCATCGGCTATCAGGCAACACTCAAACGTCAGGTCGCAGTTAAAATCCTCCCCAAATCACTGGCAAAAAGCGCAAGAGCTCAGAAGATGTTTCGCGATGAAGCTGAGACGGTAGGCATACTCAGCCATCCCAATATTGTGCCCGTGTATGAGATGGGTGAAACCGATGACTTCTTTTTTCAGGTAATGCAACTGGTCGCAGGCCAGGATTTGAGAACCATCATAGCCAGGGCCCGCAAGCATCCGCTTCCAGCCAAACGTATCATTCCGCTATCAGAAACAATTCAATGGTTATGTCAGGTACTTGATGCCCTCGGATATGCCCATGACGAAGGTGTTTTTCACCAGGATATAAAGCCGGCAAATATTCTTGTTGATGAGCGTTTCAAACGTCCTGTTGTGGCTGATTTTGGAATAGCCCGGACTGTCTGGGCCGAATCCTCTTCCTCCTCGCTTCACTTCGGTACACCGATGTACATTTCACCTGAGCAGGCAGCCGGTTCGGAAACAGATGGCAGAACTGACATTTATTCAGTTGGTGTTATACTAATGGAAATGGCGGCTGGAAAACTGCCGACACGCATGGAGTCGCCTGCCGACATGATCAAACGCAAGAAAGTATATGCGGAAAGTTTTTTTACGGCCAGGCCTTCCGAGGTAAATCCTGCTATTGACCAAGAACTTGAAGAGATCATCTGTAAGGCGATAGCCCCCCTCGTGGATAATCGTTTTGCAGATTGTCAGGAGTTTAAAGCCGGGCTTGAAGAGTACACTCGCACCCGCAGTCTGCATTAGGCAGTCAGGCAAAGTACCTGCAGGAGCATGACAAGGATATGTCCGATACCTCTATTGATCTGAAACAGGCGCTACAGGTTGCCAGGTTATTCAATCTGGCATTCAATAATGCATTTATGTTTGGTGGAGAGCACCAGACAACTAAAGACAGCTCCGCAAATTTCCTTGCTATTTTGCAGCAGACACTTGGCGCCACACCCATTATCACCGTAAGTGTCGAGAGAGGTTCTGTTTATCTTGAAAATCATTGCGTAGACAAGCTGGTAAGTGTTGCCCGTATTGTCAGCCGACTTGGCAAGGCAGGTGTTCAGTCTGTCAGCTTTGATAAAGATGCTGATCTGAAAAGCATCCAGGCCCTGTTTCTCATGATCGGTTCCCTGGCTGATTTCAAGGATGTGGCAACAATGCAGGATTACCTCAGAAATAACCATTCTTCCGGGGTCAGGATAAACTATGTTGTCTATCAGAAGGTAACGGTTGACGAAACCATCGTAAACAAGGAACTCCTTTCCGAAACCCTGCTGCAGGGCAACTTGCAAACCCCCGGCAAACTGGATGGCGGGCAGCCTGATTCCGCTGATCTTCGCGCAGGGCTTGCAGAAATAATCTCTTTGGGTGCTGAGCCCCATGAAAATGATTCAGGATTTACAGAGAGTGCCGACGTATCTCCCGCTGAGTACGAAAAGTTTATTTCCAGGCAGTTAAAAACGATCAACCGGCAGCTCAACACCTCGACTGATTGTGATGATGCCCCAGCTCTTTCTTCGGCTGAAATGCTTGAATCAGTCTACAAACTGAAAGAGAATATTCTCGAACATGCCAGAATCCAGCAGGCAACCGGAGCAGTTGCTGCGGTTGGAGAGATTGCCATAAATGAAGTGAATCAATTAAGTTATCAGGTTATTGTCCGTCTGATCAAAGAGGAGTACCGCAACGATAAAACCATTTCAGTCAAGAGGCTGGCACAGATTATCCGGAGAATGCTTCCGGATATCAAAGAGCTGAAATATCTGCTGCCGCAACTGAAGGATGGTCTTTTTGCTGAAGGCATGTCTCCTGCCGACTATCTTCTCCTCGTGAAGGAGCTGGGCAAGGAACTTGCCAGTGACGAGTTGATGCAGATAATGGTTGAGGCTTCAGAGCTGATCGGGCTCACCTTCAATGAACTGGTAGATGGAATCAGGGATGCCCCCGAAGAGTCTGCAAGGCTTATCGTACTTGCCTCGGAGATAAAAAAAGGCGGCGTTACCGTTGATGACCACCAGATGTCGGACGTTTTAAGCGATTATATTGAAAAGGTAAGCAGAAGCCTGGCATTGCAATCACCTGAAGTTTCAGCCAGTGGTGGCGGTGTCATGCTGAAAGCCGCTGTTTCGCGGATCGAGCAGGAGCTTCTGGAGCGTTTAAAAACCCAAAAAATCAGCCCGGATACGGTTGCTGAAGTAGCTCAAAATCTGGCCAGCCATTTTACAGAAACAGTTTCCAGCCTGAAAGGCGACTGGGTCAAAAGCAGTATCAACAGATCGGAGCAGCCGGATGAAGAGGCAGTGCTTTCTATTTTTGAGCAGGTTCTTGAAAATGGAAGGTATGGCTACAGTGTTACAGAAGAAATCAGGGGCCATCTTATAAAAAAGGGGTATGCAGCAGATTCACTTGATGAGATTTTCAAAAAAGCCCAGGCGCGGGTAGCTTCAGTCACAACCCATTGTCTGGAAATTCCCGAGGGTGTATATAATGCTACTACCACAAATTTTTTCATAAACCGTGAGATAAAGCTGCATTTAAGGTACAACACATTCTTCTCAACCCTGCTGATATCATATAAAAAAGTTGTGGATCCCTGGACAACAGCAGTGCTTGAAATAACTCCCGATATAACGAATCAACTGAGCAGCCAGGCGCTTGGGCTTTTAAAAGAGCTGATGAAAAGAGATACAGATATTATCGGAATGTATGAATTGGATACAACCGCTGTACCACTTATGATTTTGCCGATGACTGAATTAGCCGGAGCGCTCTATATTGAAAAAAGGTTAAGAAAAGACTTCATCAGCCATAAATTTATAGTTAACGGCATTGTGGTGCAGGTGGAACCCAAAATTTCAGCTCTCAGTTATACTAAAAAGCTGGCACCGGATAAAGACGCCTATCTTAAGGTGATATATGAGCAACATTGCCAGCCTAAAACACAATAGCATACCATCCATGATTTCCGCCTGTGCAACCCATCCCGGACTGGTTCGCAAGAATAACGAAGATTGCATAAAAACGGATGAAAACCTTGGCATATATATCCTTGCCGACGGCATTGGCGGACATAATGCCGGTGAGGTGGCAAGCGCCCTTGCCGTTGATACGGTCTATTCCGTATTGCGCGCAAACATTGTGCACACTTCTACAGATGACTATTTTGAACTGATGGTGCACGCACTCCATGCGGCGCATTGGGAAATATTTACCAAGGCGCAAACTGATTCTGCGATGGCCAGGATGGGAACGACCCTGGTTGTTGCCGTGGTGCAAAATAATCAGGCCTACATAGTTAATGCTGGTGACAGTCGCTGCTATCTGTTGCAGCTTGATTATTGCCTCTCTCCGGATCCGCTGCTTGGTGAGGAACGCCATAAGTTCACACTATTGACCCATGATCACACCGTTGGGGATCAATTGCTGGCAAACGGGGTTTCTTTAGGCGAGATTCCTAAAAAGCAGTTTCATACCCTGACCAGGTCACTTGGGTGCGGCGATCCACCTTACCCGGATTTCAGCGTTGTCGAAATTCGTCAGGGTGATATGCTGCTGATCTGTTCTGACGGTTTGACCGATATGCTGACGGATGCTGAACTGGAACTGCTTCTTACCGGCCCTGAGGCCAGTCTGGATACATTAGCCTCTTGCCTTGTTGATGCTGCCAATGCAAAAGGAGGCAGGGACAATATCTCCGTGATACTGGTAAGGAGCCTGCCAGAAATAAACTGATCAATATGAAAACAGTTTTCATATCCGTGTCTGCTTATCGCTTGTAAAAAGAGGATTGAACATGAATACAGATCAGACAGCAAAACTTCTGGAGAAGCTGACAGCGATTCTGGAGGAGGTTTCCAGGGGCAACAGAAATCATGTTGAAACCATATTCGAACTTACCAAGGAAGGGGTATATCCCCCTGAAGTTGTTAAACTTGCCGAGTCATTCGGTATGATGATTGTAAATGTTGATGCAAGGCAGCAACATCTTGAGCGCCTTCTCGCCGACATACAGGATAAAAACAGGAGCCTTGAACTGCTTTCAAGGAGCCTGCTTAATGCCAACATCGGTATGCTGGAGGTTCTGGGAAGCGCCATAGCAAAACGGGACAGCGACACAAGCGCCCACAATTACCGCGTATGTATCTATTCCATACATCTGGGAAAAGCCATGGGGCTCCATGATGCAAATCTCCGCAGTCTTATCAAGGGGGCTTTTCTCCACGACATCGGCAAGATAGCAATAAGTGACAATATATTGCTGAAGCCCGGCGGGCTTGATGACCGTGAATATGAAATAATAAAGACCCATGTGATACATGGAAGCGATATAATAAAAGCTTACAGCTGGTTGTCGGACGCCCATGATGTGGTGCTGCATCATCATGAAAAGTACAACGGGAATGGCTATCCGGATGCTCTCAAATCAGACCAGATACCTCTGAATGCCAGAATATTTGCTGTGGCTGACGTTTTTGATGCTTTGACTTCAAAGCGTCCATACAAGGAACCATACCCTGTTGATTATACATTAAGGGTAATGATGAGTGATGTGGGCAGTCATTTCGACCCTGAGATTTTCGACCTGTTTTCAAGGGATGCCCAGGCTGTACATGATGATATTGCAGATTTAAGCGAATTGCAGTTGGAAGATATGCTGCATGGGATAATGCAGGATTATTTTCAGACGCCACCGTAAAACATGAGTCATTGGGTACCTGATTGCGCTAACACTTTAAAAGGGGAGGTCAGAATGGATCGAAGAACCTTTATCAAAAGCACCGGAGCAGCAGCGGCAATGGCCCCGTTTCTTGTCAATGACCTGCTGGCAGCTCCTGCCAGATCCTTGGTGGCGGTTGCTGAAGGAGCCGATTATCCGGCCATTACCCGCAAGGCCATAAATGGGGCGGGGGGGATGAAACGCTTTGTAAGGGCAGGGGACATAGTGGTTGTAAAGCCCAACATGGGGTGGGATCGCTCGCCGGAGCAGGCTGCCAACTCCCACCCCCTTGTGGTGCGTGCTGTTGTGGAGGAATGCCTGGCAGCCGGGGCAAAGAAGGTAAAGGTGTTTGACTACACCTGCAATGACCCCAGACGATGCTATATAAACAGCGGCATTGAAAAGGCGCTTAAAGGGATGAAAGGGGTGGAGTGCAAGCAGAT
>CAZXTZ010000089.1:5392-10847 GCA_964643645.1 uncultured Geobacteraceae bacterium
CGTTCAGCGTGTCCGTTGTCACCAATGTGTTTTTCGGGCCGCAGATGATGTACTTCCATCGCGTGGAGGACAATCTCATACTCCGTCGATGGTCCTTCGCCGGCATTGAAAAGGCGCTGAAAGGGATGAAAGGGGTGGAGTGCAAGCAGATTGAGTCTGAACGGTTCCGGATGACCGCTCTTAATGGCCAGTTTTTGAAGGAGTGGGAGCTTTACGATGAGGCTCTTTCTGCTAACGTATTCATAAACCTGCCTGTGGCCAAACACCACGGCCTGTCAAAACTTTCCCTGGGGCTAAAGAATATAATGGGAGTTATGGGGGGGAACCGGGGGTTCACACATCGAAACCTGGCCGTTGCGCTGGCCGATGTGAACAGCAGGCTGAAGAGTCACCTTACCATTATTGACGCCACCCGCATTCTTACTGCCCACGGCCCCCAGGGGGGCAATCTGGCAGATGTGAAGGTTCTGAACAAGGTTATAGCGTCAACTGACATCGTGGCTGCCGATGCATTCGCCACAACACTGTTCGGCATGAAGCCCGCTGATATTGCTGTAACGGTAGCTGCACACAAACGGGGCCTGGGAGAGATGAATCTGGATAAGATCAGACTGCTTAAGGTCTGATTGATGAAGTTTACAAAGTCACGGATATCACAAGTTTTATTTCTGATCATCTTTCTGGTGCTATTCGTTCAGACCGAGTACCGTGGCCATGATCAGATCAATGCAGCTGTAAACTCGTTTTTCAGGGCCGATCCTCTGGTGCTTTTCAGTTATCTGCTGGCGGCAAAGTCATGGACCTGGCTTTTGCTGCCAGCAGTTCTTATGACTCTGGCCACAATACTCCTTGGCCGTTTTTTCTGTGGATGGCTTTGCCCGCTGGGCACAGTGCTGGATCTTTTTACTCCTAAGCTTCGTTCAACAAAGCCGCTGCGCTGGCTGGCCGGAAACCTCAAATACTGGCTCCTTGCCCCCATTCTCGCCGCTTCGCTTTTCAACCTCAACCTGGCAGGCCTTCTTGACCCCATAGCCATACTGTTGCGTGGGCTCACTTTCTTCCTGTACCCCCTTATCGGAATGACAGCCCGTGAAGGATGGGTAGGGATCTACCGTGTTATCGGTGAAAACCGGGACACAATAGCCCCTGTGTATGCCCTGCTGAAGGGGTACCTGCTGCCATTCCGCGAGACCCTCTATCCGCTTTCCTTTTTTTCAATGTTTTTACTTGTCGGAATCATACTGCTGGAGCGTTATGAAACCCGTGCATGGTGCCGTCATCTCTGCCCTCTGGGAACCCTGCTTGGCCTGCTTGCCCGATTATCACCGTTTGTGCGGATTCCACCCGGATTATGCAGCGATTGCGGTCAGTGCCGTGATCTATGCCCCACCACCTTTGACCAGGGCAGCCTTAACCGCGAGGAGTGCTTTCTCTGCATGGAGTGTGAAGAGGGGTGCCTGAATAAAAGGATAAGCTTTCGTTTTAAATGGCCTTTGAAGCTGGAAGGGCCTGTATTGCCGGACCGCAGGATACTGCTTGGCGGGCTGGCAGGGGGGCTTTTGCTTGCTGTGCCGGTCCGTTTCCGTTCCCCTGAAAAGTCAGCAACACTTTTGAGACCTCCAGGTGTTCGTGATGAGGATGATTTTTTGAAAAAGTGCGTCCGTTGTGGCGAGTGTATGAAGGTATGCCTTAAAAACGCCCTGTATCCTGCTGCCTGGCAGGGGGGGCTTGATGGAATCTATACTCCACTTGTCATTCCCAGGCTCGGATATTGCGAGTACAACTGCACGCTCTGCGGGCAGGTCTGCCCCACAGGGGCCATCCCCAATCTTTCGGTGGCCCTGAAACAGCGTGAAGTGATAGGCAAAGCTGTATTTGACAGGAACCACTGTCTGCCGTTTGCAAGCAGGATTGACTGCATTGTATGCGAAGAACACTGTCCCATACCGGACAAGGCGATCCGTTCCCGCGAGGTAAGGGTTATGGGGCTGGACGGGGTGATGAAAACCGTTAAGGAGCCATACATTGTGGAGGATATCTGCAACGGATGTGGTATCTGCGAACATGTATGTCCGGTGGAGACCCGGGCCGGCATAAGGATTTTTGCTGTAAAGAACCGCAAGCCGATTGTCGAAGCCCCGTCAGGCAAGCCGGGACACCAGATCCAGGAACTTCCCTATTGATCTGGCTTTTTTCAGCCCTTTGATCTGTTTCGCAAATTCATGGTCATCCATTGTGGCAAAAACAGACTTTACCTTGCCAAGAATCTGCTGTTCTCCACAGAAAACCCCGCTGTAACGGCTTAGCAGTTCTGTAAGGTAGTGACCAAGCATGGCCGCCCGCTCCCCACGATCAGGTTCTGCGGACTCATCACCACGGATACGCTTGAACAGCAGCGGATCGGCAATCGCTCCACGCCCCAGCATTAGTCCTGCAGCCCCGGTTGTTTCAAGGAGTTTCATGCCCTCTGAAGCGCAGCGGACATCTCCGTTTGCAATAACAGGAATTCCGGTTTCCTTTACAACCCTGGCTGTTATGGAGTGGTCGGCCTGCCCTTCGTATTCCTGAACAACTGTCCGTGGGTGCAGCACAATAAAATCAACATTTGCATCCTCAAACAGAGGCAAAAGCCGGAAAATCTGATTAAGATCATCGTATCCAGCCCTTAGCTTGATTGAAAAACTGCCTTTAATTGCATCTCTCATTGCAGGAATCAGGTCATTCAGCAGTTCGGGCTTCTGAAGTATTCCGCCCCCGGTAAGGCCGGTTGTCATTCTGCCGAATGGGCAGCCAAGGTTAAGGTTTATGTGCGCAGCTCCGGCATTTTCAGCCATACGGGCAGCCTCTGCAAGGGCCGGAGTTCCGTGGCCTATCAGTTGAACCACAAGTGGAATTCCGTATTCGGCGGGTGACATTTCCTCCAGGTCGGTGGAGGAGATACGTTTGCCGGTATCTCCGGATGCCACTCGCATGAATTCGGTAAAAAGAGTGTCCGGTGATACCCACTCTGCAAAAAGCTGGCGCATTGCGCGGTTGGTGAGCCCCTGCATAGGGGCCAGCATAAGCGGGGTGGTGGCGGCAGGCCAGGGAAGGGGGCGTTTAAGCGGCATTTGGAATTATCGCTCTTCCTTGATTCAAGGGAGCCAGCGTTTCAGGGTTTTTTCCAGATCTTCACGGTATACCGGTTTTGGCAGATAGTCGTCCATGCCTGACTTAAGGCATTTTTCCCTGTCCCCGTGCATGGCTCTTGCGGTTAAGGCTACAACAGGTATCTTCCGGTTTTTCATACCGCTTGCAGGATCCCTTATCTTTGCGGTGGCCAGGTATCCGTCGAGTACCGGCATGCTGCAGTCCATAAGTACCAGATCAAACTCCTCCGCCCCAAGCAGGGCCAGAGCTTCCTTCCCGTCAGAGCAGATAGCTGTCTGGTACCCAAGTTTCTGCAGCATCTTGTCCAGTACCCTCTGGTTAAGAAGGTCATCTTCCACCAGCAGAATCCTGTAATCCTGCGGAGATTGTGCAGACAATGACTGAGATGTCCGGTTTTCGGTTTTATCGAGAATATGAGGCTCTGCCTGTTCAAGTGGAATCCTGACGAAAAATGTCGAGCCAACCCCTTCGGTGCTTTCTACGCTGATGCTGCCCCCCATAAGTTCCACCAGCTGTTTAGATATGGCCAATCCCAGACCTGTGCCTCCAAACCGGCGTGTGGCTGAACCATCTACCTGGCTGAAAGGAATAAAGAGTTTATGGAGGCTTGTGTGTGGTATGCCGATTCCGGTGTCGTTTATGCTGAAGCGGAGTGAGACCTTTTCATCCTCAGGCGATCCGGAAATAACGGTTATGCTGACGCTGCCGGTGGAGGTGAATTTGATGGAGTTGCCAAGCAGATTGAGAAGGATCTGATGAAGCCGGCCCGGGTCTCCCCAAAAAAGGTCAGGCAGATCCGGATCAATACGGCTGAATATTTTCAATCCCTTTGCCTTGGCCTGGGGTTGTAGCAGATTTATGGTCTGGGTAATTACCTCGCCCAGCGAAAAGATCCGGTGTTCAAGCTCCATCCGATGTGCTTCAATTTTTGAGAGATCCAGTATATCTCCGATAATTTTAACCAGATTCAGGCCGCTTTGCATGATGACAGAAACAAATTCATGCTGTTCGGGATTAAGCGGTGACATCTCAAGCAGCTGTGCCATCCCCAGCACTCCGTTCATCGGTGTGCGCAGCTCATGGCTCATATTGGCAAGAAACTCGCTTTTGGCGCGGTTTGACTCCTCAGCCGATTCCCTGGCCTCCTGCATGCAGGTCTGAAGCTCTTTCAGATCCGTAATATCGAGCATGGCGCCTACTATGCCGGTCAGCTGGCCATCTGCATCGCTATATGTGGCCTTGTTAAAGACAACAGTCCTTAAAGAACCGTTAGCAGTACTCACCTTGCATTCGTAGGACTGAGCCCCCGGATTGGCCAGCAGATGACGATCATTTTCGTCATATCGAATAGCTATATCGGCGGGAGCTATGTCAAATACAGTCTTGCCGATCAGCCGGGAATTATCGAGTCCGGTAAATTCCTTGAATGCCTGGTTACAGCCAACATATCGCAGTTGTGTGTCTTTGTAGAAGATGGGAATAGGCATGGTTTCAAGAAGTGTCGAAATGAAGGCGTCGTGGCTTTTAAGCTTCGACTCGGCATTCATCCGGATCAGGGACTCTATCCTCTGTTCAGTTATGTCCTGCACAACAACCAGCAGCCGCGGATCATTATCTGCATTAATCCGGGCCTCATGAGCAACACCGGCTGTCAGACGGCCATGAAAACCACTGCTTGTCCCGGATCTGGGGAAATAAAGGTCAATGAACTTGTCCGCAGGCTGGTTGTAGAAGGGGCGAAACCGTCCCAGAAAGATGTCACGCTCCGAACCTTCCAGCAGATCGGCAAGCGGCTTGTTTATCAGAAGATCTGTGGTTCTGCCGACCATTCTGGCAAAGGTGTCGTTGCATCGTTCTATTGCCCCGTTCCGGTTCAGGGTAAGATACCCCACAGGCGCCTGATGATAGAGGCGGGCCAGTTCGTCCCGGGTCTTTTCAATCTGCTGCTGGGCGTGCAGCAGCTCCTCGTTCTGTAGTTCAAGTTCAATCTGGTGTACCGAAAGATCATGAATCAGAGTCCTGATATCCTCCGGTGTCAGCGTCCTGTTCATTTCGCTTCCATTGGCCAGCATGGCCTCAGCCCGCTTGCGAAGCTGGTTCAAGTCCTGATTGCTCATAGATCAGTCTTTCCTTGCCTGCTGGCGTTTGAGACAATCCCGCTGTTCAAGGGGGCAGGTCATCTCGGTGATATCCAGGCAGGTGCTTATGAATCCGCCGAAGCTGCCATCCTGCCTGTAACGCGGACGGGAATCCTCGATTACAATACGGTACTGGTTGTCATGACGCAGAAGGCGGTAGGTTATTG
>CAZXTZ010000090.1:0-10841 GCA_964643645.1 uncultured Geobacteraceae bacterium
AGGCTTTTCAAAGCCCCTGTGGGCGCTCTTCATCTGCTTCCCCGGGAGGTCACTTCAGCTGATGCCCCTGTTCTTTCCTGCCGCTCAACCCTGTCCGGGTTGCCACAGATAATCTCGTGGCCAATGGATGGCGGGGCCTTCATAACCCTGCCTCAGGTATATACCGAAGATCCCCGCAAGCCTGGATTCGGCAAGTCCAATATGGGTATGTACAGGGTGCAGATCTCCGGTAACAGTTATGAAAAAGACAGGCAGGCAGGGCTGCATTACCAGATCCACAGGGGGATAGGGGTACACCATGCAGAAGCGGCTGCAAGGGGAGAACGGCTGAAGGTGAATGTTTTTGTGGGTGGCGCTCCCTCAATGACAGTTGCAGCCGTGATGCCTCTTCCGGAGGGGATGCCGGAGCTTTCATTCGCAGGCCTTCTGGGGGGGCACAGGATTCCGATGGTGCGTTTTCCGGATCGTCTTCCTGTTCCGGCAGAGGCTGACTTCTGCATAACCGGGTATATTGAACCCGGGGCAACTTTACCGGAAGGTCCGTTTGGTGACCATCTGGGCTACTATAGCCTTGTTCATGAATTCCCTTTTATAGAAGTAGAAGAGGTTTTTCATCGTAGAGATGCAATCTGGCCATTCACTACAGTTGGACGTCCTCCACAGGAGGATACATCCTTCGGGGCGTTTATACATGAGCTTACAGGAGAACTTATTCCCACTGTGCTCCATGGAGTGAAGGCTGTGCATGCTGTTGATGCAGCAGGTGTTCACCCCCTTCTGCTTGCAATCGGCAGTGAACGTTACACCCCTTACCGGCAGATTTCCCGGCCGATGGAGCTTTTGACCCAGGCCAATGCCATTCTTGGTCAGGGACAGCTTTCCCTTGCAAAATATCTGTTCATTATAGCTGAAAATGATAACCCTGCACTGGACATCCATGATATTGAAGATTTCTTCATCCATGTTTTTGAAAGGGTTGACTGGAAGAGAGATCTTCATTTTCAAACTTCTACAACTGTTGATACGCTTGATTATTCAGGTGGAAGCCTTAACAGCGGTTCAAAGGTGGTTATTGCCGCTGCAGGGCCGGCCATACGAACTCTCGCGAGGGAATTGCCAGCGGACATAAAGTTACCTGCTTTTTTTTCATCGGCAAAGATTGCAATGCCGGGTGTTCTGGTTTTAAGTGGCCCATCAGCTGCTTCCGATGACGATAATCTTCTGAAGGAACTCTGCTGTTACTGGGAGCAATCTCCTTTGCCGGACGGTATTGTTCTTGCGGTGGTTGTTGATGACGCCGAATTTTGTGCCCGCTCACTGGATAATTTTATGTGGGTAACATTTACGCGCTCAGATCCGGCAAAAAATATTCATGGAATCAATCCGTTTCAGCACGGGAGACACTGGGGCGCCGCAGGTCCGCTGGTGATTGATGCAAGGATCAAGTCTTTCCATGCCCCCCCTCTTGTTGAAGATATTGCAGTTGAAAAGAAAATTGATCAGATGTCTGTTGCAGGAGGCCCTTTGCATGGTGTAATCTAGTAAAAGTTCTTTTTAATTATTTTGCAGATTAAGGCAGCTTTATGCCATTACCCCCCACGGAGGTTATTTCATGAGTACTAATGCATTGGTCAAGTCAGGAGATGTGGTCGCAGCAGGTGGAGATCAGCTGATACAGCTTGTAAGTTTCATGCTAAGCAATGAGGAGTATGGAGTTGAGGTTTTAAAGGTACGCGAGATCATACGCATGCCCGGAATAACGAAAATGCCAAATACTCCACATTATGTTGAGGGTATAATCAACTTGAGGGGGAAGGTCATACCGATCATTTCCATGAGAAAACGCTTCGGGCTTATGGAGGCTGAACATGACAGCCATACCCGTATCATGGTTATGGATGTGGTTGGTGGGCTTACCGGCTTTATTGTTGACGCAGTTTCAGAAGTAATAAGGATTCATTCTAGCGAGATCCAGCCTCCGCCGAATATGGTTTCAGGTAATATTGACCAGGAGTTCATAACCGGTGTATTCAACCATGCTGACCGTCTGCTTATAATTATGGATGTTGACAGGATGTTCTCACAGTCGGAGAGGGAGTTTTTTGCAAGTACCTCTGAATAGAAACTATAACGCTTTATGAAACAAAAAGAGCCGGGTTGTATGCCCGGCTCTTTTTGTTGGGTTTGCCTTTGCCTGATCAGTGGGATCTGGATATCTCTTCAAGGTTGCCAGCAATCATTGTGGCTGTGGCTGCCTGTTCTTCCGATGCCGTTGCAATCTGGGCGATTACATTCTTTATGCTTTCTATGGATTCAACTATAGCAATAAGTGAAGACTCTGCCTGGTGAGACAGTTCTTCTCCTTTTTCCGCTTCGGCTTTGCCGCTTTCAATTGACGTTACGGCCTTTTGTGTGCCGGACTGTATTTCAGCCACCATTGCGCCGATCTGTTTGGTGGAAGTCATGGTTCTCTCTGCAAGCCTGCGTACTTCGTCTGCAACAACGGCAAATCCACGCCCCATTTCACCGGCCCTTGCAGCTTCTATGGCAGCATTCAGGGCTAGAAGGTTTGTCTGGTCTGCAATATCGTTAATAACATTTACTATCTCTCCGATTTTTTCAGAGGTTGCACCAAGGTTGCCCACAATCGCAGCAGATGATCTGACCACCTCTGCAACCTCCTGCATTCCTCTCACTGCCTGGTTTACAACCCTCTGCCCCTCATGGGCGCTCTCGGCGACCTGGGCTGCGGCATCGGCTGCATTGGTGGTGTTTCCGGCCACCTCGTTTACTGTCATGCTCATCTCTTCCATGGCTGTCGCTATCTGATGAACCCGGTCTTCAAGGTAGTTCTTCCTTTCAACATCCTGTTTCTGGCGGTCCGAAATCTGCCTTTCCGCTGTTATGTCGCTCCAGCAGGCCATGAAACAGAGTACCTTGGATGAATCACTGGGATCCCATATAGGATAGGCCTTTGTCTGGAGTGTTATATTGCCGATAGGTATGTCAGCCGAGTGTGGCATATCGGTTCTGGGATTTGAGAATATTCTCCGGATCCTGCCCGGGTCTTTGTGAAACTGGTGGATGGAGTTGCCGTCTGCATTTGCGACATCTGCCCCTCTGAGTCCTGAGTTGAGCTCGTTTCTGTGACGCTGAAGAAGCTGCTTTGCCTGGCGGTTCATGTAGAAAATCTTGTTGTCGTTTGTCGTGTCACAGAGCATAACCACGTTGTCAAGATTATCCAGCATCTGCATAAGCTTCTTGATTTCATTGTTTTTTTCTTCCAGCTCCTGCCTGCTTGGTCCGCCGAATAGTCCCATAGTCTGCTCCTTGAATTATGGTTTGAAATGATGCCTGCAAGTATACAATGGGTCATGGTAATTGCAACTCTATTAAATGCAGGTTATTATCAAACCTGCCAGCGTATAAATCTGAACGCTTGCTTTTCGCCTTGTTTGAAGGGTTGTAAACTATGACCGATCTGATAAATATTGATAACCTTTCCTGTCATCACGGTGATCTTGAGGTGCTTTCCGGAATATCCTTTGCCCTTTTCAAGGGCGATTATCTGGGGGTAGTCGGGCCGAACGGGTCGGGTAAAAGCACCCTGATAAAAGTAATCCTTGGGCTTTTACCCTGTTCTTCTGGCCAGTCTCTGCTGTTTGGAGAGAAACTCCATGCTTTCAGGCATTGGGAAAAAATTGGATATCTCCCACAGAACATAGGCCCCTTAAACCCGTCATTTCCTGCCACTGTATTCGAAATTGTCCAGCTTGGCCTTCTGGCAGGCAAAGGGTTGCCACGAAGGCTCTGTAGTCATGACAGGAAGCAGGTTATGGATGTTCTCGATCTTCTGGGGATTGCAGGCCTTAAAGACAGGATGACCGGTGAACTTTCCGGCGGCCAGCAGCAGAGGGTGATGCTTGCAAGAGCGATTGTAAATAATCCTGAACTGCTAGTAATGGATGAGCCCACGGCTGCACTTGATCCGGAAATTCGTGACAGGTTCTATGAAATGATCAAACGATTGAATACTGAAAACGGAACAACAGTGCTTCTGGTTACCCATGATATAGGCACCATTGGAAATTATGCTTCAAAGATGCTCTATCTGGATAAAAAAGTACTTTTTTATGGAGATTTTGATGAGTTCTGCCATTCTGAAGAGATGTCGGCATTCTTTGGCGAACACTCTCAACATCTGATATGTCACAGGCATTGAAATGACCTATCTGATAGAGATGTTTTCATATCAATTCATACAGCGTGCCCTTGCGGCAGGTATACTTATATCTGTTCTCTGTGCAGTTTTGGGGGTTTTCCTTGTTTTGCGCAGACTGTCACTGATAGGGGATGGTCTTGCCCATGTGAGTTTCGGAAGTGTGGCGCTTGCTCTTTATGCAGGCTTAAACGGCGCTGCCATGCTGATTGTTTCAATTCCTGTTGTGTTGCTTGCTTCTCTCGGTATTCTGAAACTTGCATCAAAGGCAAGGCTTGGTGGAGATGCCGCAATAGGAATTGTCTCTTCCCTCGGCGTCTCTGTGGGGGTAATGCTTGCAGTGCTTGGGCGGGGTTACGGGGTTGACCTGTTCAGTTACCTGTTTGGCAGCATATTGGCCATAAGCAATGCAGAGCTTATTGTGGCGGCATTTCTTTTCGTTACAGTACTTGCTGTTCTCTGGCTATATTACAATGATCTTGTTGCTCTTACATTTAATGAAGAACTTGCAGCGGTTTCAGGTATTAACAACCGGTTTCTCAATTCTCTTCTTGCGGTGCTTTCGGCCCTTACTGTTGTCCTGTCCATGAAACTTGTGGGTGTCATGCTTATTTCTTCATTGCTTATACTTCCGGCATCAACAGCGCTCCAGCTGGCCAAAAGCTTCAGAATGACAGTGATATTATCAGTGTTATCAGCAATAATTGCTGTTACAGGGGGCATTATATTTTCATTTCTACTCAATCTTCCGACAGGAGCCACGATAATAATCCTGTCATTCATATTATTTTCCGTAGCCTTTCTTTTTCGCAGGGTTTACGCATCATCCAGGCCTGCCTGATCTAAAATCCGGTTTTCAAAGGGAAACAAGTGAAATCAATAGTTGCCATAGTTGGCCGTCCGAATGTTGGTAAATCAACACTTTTCAATCGTATAGCAGGGGAGCGTCGCGCCATAGTTGATGACATGCCTGGAGTTACCAGGGATCGTAATTATGCGGTTGTTGACCGGTTTGACAAGCCCTTCATACTTGTGGATACCGGCGGTTTTGAGCCCGTAACAGAGGACAGGTTGCTTCAGCAGATGAGAGAACAGTCCCTTCTGGCAATGGAAGAGGCTGATATAATAGTCTTTCTTATGGATGCAAAACAGGGGCTTACTCCTGCCGATACTGAAGTGGCTGATATGCTGCGCAGGGTTGACAAGCCTGTGTTCCATGTTGTCAACAAGGTGGACGGCGAGAAGATTGAAAACGAGGCGGCGGAGTTTTACGGTTTGGGTATTGAGAATCTTTACACAATTTCTGCGGCCCACAACAGGGGTATCCGTGACCTGCTTGATGAGATTATTGCCTTAATGCCTGAAAGGTCCCAGTCGGAAGATGATGCTGTGACTAATATCGCAGTAGTCGGACGCCCGAATGTAGGAAAATCATCACTTGTAAACCGTCTTCTTGGTTTTGAGAGGGTTGTTGCAAACCCCACCCCTGGCACGACAAGGGATTCTGTTGATACAATTTTCAAATGCAACAGGCAGACTTTTTGCCTTATTGATACCGCCGGAATAAGGAGAAAGGGCAAGACCAGCCAGAAACTGGAAAAATACAGTGTTGTTGATGCCCTTAAGAGCATTGACAGGGCTGATGTGGTGCTGGTTGTTCTTAATGCCGAAGAGGGAATAACCGAGCAGGACAAGCATATTGCCGGATATGTTTACGAAGCTGGCCGGTCATGTATTTTTGTGGTTAACAAGTGGGATACCCTTGAAAAGGATAACAGTACCGTCGGCAAGTTTGTTGAAAAGATCCAGTACGAGTTCAAGTTTCTTGCATTTGCTCCAATAGTATTTGTTTCTGCAAAATCAGGCCAGAGAATTCACCGGGTTATGGAAGAAGTTGTGGAGGTGGCTGAACAGTTTGCCAGAAGGGTTACTACATCGGAGTTGAACCGTGTCTTCAAGGAGGCTGTGGAGGCTCATCATGCCCCGCTCCACCATGGACGCCGTGTGAAGTTCTACTTTGCTACACAGGTGGGGGTAAAACCTCCAACATTTGCTATTTTTACCAACCAGCCAGACGGCATACTTACTCCCTACGAGCGTTTCCTCGGCAATCGTTTCAGGGATGCCTTCGGTTTTAAAGGAACTCCGTTCCGTCTGCTTTTCAGGGGGAGGGAAAGGAAGAAGTACGGAGAACATTAACAAGGCTTTACTTGTGGTACAGGCATGGTTTATCATAAACGCCATTTTCTTTCATACCGTTGACAGGAGACTTTATTCAAAATGGCTGGCCCTTTGAGTGGAAATCTTGCAGAACTTGGACTTGATGACATACTCCGTATAATCGGGGTAAGTCGGAAGACCGGCATAATTACCATACGAAGCCAGGGCAGGGAAGCGGTTCTGCAGTGCCGTTTTGGTCTCATTGTCAGGGCGACATCAACCGGTTTCCATCAGAGCCTGGGTGAACTGCTGGTGCAGAACGGAGCAGTTGACCAGGCCACAGTGAATTCTGCACTTGCCGTTCAGCAGCAGGAGGGCTTCAGAGAGAGAATAGGCACCATTCTTCATAACCGGTACAATCTTGACCTGCAGATTGTGGAACAGTCTGTCAGGCAGCAGATATATAACGTAATCATGAGCCTTTTTACATGGAACGTCGGTGATTTTGATTGTGCCTCAAAAGAAGATATTGATACCGTTGATTCTGCCTACCTTGACCCTGTTCAGCTTGTTATTGAACAGGCTGATCTTATTGAAAGGCTTTCTGCCGGTAACATTCAGCAGACTCCTTCCACTTCTGTTCCTGCCCAGGATGATTTTACATCAATGCTTTCATCTTCTTCCGCGCCAGCATTTGAGAGAGATGCACTTGTTGTGGTGGACGATGATATGGGAACAGCCAGAGCTGTGGCCAACAGTTTTTCGGATGATACTCTGGAGCTGTTCCCGATTAACAGGAGTGAGGATGCCCTTCTAAAAATTGATTCATTATTCAAGTCCGGACGTCGTCAGCTTGTTCTGATTGACCTTATAATGCCGAAAATGGACGGTTCCGGAGTTCTTGGCGGGCTTGAGCTTCTGAAGATTCTAAAAAGCAATTTTGCCGATATACCGGTAATACTTATGACAGATTTCCATCATACAGAAGCTGAAGCTGAATCAGAAGCCCTGGGCTGCCAGTGTATTACAAAGCCTCGACGCTCCAGTCTTGAAACGCCTGAGTTTGAGGGCTTCATTGCCGCTCTGCGGGTTTTGCTGCATAAATATTTTCAGTCTTGATATTTCTCACCGGAAGGGATTCACCTTGAAGATATCCACCATTTTGATTGTAGATGATTCAAATACAATGAGATCGCTTTTGATATCAACCCTTGAGCAGCTCGGAACATTCAGGATCGTTCAGGCTGCCAATGGTTTTGAGGCATTGCGGCTTCTTCCGAGGGAACATGTTGACCTGATTCTGACAGATATAAACATGCCGGAGATAAACGGCCTTGAGCTTTTGAGTTTTGTAAGGAGCAACCCCATCTACAAGGATGTGCCGGTCATAATAATTTCAACTGAGGGAAGCAGAAAGGACATTGAAAAAGGTCTCTCCCTCGGAGCCAATGAATATCTTGTAAAACCGTTTGCTCCTGAGAGGCTTCTTGAGCTGGTGAAGAGTCTGTCATGACTTCTGCCGGCGCTTCTTCACAGGATGCAGCAAAGGATTTTCTTGCCGAGGCAGAGGAGATTCTGGAAGAATTGGGGGCCCAGCTGGCAGACCTTGCTGATATGGCTGAGCGTGATGCATGGGATCCGGACCTGATCAATGCAATATTCCGTGGAGCCCACTCACTCAAGGGGCTTGCCGGTATGTTCGGGTTTTCAATGGTTGCAGAAGTAGCCCACAATACTGAAAATCTGCTCGATTGCCTCAGGATGGGAAAAGTAACCCTTAATCCTGCTGTTGTTGATCTCCTTTTCAGATCAGCGGAGTTCCTTACCACTCTCTTGCGCGCCGTGTCTGAAGGCACTGCCGAAAATTATCAGGATGATGCCAAGGCCCATGCAGCATCAATAAATGCATGTCTTGCCCCGCCGGAGAAAGATCAGGCAGCTTCTTCTGAACCGGTGTTGCAGCTTCCTGAAGCCATGACCGGCGCTCTTACCGAGTACGAAGATCACCGCTTGAGCGAAAATATTGCAAAAGGGAAAAACATCCTGATTGTACATTCTTCATTTGAGCTGACTACCTTTGATGTGGGGCTTTCAGAAGTAACAGATATCCTGAAAGCCCAGGGTGAGGTGATCAGCACACTCCCCAGCGTTGGGGAGAACATTGAAACCCACATAGATTTTGATCTGCTTGTGGGCACATCCAGAACTGAAAGTGAAATCAGCGATCTTCTGGATGGACATGATGCCACGGTTACATCTGCCGCTGGTGGCGCCAAGGCCCCAGTACCTGCGACATCCCCCGCTGCAACTAAAGCTGTGGATAAAGCTACAGAAATAAAGCTCCCGGCTGCAATGGAATCTGCTGTCAAACCTCCACCTGCAACCCCTCCCCCACAGTCTTCAGAGGAATCTGTTTCGGCAAAGAGCATGAGCCGCACAGTGCGGGTTGACATTGGAAAGCTTGATGAACTTATGAACATTGTTGGAGAGCTTGTTCTTGCCCATTCATCAATAGCTTCCATTGCCGACCGTATGAGGGCTGACGGGTTTTCCAGGATTGCCATTGATCTTGGCAAGGCTGCCAAGCTGCTTGACCGGCGTCTTGCTGACCTGCAGACAGGAGTCATGGACATTCGGATGATACCTGTTGGACAGGTTTACGAGAAGATGTCCAGGATAGTACGCAAGATTGCCCGTGAACAGGGCAAGAAGATAGAACTGAAGCTGTACGGCGCAGACACTGAGCTTGACAAGCTGATAGTTGAAGATATTGCTGATCCGTTGATGCATATCATCCGGAACGCCATTGATCACGGTATAGAATCTACCGAGCGCCGTATTGCCGCAGGCAAGGATGAACGTGGAACTGTAAGGATTTCTTCATATCAGAAGGGGAATCATGTTGTAATAGAGGTTGAGGATGACGGAGCCGGTATAAATATTGATAAGATAAAGCAAAAGGCCCTTTCAAAGGGACTTGTGACGGATGTTTCTTCCATGACTGACAAGGAGGCCTTAGATCTTATCTTCCTTCCGGGCTTTTCAACCGCAGATGCAATAACCGATGTATCCGGGCGTGGTGTGGGTATGGATGTGGTGCGGAACAATATCGCCGCTGTCTCAGGCATGGTGGATATTGAGACATGGGCCGGCTACGGTTCCCGCTTCACAATAATTCTGCCTATTACCCTTGCAATAATAAAGGCCCTTGTAATTACATGTGCAGGTCGTACATATGCCCTTCCCATTACCTCTGTTGTGGAATCACTGCTGCTTACTCCGGCGGATATCAGAACTGTGGAACGCAAGGAAATCATTGATTTGCGCTCAACAACCCTGCCGCTTTTGAGGCTTGAGCGCTTTTTTTGTATAGACAGGATAGATACGCCGATTGAACAGTATGTTGTCGTTGTGGGATCAGCAGAAAAGCGTCTCGGAATTGTGGTTGATGACCTGCTGGGTCAGCAGGATATCGTTATCAAGCCCCTTGGTGAGCCGTTAAAGTCAATAAGGGGGATTTCAGGGGCGGCTGATCTTGGTGATCAGAGAACCATACTGGTGCTTGACCCATCCGGAATGATTTCCGAGATGATGCGCCAGGGAGGTTAGGGTGTACAAGGCCTATTTCGGTTTTCGTGAAAAGCCTTTCGGCAAAACTCCTGACCCACGGTTTCTTTTCCTTTCAAGGGGGCACGACGAGGCCTTGGCCCGCCTTGAATATGCCGTTGAAGAGCGGGAGTTGGCCCTTCTTACGGGAGACGTCGGCTGCGGCAAGACAACACTTTCCCGTGCCCTTATGGATCGTTGCGGAGAGCGGTGCAGGTTTGTGCTGGTATTTAACCCCAGAATGTCAGCCATTGAATTTCTCCGTACCGTTGCATTTGGTCTTGATATCACTGAACCTGGCAGAGGAAAAGATGACCTGCTGCGCCAGATAACCGGGGCCCTTTATCAGAACTACAGTGATGGCATCTGCACTGTTCTGGTTGTTGATGAAGCCCAGACCATTAACGATCTTGCCGTATTTGACGAGATACGGCTTCTCACAAATTACCAGTTTGACGACAGCAACCTGCTTTCCGTTCTGATAATGGGGCAGCCTGAACTGAGGAACATACTGCATTATCAGCATCTTGAACCACTCAGGCAACGTATTTCCCTGCAGTACCATCTTCAGCCACTTTCGCTGGAAGAAACAATGGAATACCTTGATTTCAGGCTTGTTGCGGCAGGATCTGTACCCGGTCTTTTCACTCCGGATGCCATCCAGCTGATACACGAAATATCAGGCGGGGTTCCAAGAAAGATAAACTCTATTGCCACAAATGCTTTGCTTGTTGCGTATGGAAGTGATGCGGCAATGGTTGACGGTATGATAGTGGGTGAAGTGAAGGACGAGTTTATTCTGTAACCGGGATTTTAATATGGAACTGGCAAAGATAAGAAACAAGTCGCAGATAGA
>CAZXTZ010000091.1:0-1183 GCA_964643645.1 uncultured Geobacteraceae bacterium
GTTCCGGTCGCCCATATTTCACTCTCTCCAGGGAAACAAACAACGTTGTAATAAGTCCCCCGTACAAGCTTTCGATCCCACCCCACCAACCTGTAATTGCCTTCAGCGTAATCCTTAAGGACAGGCAGGGCAAGGCAACAGGTCTCCTTGCGGGGAGACACTCACTAAAGGCTAAAGGCTTTCTGGATAATTTCATAAATGAACCGATCGGTTCTTCCGGTTATTTCTACATTTTTGACAAACATCGAACACTGCTGATTCATCCTGAGGAGTCAAGGATACTGACAAAGGTTCCCGAAGGTAAAAATCAGGCCATTGAAGCTGCCCTCAAGGGTTGGCACGGCACCATGGAAAATAACAACTCAAGGGGAGTTGCCGGACTTACTACTATCCAGCCACTCAAGACAGTCCAATGGTACATTGCCGCCCATTATCCAATAGCCGAGGCATACGCTCCCCTTGATCGTGCCAGAACAGCATTTGTTGCCATTCTGCTTGTTTCTATCTGTTTTTCCTTTATTGGAGTATGGCTAAGCATGAGGCCAGTGTTAAAGCCGATTATGATGCTTACAAGACATATTGAGCAGCTTGCCACCAAACAGGGGACAGAGCGTTTTCTGCCGGTAACGGGCAAGGATGAAACAGGCAGGCTCATCAGGGTGTTTAACGAGATGTTGCAGGAGCTTGATGATGAGGCTTTCTCAAGGGAGGAGAATGCTGAGATTTACAAGGTAATATCCGAGTTCACCATAGAAATGGCAGTCTGGAAAATGACAGACGGCTCCATCAGATTCATCTCCGCAAACTGTCTGGAACTTACAGGCTATGAAGATGTCGAATTCTACGCTGATCCCATGCTTCTGGAACGGATTATCCATCCTGATGACAGGGAGCTGTGGGCTCAGCACCATAACAATGGAGAGTCAGATAGCCATCTGGCATTTCAGGTGAGGCTGGTCTGCAAGGATGGTTCTGTCTGCTGGATGCGCCACGACTGTCACCTTACGAGAAACCAGGCTGGAGATATAAGCGGAACAAGAGGGAATTTCTATGATGTTACTGCCCTGCTACAGGTTCAGGAAACCCTGGAACAGGAAAAAAGGTTTATAAAAAAACTTATAAACAGCGCCGCAACTCCAATGTTTGTAATCAACAGACAACACAAGGTTCTTTACTGGAACAG
>CAZXTZ010000091.1:1193-10800 GCA_964643645.1 uncultured Geobacteraceae bacterium
TTCTCCTCCAGCGCGGCATATTCTGTTTTCAGCTCCTCCAGGATCTCCGCGTCGTCGGCCTCCTGGCCCATCTCGCAAAGCGCGATCAGGTCCTCCCGGAGAGAGACCAGCTTGCTCTGGCGAGCGATCTTGTTCTGCAGCTGCTTGAGGTCATAACCGGCCTCTCTCATAAGCAGATGATTGGCACAGACCGCCACTGGTCAGGTTTCTACGCTGGAAAACGCCCAACGCTTGCCGATCTGGTAATCGAAAAAGACAGCCTTCTGAGCGGACTCTACAAGAACTATTCCCCGTCAAAATACCTTGAAGGCGGTTTTCAGGCTGAGGGTTGGTTTGAGCTTAACGGCACAAGGCGCTACCTGATGTTCGAGGCAGCCCCGATAACCGATGAAAGCGGCAATGTAACGGCAGCCATAGAATCCCTGGAGGATATTACCGAACGGATGCTGATGGAGGATTCTTTACACCGCCTTGGCACAGCAGTGGAGCAGAGTTCTAGCGTAATTATCATTACAGATCCGGAAGGCAAAATTGATTTCGTAAATCCACGCTTTACCCAGATTACCGGCTACAGCGCTGAAGAGGTTATCGGCCAGAAGCCAGATATCCTGAAATCCGGTGAAACTCCTGCTTCAGAGTATGCAGAACTATGGCAGCTTATAAGTTCAGGCAAGGTATGGCGTGGTGAGTTCCATAACAGGAAAAAGGACGGGAGTCTCTTCTGGGAGGCAGCAACGATTTCACCACTATTCGACAGGCAGGGAAGGATAACCGGCTACCTCGGGGTAAAAGAGGACATAACAGACCTGAAGTCCTCCAGCAATCAGATTGCCGAGTACAGGGATCAGCTTGAGAAGAAGCATATAGAGCTTGAGGCTGCCTTCAGAAGAGTGGAAATGGCCAAGCGGGAGTGGGAAGAGACCCTTGATCTGCTGAACGATTTTATAATTCTTACGGATACTGACCACAGGATAAGGCGGTACAACAAGATACTGGCAAATATGACAGGCTTTGGAGTGACCGAACTGGTGGGCAGGGACTGGAGGACGCTGCTTCAGGACGCAGGCTTTGAATTTGTGGCCTTTAACGGCAAAACCGGTGAGCTTTTGCACAAAAGATCCTGCCGAATATACGACCTGAGTGTTTACCCCATACTGCTAAACAAGATAAACACCGGCTTTATAGTGTCGCTTAATGACATGACAGAACTTCGCAGCATTACGCATGAGCTGGAAAAGACCCTTGCAGAGTTAAACGATGCCCATTCACAGATCTACCAGCAGGAGAAAATGGCCTCCATCGGGCAGCTTGCAGCCGGGGTGGCCCATGAGATCAACAATCCAATGGGGTTCATCACCAGCAACCTGGGATCTCTTGATAAATATGTGGGGCGTCTGTCGGAATTTATAGGAATTGTTGATCAGACAATGCAGACCTGCTGTGCTGGAGAGCAGGCAGTCCCTGTGATGGAGGCCCGCAAGCGTTTGAAGATTGACCGGATTCTGGATGATGCCCATCAGCTTATTGCGGAGAGCCAGGATGGAGCCGGGAGGGTGCGCAGGATTGTCCAGGATCTCAAGAGTTTCTCCAGAGTTGATCAGGCGGAGACAGCCCTTGTTGATCTGAATGAATCCCTGGAGACCACCATAAATATCGCCTGGAACGAATTAAAGTATGTGGCGGAACTGAAGAGGGAATTCGGAGAGATCCCCAAACTGAAATGTTTTCCGCAGCAGTTAAACCAGGTATTTCTGAACCTGTTGGTAAATGCGGCCCATGCCTTGGGCGATACCCGTGGCCAGATTACCGTCCGCACCGAAAGTGATGGAGAATCGGTATTTGTAAAAGTTATTGACACCGGCTGCGGCATGACTGAGGAGGTGCAGCGCAGAATATTTGAACCGTTTTTTACAACCAAGGAAGTAGGCAAGGGAACCGGACTGGGGCTTTCAATAAGCTATGATATAATCAAGAAACATGATGGTGAGATCACGGTTGACAGCGAATCGGGGCGGGGCACCACCTTTACGGTGAGGCTGCCGCTTGCAGCTCAAAATCTGATTTAATTTGGTTCTGTTGCAAAACCAGCTAATTTTGTCATTTAGGCAGGCTTTAAGCCGGAATCCAGATTTCAGGTTATTGAAAAGACATAGATACCTGATGGGGGCATTCGGGGATTAGAATCTTTTGAAAGAGCCTCTTTTACAACATATTAATAATATTGCAGGCGTTGGATAACAAGGAACAAAAACAATGAATGAACAGCAAATACAGGATAAGGCAGCCAGCAAGATACTTGTGGTGGATGATTCCCGCGCCGCCCTTATGTTGATGAAAAACCAGATAAGCCGTGCAGGCTACACAGCTCTTTCCGCTGAAACGGGTGAAGATGGTCTTGAAACAGCCTTTGCCAATCTGCCTGATCTGATACTGCTTGATATAAATCTGCCCGGTATCAGCGGGTTTGAGGTGTTGGAGCAGCTCAGGCAAAATCCTGACACCAGTGCCATTCCGGTAATAATGATAAGCGCAGCTACTGATTTTGAAACACAGGTAAAGGGTTTTGCCAGCGGAGTTGTGGATTTTGTTACCAAGCCTTTAGTGGAGCCTCTTTTGCTGGCAAGAGTCAAATTGCATCTGGAGTTGAGCCAGATCCGTAACGAACTTAGACAGAGCAATCAACGCCTGAGCGCAAGTGAGTCCCGATACAGGCTTATTGCTGAAAATACAAGTGACGTGATCTGGAGCATGAATCCACACACCGGACGCTTCAACTATGTAAGCCCCTCGGTTTACAAAATTCTGGGTTTTACGGCAGAGGAGCTGATGTCGGGGCTGGTTGATGATTTCCTGGTTCCGGAGTCCCGTTTATTGGCCCGGCAGGTTATTTCCGAAACTCTGGCCGATATAGCCTTTGGAAACTACAGCAACCTCTTCAGGCAGTTGGAGCTCCAACAGCCATGCAGGGATGGCGGTACGGTATGGGTGGAGGTTTCAGCCACCTTTGTTCTGGATTCCGGCGGACTTTTAAGCGAGATAGTCGGGGTTTCCAGGGATATAACGGCCCGCAGGCAGGGGGAGGCAGAACTGCGTGATATTCAGGCCCAGTTGCAGCAAAATGAAAAAATGGCTTCCATAGGACAGCTGGCCGCCGGTATTGCCCATGAAATCAATAACCCGATGGGGTTTATCAACAGCAATCTGGCAACCCTGTGCAAGTATATTGAAAAATTTGAACGGTATCTGGCAACTATTGAAGAGCTGCTGGAACAGGCCGGAAGTGAAGATGCATGCAGGCGGGCTGAAGAGATGCGTAAAGCCCTTAAACTTGGATATGTGCGCCGTGACGTCAGGGCGCTTCTGGATGAAAGCGCTGAAGGGGCCCAGAGGGTGACACGGATAGTGCAGGATCTCAAGACCTTCTCCCATGGCGATACCTCTGTAATGGAGGAGGCTGATATCAACCGCTGCCTTGACAGCACAATAAATATAATCTGGAACCAGATTAAATATGTAGCCGAACTTGTGCGCGATTACAGCGAGCTTCCCAGGGTCCTCTGCAATTCCCAGCAACTGAACCAGGTATTTCTTAACCTGCTGGTAAATGCATCCCATGCGATTCAGGCTAAAGGTGAAAGTCAGGGAACCGTAAAGGTCAGCACCTGGTCTGACCATGAAAATATTCACATCGCTGTAAGTGACACAGGGTGCGGCATGTCAGATGATCTGAAACCCAGGATTTTTGATCCGTTCTTCACAACGAAGGAAGTTGGCAAGGGGACAGGACTTGGACTTTCCATAAGCCATGAGATCATTAAAAAGCATGGCGGTGATCTGAGAGTTGAAACTGTTGTTGGAGAAGGAAGCACCTTTACCATTACCCTGCCGATCAACGGAGAGAAAAATGGCCAGAATACTGATTGTTGACGATGATCTGTTCAGCCTGGATGTGCTGGAGCTGATGCTTAAGCAGGCAGGGCATCGCGTGCTTAAGGCAGAAAACGGCGCAGAGGCATTGGATCTGGCCCGATCGGAGTTGCCGGAAATTATCATTACTGATGCCTTGATGCCTGTTATGGATGGTTTCGAGCTATGCAGAAGGTGTAAGGCTGATCCGGATATCCGCCATCTTCCGATTATTATCTGCTCCAGTGATTACACCGCGCAGGAGGATCAGGAACTGGGGTTCAAGCTGGGAGCATGCCGATATCTGATAAAGCCTGTTATGCCTGATAAGCTTAAGGAGACGCTGGAGGAGGTTATTTCCGAGCAGGCTGCCGCCCGGGCTGGTGGCGGGCCAGGCCTGGATGAAGAGATGCAGCTTTTGCGAAGTTACAATGTGGTCCTTTTTAACAAGCTTGTTACAAAGATGGGGGAACTTCAGAGCAGAATAGCAGAACAGCAGAACTCGGAAGAAAGGTTGAAGGCCATGCAGGCCCAGATAATCCAGCAGGAAAAGATGGCTTCAATAGGCCAGCTTGCAGCCGGTGTTGCCCATGAAATCAACAATCCAATGGGATTTATCACAAGCAACCTTACCTCACTGGGAAAATATGCGGAACGGCTGGATACCTACATTGCTGCATTGCAGCAGGCATTGTCAGCATGCCCTGACAAGGAGATGCTGGCTGAGCTGGACAGGTTGCGTCAAAAGCTCAAGGTGGATTACATAATAAGCGATGTGAATGAACTGATTAAAGAAAGTCTGGATGGAGCTAACCGTGTGCGCAGGATAGTTCAGGATCTGAAGAGCTTTTCACGGGTTGACCAGGCTGAAGAGGCCCATGTGAACCTTAATGAGGCCCTTGAGACAACTATTAACATCGCGTGGAACGAACTGAAATATATTGCCACCATGGAGCGCCAGTTCGGGGATATTCCGGAGATAAGCTGCAATCCGCAGCAGTTGAACCAGGTGTTTCTCAACCTGTTGGTAAATGCGGCCCAGTCCATGGAACAACAGGGGGTTATTACTGTAAAAACATGGGTGGATGGGGGATGGGTATCTGTGTCTGTTTCCGATACAGGCAAGGGCATGCCGGAAAAGGTGAGAAAAAAGGTGTTTGATCCATTTTTCACCACCAAGCCGGCAGGCAAGGGCACTGGCCTCGGGCTATCCATATCAGCGGATATAGTGCAGAAACACCACGGCGAGATAATTGTTGAAAGTGAGCCTGGGAAGGGTACGACCTTTACTGTGCGCCTGCCGTTGAAAGTATAAGCCCGTTGAGGTTCATATTGATACGGTGTTGAAATATTTAAATCCTGTTGTAGGGGCGATCCTTGTGATCGCCCGGTTTGGGCGAACATAAAGTTCGCCCCTACGATTCGCATATTTAATCACCGGAGCAATAACGCAAGGAGTTGTGATACAAGGGATGAAGGAGTTGATCATGGAAGAATATGAAATGCCGGTCAGGATTCTCTGCGTTGATGACGAGCGTAATGTATTGCGTTCGCTGGAGCGGATCTTTCTTGATGATGACTATGAGATAGTTACAGCCGCTTCCGGTGATGACGGACTTGAGATAATGTCGAAATCCGGTGATACCTTTCAGGTTGTTGTCTCTGACTACCGGATGCCGGTTATGAACGGGGTGGAGTTTTTAAAGCAGGTTTTTGAACGATGGCCCGATACTGTACGGATAGTGCTTTCCGGATACGCAGATGCCGGGGCTATTGTTGCGGCCATTAATGAGGGGCATATCTACAAGTTTATACCAAAGCCCTGGAATGACGAAGAGCTGCGTGTTACCATCCATAATTGCCTTGAACGATATTTTTTGTTGAAAAAAAACCGGGAGCTGCTCCAAAGGCTTGAGATATCCAATCTGGAACTTGAGCTTAAGGTGCAGCAGCGGACAGAAGATCTGTTCCTGCGCAACAAGGCCCTGGAATTTTCCCAGACTATGCTTGGCAATCTGCCAATGGGTGTTGTGGGGATTGATGAAAATGGACTGATAGCTCATTGCAATACATCTGCCGCCCTTATTTTAAAGCAGCTCTGCGATGATTTCCTCGGCACCGACATTTATCACTTTACCGATCCCAGGCTGAAGCAGATGGTGGAACAGGTAAAGGTGGAAAAGGCTATCTCATTCTTTGAAGCAGTTGGAGATACCCGCTTCAAGGTGTTTGGCAAGACCGTAACATTTGCAGGCAGTGAGTCTGTGGTGCTTGTCTTTCTGGAGGTGTAATACAAAATGAGTGAAGAAAAGCCAAGGGCAACTGTCCTTTTTGTCGATGATGAGGAGAATATCCTTAAGGCCCTGCAGCGCCTTGTGATGGATGAAGAATTTGAGGCCGAGACAGCCAGTAGTGGAGAGGCCGCTCTTCAGAAGCTTACAACCCTTGATAATGTGGCGCTCATTGTTTCCGACCAGAGGATGCCTGGAATGAACGGCGCTGAATTTCTTCAGCAATCCCGGGAGATGGCACCGGATGCCATAAGGATACTTCTTACCGGTTATTCCGATATATCTGCTGCGGCAGATGCCATAAACAAGGGTGGGGCAAGCCGCTACCTGAACAAGCCCTGGAATGATGATGACCTGCTGCAGACCCTGCGCAGCGCAGTTGAAACATGGCATTTTGCCCGTGAAAACAAACGTTTGCAGGCAATTGTGCGGGCTCAGAATGAAGAGCTTAAAGAATGGAACGAAAACCTTAAAAACAGGGTGTTACAGCAAACCACTGCCATAAGGAAAAAGGCCGATGACCTGAATGAGTCTCTGATTGAGCTGAAGCAGAACTATAATGGAATGCTGAGCGCCTTTTCCAGTCTGGTGGAAATGCGTGGACTGCGAATGAAGCAGCATGCCCGTAATGTTGCTGCGCTGGCAGCCAATGCGGCGCGGGAGTACGGACTGAAGACTGATGATCAGGAGATAATAAGGGTTGCAGGATTACTTCACGACATAGGGGAGATTGGCATACCGGACAAGGTGCTGGCAATACACCCCGACATGATGAACCCTGATGATTTTCATATTTACAGTCAGCACCCCATACGGGGGCAGATGGCCATAGACAATATCACCAGCCTTCGTCAGGCCGGCATATTTATCAGACATCACCATGAAAATATTAACGGCTCCGGTTTTCCTGACAGGCTGGCAGGTGAGCAGATCCCGCTGGGAGCCCGGATACTTGCGTATGCGGATCAGCTTGACATGAATATGGCCGCAGGCAGCGACTCCCCAGATCAGGCGCTGGCAAGGCTGGAGTTATCCCTTGAAATAAGGCTTGACCCTGCCCTGCAGAGGGTGTTTCGCAAGGTGGCAAAGTATGTCTACCACGAGATGCCAAAGTTTGACCCGGATGCCACGGTTGAACTGGAAATGCGTCCCGAGGAACTGCTTACGGGTATGCTGCTTACAAAGGATGTCCTTTCGGGCACAGGTATTCTGTTACTCAACAAGGGTATTACTCTTGATTCCACCCATATCCAGTCAATCAAGCGTTACTATGAACTTGACCCGCCGGCCACAGGGGTATTTGCCCTTGTGCACCAGCGATCCTGAAACTGTAAAAAGCCATGATAGAATTTGATGAAACAGCAAAAAGACTGGTGCTGAAGCTTGTCTATTACGGCCCGGCAATGTCTGGCAAAACTACAAATCTCCTCAGGCTCCACGATATTCTTGAAAAGGAAGGGCGTGGGGAGCTTATGATGCTGGACACAACAGAAGACCGAACCATCTATTTTGACCTTCTTCCCTTTTTCTTTGTGTCTCCAACGGGGTTGAAGATCAAGCTGAAGGTATACACCGTGCCTGGGCAGGTGCGGCATGATGCCACCCGCAAGGCGGTGCTTCAGAGGGCTGACTGCGTGGTGTTTGTAGCAGATTCGCAAAGCTCTCAGCAGTCTGTTAATGGCGAGAGCTTTGCCAACCTTGAACAGAATCTCTCCCTTGTGGGGCTTGACATAGAAAAACTGCCCCTGGTGATTCAGTTTAACAAGAGGGATCTGCCTGATATACCAAGCGAGATTGAATTGCGCCGTACATGGGAACCAACCGGTCTGGCACTGTTTATGGCTTCGGCGCTTGATGGCCCGGGAGTACTGGAAACCTTCATGGCAGCCCTTGAAGCTCTTTTTGAAAGTATTAATCTCAAGATCGGGCTTAAAGAGCGGTATCAGGTTAATCGCGACGATTTTGTGAGGGCAATCGTGAGACAGGTATGAATAACTCTGATCCACAAATAAAGTTTGTAATAGGTGAAGAGAAGAGGCTCTCTGATATTGTGGGGAAGGCAGAAATAGAGCCTCTTCTTCGTAGCGCACTTAAACTGGGTGTAATGCGTGCAGGCCTGCTTGATGATGACGGCCTGCCCCTTGTTGTGCTGGGGGCCGAACCTTCAGCTACCGGCCCGGAGCCGGTAAGGAAACGCCTTGGCATACTTGTGGAGGGAGAACCAAAGGGTCTGCTTCTACTTGAGGCGACAGAGGCATCAGCATCTTTTGATGCGGTATCACGTCTCCTCCAGGATGCGGTTCAGCTCATAGTAACCAACAATCTCAAGCGGATGCTTACCACTGAGGTGCATACAAGCATAGTTCAGGAATCCTACGAACAGCTGGTGATGACAAACCGTCGTCTCACCGAATCAGAACGTCGCTACCGTGATCTGGCCCGTGATCTTGAAAAGAAAGTTGAAGAGCGGACTTCGGAGTTGAGGACGGCCCACCAGAGACTTTTGCAGAAGGAAAAGCTGGCGGCTGTGGGGCAGCTGGCAGCTGGCATGGCCCATGAAATTAATACGCCCCTGGGCTTTATCCGAAGCAACCTTAATACTTATGGTAAATATCAGAACCGTATGGCCGAGATGCTTGGGTTGTACCGGCTGATGCAGGCTCAAGACACATCGCCGGAAAGCAGCAAACGCCAGACTGAACAACGCTGGAAAGAACTTAAACTGGATTTTCTGCTGGAGGATGTCGGTGTTTTGCTGCAACAGTCAATATCCGGAGCAGACCGGATTGCAACGATTGTAAGTGAACTGAAGGGATTTGCCCACCTTGACGGCATGAACCGGCAGCCGATGGATCTGAAGCTGGAGCTGGAGCAATTGCTGGCAACCCTGGAACCTCATTTTCCAGGCGGAGCACGCCTTTTTTTAAATCTGGAACCTGTTCCGCCTGTCAACTGCCAGGTGCCGCTTATGCTTCAAGCCTTTTCAAATATTCTGGATAATGCCATAAAATCCCGTTCCGAAGGGCTGGAGCTGACTGTGGGTCTTGCCGTTGATGGAGATCATATAGTTGTTACAATAACCGATAATGGATGCGGCATTCCTTCTGAAAATCTTTCCCGGGTTTTTGAACCGTTTTTTACCACGCGTCCCGTTGGAAGCGGCAGCGGAATGGGCCTGACTGTGGCCCACCAGGCCATCAGCGGGGCAGGGGGAAGCATAGAGTTTACATCGCAGGAGGGGCATGGCGCTACCTGTACAGTTACATTGCCTTTTAATTAAATCTGAAACTGGAACCGTAATGTCTTACGCACATCTTTTCAAAACAGCCACATCCCCCCCCAGGTCTTCGGATGAAGCCCTTGAGCTTGATCCTTCCGGCCGGACACAGGAACCCTTTACCCTCCTTTTC
>CAZXTZ010000092.1:0-10735 GCA_964643645.1 uncultured Geobacteraceae bacterium
CAGGGCATCGGCCATCTGCCAGAGCTGGGCTTCGTAGCCGATATTGGCGGCGGTGGTGGTTTTCTTGGGACGGGCCATTGAAACTCCATTTTTACAGCTACATCAGTTTCGGTATTATTGTTCCGGTGATTAAATATGCGAATCGTAGGGGCGAACTTTATGTTCGCCCAAACCGGGCGATCACAAGGATCGCCCCTACAGCAGGATTTAAATATTTAAACACCGTATCAATAACAAGGTAAAATATGCCAAAATAGCAGAATATACAAGCAGGACTGGCTGTTAAGGCAAGTCATATCAATAAAGACAAATCATATTGCCTTGCCAATAAATTTTCCCCTGAAAACAAAAAACCTGTTCCGGGGCAAGATACTGCAACTGCCCCGGAACAGGAAGATCTGATTTTGAAATATTTATCGCTGTGTCAGCTTGCCGAGCCGTAACTGTGCAGACCTGACAGAAGGAGGTTTACACCAAGATAGCAGAATATTGTAGCTGCAAATCCTATTATTGAAAGCCATGCAGCCCGCTTGCCTACCCACCCTTTTGTAAACCTTGCATGCAGGAAGGCGGCATAGATGAACCATACGATGAGCGACCATGTTTCCTTGGGGTCCCAGCTCCAGTAGGTGCCCCAGGCATAATTTGCCCATGCCGCGCCTGTTATGATTCCCAGCGTAAGTAGCGGGAAACCTATCATTATGGCCTTATAATTCAACTCATCCAGAACCTTTACCGGTGGAAACAGTGATAGAACACCACCGGCCGAGTCATTGGCCCTGCTTTCGCTACCTGCCTTGATCAGATACATGATTGATACGCCACAGGCCACTGTGAATGCCGCATATCCCAGGAAGCAGGTAATAACGTGATAAGTAAGCCAGTTGCTTTGCAGGGCAGGCATGAGAGGGGATATTTCCCCCTTCATTATTACAAGCTTCTGAAGCGCCTGATTGCCTGTCTTTACTTGAACATACTCTGCAATTTCGAACATCTGGGCCCAGGCTATGCTGAACAGGGCGAAAGGCATTACAAAAGCGCCGATAACGCGATATTTGTACTTGGCATCAATTATCCCGAAAATAAGCACAATGCTCCATGCAAAGAAAATCACTGACTCATAGAGGTTAGAAAGTGGGGCATGGCCCATCCCCATGTCGTAGGACTCTTTCCAGCGCAGTCCGATTGCCACTGTCTGCAAGGCAAAACCAACCCAGGCCAGCGCTGAACCTGCAAGCCCAACCTTGCTGCTGCGACCGGCAATAAATACAAAAAAAGCCAGCATGGAAAGCATGTAAAAAATTGTGGTAAGATTGAATAATGTTGCGCTTGTCATAAGCGACAGATCCTCCGTCAGATATTCTGACCTTTCAGTTTGTCGGCCAGTGAGTCAAATTCATTCTGGAAACCTGGCTGGTTCTTGCTGGCATTGCCATATAACCTGGCGTATCCATGGTGAAGAACAATCCAGACCCGTTTGTGGGACATGAAAAAAGCTATGCAAAGGCCGATACACATAAATGTACATCCTGCCCAGACGACCCATACGCCTGGGTCCTTCACTGCCTGCAGACCTGTAAACATTCTGGCATCAGTGCCGGTAAAGTTAAATATCAGGCGGTCTCCCCGTAGCTCATCCATATCCTTTGCATCCCTGAAAACCTTGAAGTATGAAGGTTCACCGGTTCCAGATGATACGGCAAGCACAGCAGCAAGCCCCTCCCCCTGATTGTTTGTCAGGTCAACAATAGCAACCTTTTTAATATTGTCAGAAAGAGTTGTTATATGCCCCGGCTTTAAGGTGATATTCTCAACCTTGCCGGTTTCCCTGTTTCTTACAGAAAAGAAAAATGATTGAGGATCTCCCGCTTCTCCGTAGTTAGATTGATAAAATGTAATTCCCTTATATGTAATAGGGTCATTTACAACAAGCCTTGCATGTTTGTAGCCCGGAATTTCCTTACCATTCTCGGTGAATGTAAGGATGCTCTTGAACTCCTTGGGCATCCTCATTCCCCCCTTGCCTTCATAAAATGAAACAGTAAACTGATCGCATTTAACCTCAAAACCAAGGGGTATTGGCTTGCCGTTTCTCCCTTCAACTTCGTTTACAGTACCTCCCTCAACTATTGATACGGTTGCCTTGTATCCGAAAAGAGTTCCTATTATGGCGCCTGCAAATATGACAAGAACACTTAAGTGAACAAGATAGACACCCAGACGACACCATGGATTTTTCTGTGAAAAGAGGTGGTAACCATTATCAACCTTTGTAACAACAGGGGCAGCAAAATGCTCTTTCAAAAAAGCCTCAAGCTTTTGCCTTGAATCTTCAAGAGATGATGTAAGCTTAAAATCCCTGGACTGGAATATCTTCTGCTGAGTCTCACCAAGGACTGTAGCAGGCTCGGAAATAAACTTGAATACATGCGGAAGACGCTTTATTGAACAGGCTATCAGGTTAATACTGAAAAGCGCCAGCAAGGCAAGAAACCACCAGGAATGGTACATCTCGAAAAAACCAAGCTTTTCGTACAAAAGCTTCCTTGATGCGCTTATGGTGGCCCAGTACCTGGGATCAATACCCGGATACTGAGGAATTACAGTTCCGATTATTGATGTTGCTGCAAGAGTAATGAGCAGAAAAAGTGTCAGTTTAAGGGAACAGAGAAAATCCCATACCTTATCAAGAAAACCACGTTCATTAACACTCAAGGTGATACTCCGATTCTTGAAATAACAGAACATTGATTAACGACTGTTTTTGTCCTATTTTGTTTTTATACATTATCCTTCTAAAAAAGTGTAGCTGTTTTTTTATACAAAAGAGGGGACGGCAGAATTCCACCGTCCCCTCTTTAAAAAAGAATTCAGTTCAGAAAATTACTTCTTGTGGCAATCCTTGCAACCTTGTGGACCCTTTTTCATTTCCTTGTGGCACTTAACACAAAGTTTGTCGTGAGCAACGGCCTTATCTACAACAATTTTCTTGGGAGTACCTTCATGGCACTTTGCACAGCCGAGTTTCTCGTGAGCCTTGTGGGGGAATGCAACCTTACCGAAAGCGCCACCCTTGTACTCATAGCTGTCAGCGGCAAATGCGGCGCCGGAGAACGCAACCAGAGCAAACATCGCAATAATCGTCTTTTTCATCTTACTACCTCCTTTGGTTTTTAAAAAGATTTTGGAACTAAACCATACCATTGGAAAGTAGTCAAGCATTTAGCGTACCAAAGGGATGTCAGATGCGACCGATAGCCTTTTTCCCTATGTCAGTCCTGTACTGGACACCACGCCATCCTATTTTTCCAACCGCCTGATATGCTTTTGAAATTGACTCAGAAACAGTGTCTCCCAGGGCAGTTACCCCCAAGACCCTGCCACCTGATGTTACAATTTCCCCATCCTTATCAGCTGTACCTGCATGGAAGACAGTCACCCCTGTTAAGGTTTCTGCTGCCTCAATTCCGGTAATAACATCCCCTTTAGGGTAATCGCCCGGGTAACCCGAAGCAGCCATAACCACACATACAGCGGCCTGGTCGTGCCACTCGATCTCTTTTCCTGCAAGATCTCCATCTGCCACAGCCATCAGAATAGGCACAATATCAGACTTCATCCTCATAAGCAGTGGCTGGCATTCCGGATCGCCAAAGCGGGCGTTGAACTCAAGTGTCTTCACCTCGCCATTATTCACCATAAGTCCGGCATAGAGTATCCCCTGATATGGACAGCCTTCCGAGGCCATACCATCAACAGCCCTGCGGACTACCTGCTCCATTGCCTTTTTATGGACATCAGCAGTAACTACCGGCGCAGGTGAATACGCTCCCATGCCGCCTGTATTTGGACCTTTATCACCATCAAATATTGCCTTGTGATCCTGGGCAGAAGCCAGGGGTATTATGTTCTTCCCGTCTGTAATGGCAAGGAAAGAGGCTTCCTCACCCACAAGGAATTCCTCTACTACAACCCTGGAGCCTGCATCGCCGAAGGCATTGCCGGAGAGCATTTCCTTGACCGCCACAATGGCCTCCTCGATTGTCATGGCAACCACAACTCCCTTGCCCGCTGCGAGGCCATCGGCCTTAACGACAATCGGTGCGCCTGTACTGCGGATAAACTCCTCCGCAGCAGGAATATCGGTAAACACCCCGTAGGCAGCCGTCGGGATGTCGTATTTCTTCATCAAATCCTTTGAGAAGGCCTTGCTGGCCTCAATCCGGGCTGCATAGCGGCTTGGGCCAAAAACCTTAAGCCCGTACTCGCGGAAAAGATCAACAATGCCCAGTGAAAGAGGCAGCTCCGGCCCGACAACCGTCAGATCAACCCCCTCCGATTTTGCAAAACCGAGAAGTTTATCAATTTCTTCAACCTTTACAGGAATATTTGTGGCAAGTTTAGCTGTTCCCGGGTTGCCAGGCGCACAGTATATCCTCTCAACCAGAGGAGACTGGGCTATCTTCCATACAAGAGCATGCTCCCGTCCACCGCCACCAACTACAAGAACCTTCATATCAACCCCCGAATCAATGCCTGAAATGCCTCATGGATGTAAACACCATGGCTATGCCATGCTCATTGGCAGCCTGTATCACCTCTCCATCACGCACAGATCCGCCCGGCTGGATGATGGCCGTAACACCGGCCTCTGCAGCAGCATCAACACCATCCCTGAACGGGAAGAAGGCATCTGATGCCAGGACAGTGCCTTTTACCGGTAAAAGCGCCTTCTGAACGGCAATCTTTGATGAATCCACCCGTGACATCTGGCCTGCGCCAATTCCCACCGTCTGATCCTTGCTTGTAAATACTATTGCGTTTGATTTTACATGCTTGCATACACGCCAGGCGAAATCCAAAGCCTCAAGTTCCTGTGTTGACGGCCTTCTTTCAGTTACAACCTTGCAATCTGTGGCAGCCACCATGCCCAGGTCGCGCCCCTGAAGCAGTAATCCACCCACAACACGCTTAAGATCGTAGCCGGTCTGCAGATGGCCGGCAAGAAGTGGTACCTGCATGACCCGGACATTTTTCTTGGCTGTGAAGATTGCAAGGGCCTCATCATCATAACCAGGGGCTATTACAGCTTCAAGGAATGTAGAGGTAAGCTCCTTTGCCGCGGCAGCGTCAACCACCCTGTTGAAGCCCACAATTCCTCCAAAGGCAGATACCGGGTCGCACTCCCTCGCCTTCAGATATGCATTTAGTGGTGAATCCCCAAGGGCAACTCCGCACGGGTTGGTATGCTTGATTATAACCGCTGCAGGCTTGTCGTTGAATTCCTTGACAGTTTCGATTGCCGCGTCAAGGTCTATTATGTTGTTGAATGAGAGTTCTTTGCCCTGGAGCTGAACTGCATTTGAAACGCAGGGTTCCGGGATATTCCTCTCAATGTAGAATGCCGCCGACTGGTGCGGATTCTCCCCATAGCGGAGGTCCTGAGCTTTTTTGACCTGGATTGTAAATGTCTGCGGATATTCTACCGCTACCTCATCCAGCCTTGCTCCAAGCCAGTTGGATATTGCCCCGTCATATGCGGCTGTGTGCTGATAGACCTTAACGGCAAGCCTGAAATTGGTTTTTTCCGAAACCACGCCACCATTTGCAGCCATCTCGTCCAACACGGCCTGATAATCGGAGCAATCCACAAGAACCGTAACATCATGGTTGTTCTTGGCTGCAGAGCGGAGCATGGTAGGCCCGCCGATATCAATATTCTCTATGGCATCTTCAAGTGAGCAGTCATCTTTAGCCACTGTTGCCTCGAACGGGTAAAGATTTACAACAACAAGATCAATGGGCTCAATTCCGTGTTCAAGCATCATGGCCTGATGATCAGGGTTGGAGCGAATGCCAAGAAGTCCGCCATGAACCTTCGGATGGAGTGTCTTGACCCTTCCGTCAAGCATTTCAGGAAAACCGGTAAATTCCGAAACATCCTTTACCGTCAGTCCTGCGTCACGCAGCAGTTTTGCGGTTCCGCCGGTGGAAAGAATCTCTACACCATAGCCAGCCAATGCCTTTGAAAGGTCAACAACACCTGTCTTGTCAGAAACACTTATGAGAGCCCGTCTGATCTTTGCCATAAAATTACACCTCTTTGATTTATATAGTTTTAATTTACTGACAGAAAAATTATGGGGGGATGATTTTGTAACACGGCTTTGAAGGGGTTGCCAAGAGCTTTTGATCTATTGATCTGTATACAACAAAACGCTCTCAGGCGATCAATATCAGTTTTTCTGATAATGGAAGCACATCCCCCACCTGCCTGGCAAAGACTCCGCAAGCTTGAGCTTCAGACAGAAATTTTCGGGCATTTTCTGGAGAAAATGATATAAGCAGGCCTCCCGAGGTCTGTGGATCAAACAATGGTAGCAGGCGGTCCGGATCAAAAGTTCCACAATCCACCTTCGGATAGTAAAAACCTCTGTTCTGGTAGCAGCCGGCAGGAACCATCCCGTCGGCAATATGGCCTTCAAGTCCGGCCATTTGTGGAATATCGTCAAGCAAAAGCCTGATTGAAACATCCGCCCCCTTCGCCATCTCGCATGCATGGCCTATAAGCCCGAATCCGGTTACATCTGTGCATGCAGTGGGATTATAACCAAGCATCAGCTCTGCCGCAGCCCGGTTAAGCAGGGACATCCATTTGACAGCCTCGGCCTCCTGTTCCAGTGTTGCCATCTCCCCCTTAACGGCTGTTGATATGATACCGCTGCCAACAGGCTTGGTCAGCACCAGAAGATCACCGGGCCTTGCCGTACAGTTACGAACCACTGCATCGGGATGAACAGTGCCGGTAACCGAAAGTCCGTACTTAACTTCCTCATCCTCAACAGTATGTCCGCCCACAAGGCAGCAGCCAGCCTCATTAAGAGCATCCTGGCCTCCGGCAAGTATCTCGCCCAGAATTTCAGGAGGCATCGAACAGACCGGAAAGAATGCAATATTCATTGCAGTAAGAGGCCTGCCCCCCATTGCGTAAATATCCGATAGCGCGTTCGCAGCGGCAATCCGCCCGAATGTTCTCGGATCATCAGCAGGAGGAGTTATAACATCGCAACTCTCCACAAGCGCCAGATCCGGGGTAAGCGTATAGACCCCCCCGTCATCGGAAGTTTCAGGCCCCACAATCAATCTGGGGTCAAACGGACGACAAAGCCCTGACAAGGCTGTTGCAAGGCCCTCCGGGCCGAGCTTGGCAGCTCAGCCGGCAGCTTTGACGGTCTGTGTAAGTTTTATCTTTTTGTTGGTCATTTTTTTACAGCTCCCAGATACACCCTTGGAACCCTCTTGCTGATGCCACAGAAAATTTCGTAAGGTATTGTTCCTGCCTTTAAAGCAATTTCCTCTGCCAGTAAACAGTTTCCATCTTTGTCGTAGCCAAGCAGGGTAACCTCATCACCCACCGAAACACCTGGAACCCCGGTTACATCCAGCATGATCCAGTCCATGCAGACAGTACCTGCAACCGTTACTCGCTGCCCCCTTACAAGGGCCTCTCCCCTGTTTGTCAATGTGCGAGGATAGCCATCAGCGTAGCCAACAGGCACACTTGCCACCAAAGTACGATCCACTGCGGAGAAACGTCTTGCGTAACTGATTGTAGCACCTGGCTCCACCCACTTCAGCATGGCTATCTTGCTGCGAAGACGCATTACAGGTTTAAGATCCAGCTTGCCCTGAAAATCTCCCGATGGAAGGGCACCGTAAAGTGCAATCCCTGGTCTTACCAGATTGCAGAAAGTGTAATCGCGCAGCATGGAGCCTGCACTGTTGGCTATGTGAATGTAACGTGGCGCATATCCGGCGGCGCGCACCCTGCCTACAGCCCATTCAAAACGCTCTGCCTGGATTCTTGTGTAATGCTGGCCCGATTCGTCAAGCTCATCAGCGGTTGCAAAATGAGATAAAACACCCTCAAGGTATATGTTTGGGAGAAGCTTCATCGCATCAAGCAAAGACGGAAGTTCTTCGCATGAAACCCCAAGCCTGCCCATACCTGTATCAATCTTCAGGTGTACAAGGGCTTTTCTGTACAGCTTTCCGGCTGCAGTATCCAGGGCCTTAAGCTGATCCCAGGAAAAAACGGCGGTTGACACGTTAAACCCCACGCATTTTTTTTCCTGCCCCGGATACACACCGCCAAGAAGAAGAAGAGGTCTGTCAATACCGCTTTTCCTCAGCTGTATCGCTTCGGCAAGAAAGGCTACTCCAAAAGCATCCACGCCCAGTTTTTCCAGTTCACGGCACACTTCAAGAAAGCCATGACCGTAAGCGTCAGCCTTTACAACCGCAAGGATACCGGCACGGGCCGGAACTGATTTGCGAACTGTACTGTAGTTATCGCGAAGTGAAGCGAGGTCTATTTCGGCAAATGTAGGTCTGCTGTCATACATGATCCGATTTCTATCACGATGAAACAACGGGGGCAATCTGAAAACTGGCATTCCGGCAAAATCCTGAAAACATCATCGAAGCAATGTTGACGACAGGATAAATTTAAAGTATGTTTACCCGGCCCTGGGGGAGCCTTGCAAAAGGCTGAGACGACAGACTTGATCGGACCCCTTGAACCTGAACCGGATAATGCCGGCGGAGGAAAGCGGCACCTCGTAACAAGGTAATTTTCCTTACGGGCCGCCTGTTTTGCAGCGCGGCCCTTTTGCATTAAAAAGAGGTTATAAATGCCCAACAAGAGTTCAAAGCTACGACTGGTTGTAAACAGCTCTAAACCCCTAAATTCAAGAACATTAGCAGGGGTTTATCTCATAACCGACCAGCAGGAAAACCTTATAGAGAGGGTTCGCCTGGCGATCCGGGGCGGTGTATCAGTGCTGCAGTACAGGGCAAAGGACAAACCCTTTGAGACATGCGTTGAAGAGGGAAATAAACTCAAAAAAATCTGTGCAGAAAGAAACGTCCTTTTCATAATAAATGACAATATCAACCTGGCCAGAGAGCTTGATGCAGATGGTCTCCATCTGGGTCAGGATGACGGGAATGTAAGCCAGGCCCGCTCAGTTCTTGGCCCTGATAAAATCATAGGGATATCAACCCACAACAGAGATGAAGCCATGAAGGCTGAATCTGAAGGTGCCGATTATCTGGGCTTCGGAGCAATGTACCCTACCGGCACCAAAGAGATCACCCATATGCCGGGGACATCTGGCCTTTCCGCCATAAGGGAACATGTAAACCTGCCCATCGTTGCCATAGGTGGTATAAGCCCTGCCAATGCCTGCCGTGTAATAGATTCAGGGGCAGATGCCGTTGCCGTTATCTCATCAGTTCTTTCATCACCCCGCCCCGATATTTCAGCTGCCGAGCTCCGGCTGCTCTTTAACCGGAATCAGCCCTTTCCCAAAGGCGGTGTTATTACCGTTGCCGGAAGCGATTCAGGCGGAGGCGCCGGGATACAGGCAGACATAAAGACAATCACGCTGCTCGGAAGCTACGCCGCATCTGCCATAACGGCCCTCACGGCCCAGAACACCAGGGGGGTCAGATCAATCCACGGCATTCCCTCCTCTTTCGTCCGCGAACAGCTTGACACTGTAATTTCCGACCTGCCAATAGATGTCATAAAGACCGGAATGCTTCACACTCCGGCCATTATAAGCATGCTTGCAGAATATCTTTCAGACCAGCCCAGACTCTTTCCAACGATAATTGATCCGGTAATGGTGGCAAAGGGAGGGGCTCCGCTTCTTGAGCTTGATGCCTTAAACATATTTATTGATGAACTGCTTCCACACGCGTATCTGCTTACCCCAAACCTGCCAGAAGCAGAAAGGCTGCTGAATTTCAGAATAATTACAGAATCTGATATGGAGCGTGCGGCTCGGACTCTGCACGATATGGGAGCTGCCAATGTACTCATTAAAGGTGGACATCTGGCAGGCAGTGATGCCGTTGATATACTGTTTGACGGTAAAAACATCCACCGGTTTTCTACTGAAAGGATATTTTCAAGCGCAACACACGGCACAGGATGCAGCTCTGCATCGGCAATAGCAGCATATCTCGCCCAGGGTGAAACGCTAAAGGAAGCGGTTCGCAAGGCAAAGAACTTCATAACAGCCGCAATCCGGCTGGCCCGTCCCATGAGCAAGGGACACGGCCCGGTCAACCACTATCTTGCAGCAAAGGAAATGGAAAAATGACACAGCTTGAAGCAGCCCGAAAAGGGATTATCACCGAAAAAATGAATCAGGTAGCTGCATCCGAAGGGGTAACATCTGAATTCATCCGTGCCGGAATTGCAAAGGGAACCATAATAATCAGCCACAATGACAAGACCCACAGGCATGGCATACCGCTTGGTGTAGGGACAGGGCTGCGCACCAAGGTAAACGCCAACATAGGCACCTCAGCCGACGATACAGACATAACCAAAGAGCTTGAAAAGGCCAGGGCTGCGGTAAAATATGGCGCAGATGCCATAATGGATCTTTCAACCGGCGGCCCAGTGGATGAAATTCGCAAGGCTATAGTGGCCGAAACAACAGCATGCATAGGTTCGGTGCCGCTGTATCAGGCAGCCACCGATACGGTCAGGATAAAGAAAAAAGCCCTTGTCGACATGACCGTTGATGACATTTTCAAAGGGGTCATCAAACATCTGGAGGATGGAGTAGATTTTATAACCGTGCACTGCGGAGTTACACGCGCCACCGTAGAACGGATGAAGAACGAAGGCAGGATAATGGATGTTGTATCCCGTGGG
>CAZXTZ010000093.1:0-10708 GCA_964643645.1 uncultured Geobacteraceae bacterium
AGGTGGGGGCGATACCGATGCAGCTGTAAACAAGGCAGGTGTAGCGGCAAAAGTCAGTTACATCTCTACAGGTGGTGGAGCTTTCCTTGAGCTTCTTGAAGGTAAGATTCTTCCAGGTGTAAAAGCCCTGGATGTAAAAAAATAGGAGGCGTAATGCGTACACCAATTATCGCTGGAAACTGGAAACTCTTTAAAACACTTAATGAAGCATCTTTATTTGTTAGTGAGCTTAAAACACTGATTGTTGATGCTAAAGACGTGGAAATAGTCGTTGCTCCAGTATTTACAGCACTTTCTACAGTTGTGAATGCTGCTGCAGGAAGCTCCATAAATGTTGCCGCGCAGAACTGCTACTGGGAGAAAGAAGGTGCCTTCACTGGTGAGGTTTCTCCTGAACTTATTGCTGATGCAGGCTGTTCTCATGTCATAATTGGTCATTCTGAAAGAAGGCAATTTTTTGCTGAAACCGATGAGACTGTCAACAAAAAGGTCAAGTCCGCTATTGCTGCAGGTCTTACTGTTCTTATCTGCGTGGGTGAAACCCTGGCAGAAAGAGAATCAGGGTTGACTTTCAAGGTTATTGAAAAACAGGTTAGACATGGTCTCGCTGGAGTAGTTGTCGAATCTATGGAGAGAATGGTTATAGCTTATGAGCCTGTCTGGGCTATAGGAACAGGTAAAACTGCTACTGATGATCAGGCTCAGGAAGTCCATGCTTTTATTAGAAAACTGGTAGCAGGAATATACACACAAAAAGAGGCCGGAGCCATAAGAATTTTGTATGGTGGCAGTGTAAAGCCCGAGAATGTTAAAGCCTTAATGGCCTGCTCAGATATTGATGGCGCTTTGGTTGGAGGTGCGAGCCTGAAAGCTGATTCGTTTGCAAAGATTGTAAAATTTAATGAATAGGTAGTGAACCCAATATTATCAGTTTACAGTGAATGAGCCCTGTGATATAAAAATACTTTATTTCTATGGGGGTAGTAATGGTAGCAGCGATAACTTTTTTGCATATTATGGTCTGTTTTTTCATTATCGGAGTAGTTCTGTTACAGTCCGGAAAAGGGGCTGAAATGGGAGCTTCCTTCGGTAGTGGTGGGAGTCAGTCTGTTTTTGGCGCAAGTGGTGGAGCTACGTTTCTTACTAAGCTCACTGCAACAATGGCAGTAATATTTATGCTTACTTGCCTTTCTCTGGCCTATTTTTCAGGTCATTCTACAGGATCTTCAATTATGTCTTCAAAGGCCGCTCAAAAGGCTGTGCCTTCGACCCCGGTGCCAAATACACCTCCTGTAGGACCAATTCAAGGTGCGCCTGTTAAGCCTTAGCAACAAACCAGATAAGTTTTTACTTGATATTAGTCTCTTTTTTTGTTAAAAGAACAATCCCTGTGCCGAAGTGGTGGAATTGGTAGACACACCATCTTGAGGGGGTGGCGGGCGACAGCCTGTACGAGTTCGAGTCTCGTCTTCGGCACCAAAATTTTAAACAGATATAAATTTGAAATGCAGACAAATAAGCCACTTTTTATGCACAACTTAATGCGTATAAAAAGTGGCTTTTTCTTTGAATATAATTTGTATCCTCTTTTAACCTATTAGAAGTTTGTCGCAGTTACTGCAATTTCGATTTTTTCTGATATTCGTTTCAAGTTAAGCTTGTTTTTTGATGGGTCTGAAAATACCTGTGACCGTTCCAATAATATGGAATCCTGGGGTGGACTGCCTGACAAAAATAGGGTCGAACGAAGGGTTTGATGGCTGGAGTTTTATAAATCCACGATCGTGCAGGAATCGTCTGATGATGGTTTCATCATTTAGTAGTACAACACCTATTTCTTTGTCTTTTGGTTCATTTCTGTGTGGATGTACCATTGCTAAGTCTCCATCCATTATGCCCGCATCCTTCATCGCGTCACCTCTAACCTTCAGAAAAAACTTTGAGCCGGTTGCTTTGCAGAAACAATCAATTGATAACTGTTCAGTTATTTCGCTTGATTCTGGATCATCCATATCAGGATGAGTGTTTTCGATTACCGGGAACTTGATAAAGCTGTTATCCCAGTCAACACCTGGCAACAGTTCCTGCTTCCAAGCGACATCTTCTGCAACAATTGCAATTCCTCTTGAGCTTGACCGGCTTCTTTTTATAAAGCCTTTTTTTTCAAGTGCCTTCAGGTGTTGGACAACAGAAACTGTGCCGGTCAGACCTAGTTGACTGGCAATTTCACGGATAGAGGGTGGATAGCCCTGTGTAGCCAGATGCTCTTCAATTATGGCCAGGACGTCTTTCTGGCGACGGGAAAGCGGCTCCATAGTTGCCTCTTGTCGCAAATGTGATGTGTGACAAATGTAATATATTCTTTATGGCTGTTTGTCAAGTGCTTGTAATTGCATAAATTAATATTATGTTGGTTTTGATTTTTGTTACAGCCCTTATGTATTGATTATTGGCTTAGTAGTTTCTTGCTATTTGATCTGTATTTAATGGTTGACCTCATTTTTTTAAAAGGATAGTCTTTTAAAATATTATTTAGAAAGTGCCTAAATTGATTAGATTTGTCGAGTTAAAAGGGGTGTGTGCAATTACAGTTACATTTGTATCTGTAGTCTTTGTTTTATTCGTTATTTCATGTGGATATCTCTTTGCTTCACAAGATGACAGAAATGACCTACTTTTGAATGTATCCAGAGAAGAGCAAAATAAACTCTTTAACTCTCCGATTTTACAAGTTGATGCATTATGGGCTGTTCATAAAATGATCGGCATTGCTGCGGATCCTATGTTGTCTGCTTATCTTGATTCTCGAAAAAGGTATGTAAGGGATTTAGACCCTTTTCGACTTCTGGTTGACAGCTCTGCCAAAAGAGTTCCACTGCCACTGGACCCAGGAAAGGGCTCAAAAAAATTTTATAATTTTGTTTTGGCTTCAGTTGGTTCGCCAGCAGATCGTGCGGTTTCGTTTATTTCTCAGTTTCTATCTGTAAGGGAGAGCGGTTATTTTCTGACTCACCAGTTTCTGGTTATTATCTGGGCAGAGGAAACAGGTCTTGTACTTCCGGAAGCAATAAGCAGAAAGAAGAATGAACTGTTGGATCAAATTTTTGATGAACAGTCAAAGGATAGTGCTTTTTCAGATCTTTATGCCGAAAGGGCAGCAATTTTAATTCTCTACTCGGATCCACCTCTGATGCTTGCTGAAAAATGGGTCAAAACAATACTTTCTGCAAGGCTTTCTTCAGGAGGCTGGGGAGAATTCAAGTCCGATTTGATCTATGATGGTGAAAAATATTCGGTGCGCCATACTCCAGACCACACAAGGGTACTTTGTCTTTTGACATTAAAGTCTTACATGGTTAAGTGTTCTGCAAATACTCAGAATTAAAACTTATATGGGTTTTAAGCCTCTTTAAAAGATATTTCATTTCGTATCTGCTTGTCACTTAAACTACTCTTTAGAAAAATCCCCATTTACTGCTTTACATTCTACTGCTTGTTCATTATTCTTCACTATTCAATCTGTACCAACTGAATACTGAGAGAGTTCATGGATATCAGTAGTATACGTAATTTTTCTATTATTGCCCACATTGATCATGGCAAGTCTACCCTGGCTGATCGTCTGCTTGAGTATACTGGAGCCCTTACCGCTAGAGAGATGCAGAACCAGTTTCTGGACAAGATGGATCTGGAGCGGGAAAGAGGGATTACAATAAAGGCTCAGACAGTGCGTCTTGAGTATTCTGCTGATGATGGAAAAGAATATATTCTTAATCTTATAGATACTCCTGGTCATGTTGACTTCACATACGAGGTTTCACGTTCCCTTGCTGCCTGTGAAGGTGGTCTTCTTGTTGTTGATGCTTCTCAGGGGGTGGAGGCGCAGACACTTGCCAATGTTTATCTTGCCCTTGATAACGACTTGGAAGTCTTTCCTGTTCTTAACAAGATAGATCTGCCTGCTGCTGAACCTGAAAGGGTTAAGCATGAGATTGAAGAAATTATAGGTATTGATGCCCATGATGCTGTTGAGGCATCTGCAAAGGAAGGTATCGGAACCAGAGAAATTCTTGAGCAGATAGTAAAAAAAATTCCACCACCCGGAGGTAACTCTGATTACCCACTGAAAGCTCTGTTATTCGATTCATGGTATGACCAGTATCAGGGAGTAATAATCCTTGTTCGTATATTTGACGGTATCTTAAACAAAGGTGAAAAGATACTCCTTATGTCCACAGGGCGCAGTTATGAAGCCCTTAAGATAGGTGTTTTTGCTCCATCCATGGTTGAGGTTCAGAGCCTTTCGGCAGGAGAGGTCGGATTTGTAATAGCTGGTATTAAGGATGTTGCTGATGCCAAGGTCGGTGACACTGTTACCCTTTTACATAGGCAGTGCACTGAGATGCTTGGTGGGTTTAAAGAGGTAAAACCCATGGTTTTTTCAGGGCTTTATCCTATTGATACTTCACAATATGAACAGTTGAGAGATGCGCTGGCAAAGTTGAAGCTTAATGATTCATCCTTCTCTTTTGAGCCGGAGACATCGGTTGCACTTGGTTTTGGTTTTCGTTGCGGTTTCCTGGGACTTCTCCATATGGAAATTATTCAGGAAAGGCTTGAGAGGGAATTTTCACTTGACCTGATTACAACAGCTCCTACAGTTGTCTACAAAATTCATAAGACAGATGGCGATCTGATCGAAATTGAGTCAGCCGCCAAAATGCCTGAGCCGCAACATATTGAGTATATTGAAGAGCCATTCATTTTGGCCCATATACATGTTCCCAATGAGTTTGTTGGTGGAGTACTTTCGCTTTGCGAGGAGAAACGTGGGGTTCAGCGTGAAATTAAATATCTGACACCGTTGCGTGTGATGATAATATATGAACTGCCTCTTAATGAAATAGTTCTGGATTTTTATGACCGTCTGAAATCATTAACAAAAGGTTACGCATCTCTGGATTATGAACACCTTGATTTTCGACAAAGTGATCTTGTACGCATGAATATAATGATAAATGGGGATGTGGTTGATGCATTGTCATTGATTGTCCATCGAGATAAATCATACTTCCGTGGCAGGGACCTGGTCTCCAAGATGAAGGAGCTGATTCCGCGTCAGATGTTTGAGGTAGCCATACAGGCGGCAATAGGGAACAAGGTTATAGCACGTGAAACCGTAAAAGCCCTTCGTAAGGATGTGCTTGCCAAATGTTACGGGGGTGATATTACGCGTAAGCGCAAGTTGCTGGAAAAACAGAAGGAAGGTAAAAAAAGAATGAAAAATGTTGGTAATGTTGAACTGCCTCAGGAGGCTTTTCTTGCCATTTTGAAGGTGGATGAAAAATAAGGGAAGGTGTTATGGCTGAAGATAGTGAAAAAAAATCAGTAGTATCAGGTGTACTTGATCAAGAGGCCCTTGATTCATCAGGAAATGCCAAAAAGAAAGGCGTTATAAGGGAGTATTCCGAATCAATAATAGTTGCAGTAATTCTGGCCCTTATTATAAGAACATTTTTTGTTCAGGCATTCAAGATTCCGTCCGGTTCAATGGAAGATACGCTTCTAATTGGTGACCATCTGCTTGTCAACAAGTTCATATACGGAACCCAGATCCCTTTGACTGACAAGCGTATCCTGAAGATTCGAGATCCAGGCAGAGGGGATGTTATTGTTTTTGAGTTCCCACTTGATACCCTGGATAAATCATTGAGTTTCTGGCAGAAAAAAGATTTCATTAAAAGGATAGTCGGCCTTCCGGGTGATAAAGTCAAAATGGAAAATCAGGTTGTTTTTGTTAATGGAAGTCCATACAAAATACCTAATGAGATCCATAAAGGCTCAGGTTCGGATTCAAGCCCCATGATTTTCAACTTTGATGAACTTACAGTTCCTGCAAACAGTTACTTTGTTATGGGGGACAATCGGGACAGATCATCAGACAGTCGTTTTTGGGGATTTGTGCCTAAGGATAATATCAAAGGGCTTGCATTTATTAAATATTGGTCAATAGACGGCTCTGTTTTCAAAGTAAGGTGGAACAGACTTTTCCGAACCATTAACTGATAGTTGCAGATAATAATAAACCTTTTCTATTTAAGTTATTGATCAATAAAACCGGAGGTTTGGGTGTATGGATATTTTGGGAAACTGGAAGCGTTCAGATTATTGCGGTACCCTGTCGGCCAAGGATATCGGTCGTGAAGTTGTTCTCATGGGCTGGGCTTTGCGTCGTAGGGACCATGGCGGACTTATATTCATTGACTTGAGAGACAGGGAGGGAATTGCTCAGGTTGTATTCGACCCGGAGATCAACCACGGCGCACATCAGGTTGCCGAAGTGGTAAGGAGTGAATTTGTTCTTGCTGTCAAGGGCAAGGTTATTCCCAGACCCGATGGAACCGTGAATCCAAATATGAAAACAGGTGAGGTTGAAATAAGAGTTTCTGAGTGTAAGCTGCTTAACAAGTCGAAACCATTGCCTTTCATGCTTGATGAGTTTAGTGAGGTTAATGAAAACATCCGCCTTAAGTATCGTTATCTTGATATGCGCAGACCACAATTGCAGCAGAATTTGATATTGCGTCATCAAGTTGCACAAATCACCCGTAAGTATCTTACAGAGAATGGTTTTATTGAGCTTGAGACCCCGTTTTTGACAAAATCAACGCCGGAAGGAGCCAGAGACTTTCTTGTGCCCTCCCGTATTAACCAGGGCCAGTTTTATGCTCTTCCGCAATCGCCTCAGATATTCAAGCAAATACTTATGATATCCGGATTTGATAAATATTTTCAGGTTGTCAGGTGCTTCAGGGATGAGGATCTAAGGGCCGACCGTCAACCAGAGTTCACTCAGATTGACTGCGAGATGTCCTTTATTGACCGTGAGGATGTTATATCGGTAATGGAAGGTCTCATGGCCAGAATATTCAAAGAAGCAAAAGGTATTGATGTCCAGCTTCCGGTGGAGAGGATGACCTATCAGGAGGCCATCCGGAGGTTTGGAGTGGATAACCCGGACCTGCGTTTTGGTATGGAACTTGTTGATTTAACAAATATTGTAAAAGGGGCTGGCTTCAAGGTTTTTGCAGATGTAGCTGCAAACGGGGGGATTGTCAAAGGGGTCAACGCCAAGGGATGCGCTACCTTCTCCCGTAAGGATATAGATGAGTTGACCAATTTTGTTTCTATTTACGGGGCCAAGGGGATGGCATATGTAAAGGTTACAGCTGATGGATGGCAGTCTCCGATTACAAAGTTTTTTAATGACACAGAGATAGCTGCCATGAATGAAGCCTTTGGCGCTGAAGAAGGGGATCTTCTTCTGTTTGTGGCAGACAAGCCCAAGGTTGTTAATGACTCTCTGGGTAAATTGCGTAACCAGTTGGCTTCCATACTCAAACTGACAAGTCAGGACGTTTATCGCTTTGTATGGATAACGGACTTTCCCCTTTTTGAATGGGATGAGGATGACAAACGCTGGTGTGCTGTACACCATCCTTTTACCTCGCCAATGGATGAAGATGTTGATTTTGTTGAATCTGACCCGGGGCGTTGCAGGGCCAAGGCATATGACCTTGTTCTTAATGGCAACGAGATCGGTGGAGGATCAATACGTATCCATCAGGAACAGGTTCAGTCACTTATGTTCAAGATGCTTGGACATACAGAAGAGGACAAAAGGGCCAAGTTTGGATTCCTTCTCGATGCCCTGGAATACGGTACTCCTCCCCACGGAGGCATCGCCTTCGGAATGGATCGCCTGATAATGCTTCTTACCGGGTCTGAATCAATCCGTGATGTAATAGCATTTCCTAAAACCCAGAAAGGCACATGCCTCATGTCTGAAGCTCCATCTACAGTTGAAAGCAAGCAGTTACGAGAACTTGGAATTAGGCTTGCATCATCAGCTGCCGGGCAATCCTGACAAGGCATGTTCCGTTTGTATAACTGCATATCTGTCTTATTGCTGTCAGCTTTTTTCATTGCTGGCTGCTCTACTCAGGAGCCGGTCTGGAGACTAAAGGCCTTACAGTCTATTCAACAGCTTGAAAAGGATGATGCCCCAGAGCTTTTACCTGAGGCATACTTTAGTATTAGGCAGACTTTTGATAACGGGGATCAGATTTTCAGGCTGGAAGAGGATGGAGAGCAGGCAGACCTACAATATCAGCTTGCATTTCAGAAGAGTTTCCTCCTGAAGGATGAGCTGCTTGCTTACAAGGCATGTAAAGAGGCAGAGGCCAGAGAGATAGCAGATGAAGAAGAACAACTCCGACTTGAGGAAGAGCGGAAGAAACAGGAAGAAGCTTTAAAGGAAGAACATCTTAAAAAAGAAGCCCTTGCAAAACGTAAGCTTAAAAATGGTTCTGCTGAGAATGGTGCTAATGGTGGGCGGGAACGAAACCAGACACTAACTTATATAGTTAAGCGTGGTGAGACACTTCCCCAGATAGCTGCGAGACCGGAGGTGTATAATGATTCATCACTTTGGCAACTTATTTACAAGGCAAACCGTGATCAGGTGCGGGACCCTTACCAGCTTTGGCCCGGGCAGGTACTGAAAATCCCCAGAGCTTACTCCCGCGACGAGGCGGCGGATGCAAGAAAGCTGGTTCACCGTCGTTAGTTCTATCCTGTTGTTAATACAGTTTGTATTACGATGAAAAATATATTGATTTTTCCTTGACAGCTTGAGCCCTTTTGCATACTGTATACACGATTTATAGCTTCCGTAGTATATGCTGATTGTAAGTAGCTGCAATCTGTATATTAAATTCTTATATATACTAAACAACCAAGGAGAGAACATGACAACAGCAAAGATTATCTGGTCAAAGATTGATGAGGCTCCCGCACTTGCAACATATTCTTTACTACCAATCGTCAATGCCTTTACAAAAGCTGCCGGCGTTGTTGTTGAAACCCGCGACATCTCCGTTGCCGGAAGAATTATCGCTAATTTCCCTGACTATCTGACTGAAGCTCAGAAAATGCCGGATTATCTGGCTGAACTGGGGGATTTGACCCAGAAGCCGGAAGCTAACATCATCAAGCTGCCTAACGTAAGCGCATCGATTCCTCAGCTCAAGGCAGCCATAAAGGAACTACAGGAGCAGGGCTACAAACTTCCGGATTATCCTGAAGAGCCTAAGACCGATGCAGAAAAAGAGCTGCATGCCCGTTATGCCAAGTGTTTGGGGTCTGCTGTAAACCCCGTTCTTCGTGAAGGTAACTCCGACCGTCGCTCTGCAAAAGCTGTAAAAGAGTATGCTAAGAAGCATCCCCATAAAATGGGCGCATGGGCTCCGGATTCCAAGACCCATGTCTCTTGGATGGAGTCCTCTGACTTTTACGAAAATGAAAAGTCAGTAACAATGGAAAAGGCTGGAAATGTAAAGTTTGAGTTTGTTGATAAGGCCGGTAAAGTCAATGTTTTAAAGGAAAAACTTGCTTTGCAGGCAGGTGAGATACTTGATGGAACATTCATGAGCGCCAAGGCACTGCGTAAGTTCATTCAGGAGCAGATTGATGATGCAAAGGCCAAGGGTGTGCTGTTCTCGGTTCACCTCAAGGCTACCATGATGAAGATCTCTGATCCAATCATGTTCGGTCATTTTGTTGAAGTTTACTACAAGGATGTATTTGAGAAGCATGCTGCAACCTTCAAAGAGCTAGGCGTTAACCCTGATCTTGGTATGGGCGACTTGTACCTGAAGATTGCCAAGCTGCCTGCAGATAAAAAAGCTGAAATCGAAGCTGATATTCAGGAAGTCTACAAGAAGCAGCCACCTCTTGCCATGGTTGACTCCGACAAAGGGATCACCAACCTGCACGCCAGTAACGATATCATCATCGACGCCTCCATGCCGGTGGTTATCCGTGACTCCGGCGGTATGTGGGGCCCGGACGGCAAACTGCACGATGTCAAGTGCGTCGTGCCTGACCGCTGCTATTCACGCTGGTATCAGGTGTGTGTTGATTTCTGCAAGAAGCATGGCCAGTTTGATCCGACCACCATGGGCTCAACCTCCAACGTTGGTCTGATGGCTCAGAAGGCAGAAGAGTACGGTTCCCACGACAAGACCTTCAAGATTGCCGCAGACGGTACTGTGCGGGTACTTGATGAGGCAGGCAACGTGCTGATCCAGCATGACGTTGAAGCTGGCGATATCTGGCGTGGTTGCCAGGCCAAAGACCTGCCTATTCAGGACTGGGTCAAGCTGGCAGTACGTCGCGCCCGTGCCACCGGTGCACCGGCCATCTTCTGGCTGGACAAGAATCGTGCACATGACGCTCAGATGATTGAGAAGGTTAACAAGTATCTGAAGGATCACGACACCACTGGTCTCGATATCCAGATCATGGCACCGGTTGATGCAATGCTGTTTACCTGTGAGCGTGCAAAGGCTGGTAAAGACACCATCACTGTTACCGGTAACGCACTGCGGGATTACCTGACTGACCTGTTCCCGATTCTTGAGCTGGGTACCAGCGCCAAGATGCTCTCCATCGTACCGCTGCTGGCTGGTGGTGGTCTGTTTGAGACCGGTGCAGGCGGTTCTGCTCCCAAGCACGTACAGCAGTTTGTTCAGGAAGGTTACCTGCGTTGGGATTCACTGGGTGAGTTCCTGGCTCTGGCTGTCTCCCTTGAGCATCTGGCTGCAACCTTCAAGAATGAGAAGGCACAGCTGCTGGCTGACACTTT
>CAZXTZ010000094.1:0-282 GCA_964643645.1 uncultured Geobacteraceae bacterium
TCATCATACAGCCGTACAAATACTGTGCGCACAGCTTTTGAAAGGCCCTCGTCCATTGTAAAACGTTCCCGTTCCCAGTCGCAGGAAGCGCCGAGGCGTTTTAACTGCCCGATGATCTGGCCGCCGGACTCCCCCTTCCATTTCCAGACCCGTTCAATGAACTCCTCACGTCCAAGGTCATGCCTGTCCTTCCCCTCTGCTGCAAGCTGGCGCTCAACCACGTTCTGGGTTGCTATGCCTGCATGGTCGGTGCCGGGCATCCATAGTACATTATGCCCCCCC
>CAZXTZ010000094.1:292-6887 GCA_964643645.1 uncultured Geobacteraceae bacterium
GAGGATATCCTGCAGGGTATTATTCAGGGCGTGGCCCATATGGAGGGCGCCGGTGACATTTGGGGGCGGGATTACGATACTGTAGGGTTTTACTTCAGAAGTAGAGCTTGCGTGAAAATATCCCTTGTCAAGCCATTCAGCATACCACTTCTTTTCAACATCATGGGGTTCGTACCCCTTGGCAAGTTCCCTGTTTTCCATCCTGTTCCATCCATATCTTATAAATAATTGACAACAAAGTTGTTTTATATACACCCCCGGAACCTTTCCGGTCAAGATAGAGCTTTGACAATTTTCACCTGCTATTGCTTTCTGTTCAATGTATTCAAAAAATCTGTTGACGAAGGAGATAAATTCTGTAATTGATAATTAAAATCAAAAGTGGAGATGCTTATATGATTTTAGAAAAAAAGCGGGCCTTCAATTCGTTTGCAGTAAAAAAAGGGCTCAGGTCTACACGCCAGCGTGACGTAATCCTTGATATATTTCTATCAACTCATGAACATCTGAGTGTTGAGGAGTTATATCTCAAGGTAAGGGCATCACATCCTGGTATAGGCCAGGCCACTGTTTATCGTACCCTCAAGCTTTTCGTCGAAGCAGGACTTGCCCGTGAAATGATGCTGCCTGATGGACAGACCCGCTATGAACACCAACTGGCAGGAGAACACCACGACCACCTGATCTGTATCAGATGCAACACCATCATAGAGTTTGAGGATGAAACAATTGAACAATTACAGTGTGATATAGCAAAACGTCACGGCTTTACACTTACAGCGCACAAGATGCAGCTCTGTGGTATATGTCCTGCCTGCGCCAATTCTGCTGCCAATCAGTAGCACACTATATGAAAATAGTTTTCAATATAAGGATTTGTAGATGTCAGCTTTAGATGTTTCATCAAAAACTCCCCAATCCATTCTGCGTGTTGCCCTGGTTGGTAATCCCAATGTAGGTAAAAGCGTCCTTTTTAATGCCCTTACAGGCAGTTATGTGACGGTTTCAAACTATCCCGGCACATCGGTTGAAGTTTCAAGGGGTACAGCAGAAATTGCAGGGCGAAACTGGCAGGTGATTGACACTCCCGGTATGTACTCAATTCATACCATAACCGAGGAAGAGCGCGTAGCCCGCGAGATACTTTTAAATGAAAAGCCGGACGTGGTGCTGCATGTGCTGGATGCCCGCAACCTTGAGCGGATGCTGGCTATGACCATTCAGCTGATTGAGGCCGGCCTTCCGGTGGTGCTGGTGGTTAATATCATGGATGAGGCCGAGCGGATGGGACTTTCCTTTGATCTGGCACTTTTGCAGGAACGGATTGGCATACCTGTGATAGGAGCGGCTACGGCCCGCAAACGCGGTATAGAGGAGATTAAAACCGCCATTGACCAGCTAGGCACAAGCTGCGGGCTTCCGATCAGCTACAGTCGCCTGCTTGAAGCTGATATTGCCTATCTCTCCAGCCTGATGCAGGGCAGCTATGTCCTCTCCCGCCGCGCCCTGGCCCTGCTGCTGCTACAGGGGGATGAAGAGGTGAGCGGCATCGTTGAAAAAGAGGAGGGGGACAGATATCCGGCTTTGGCGGAGAAGGTTCGTGAGTTATAACGTCCTTTATCAGGCGGTTGACAATTTCTTTTCTCTCCATGGAAAGAAAAGAAATTGTCAACCGCCTGATAAAGGACGTTATAACTCTGCCCGATAAGCAGCGTGAAACCTGGGGCAGCCGGCTTTCCCGTCTGGCAGTCCAGCCTTTGACCGGTGTTCCGCTGTTGCTGCTGACTCTCTATTTTGGTCTGTATAAATTTGTGGGTGATTTTGGGGCCGGAACTCTGGTGGATCTCCTGGAAGGTAAACTTTTTGAAGGATTGTTTTCTCCATGGATTACGAGCCTCATTACAAGCTGGATACCATGGTGGTGGCTGCAGGAACTGCTGGTAGGGGAATACGGCATTATAACTCTTGGACTTCGTTATGCTGTTGGAATAATTTTGCCGATTGTTACAACGTTTTTCATATTTTTCTCAATCCTTGAGGATGGCGGCTACCTGCCCAGGCTTGCGTTGCTTGTTGACAGGATTTTTAAATGGTTCGGTCTTTCGGGACGTTCAGTGATCCCCATTGTCCTGGGTTTTGGCTGTAGCACCATGGCTACCATGGTTACACGTACCCTTGAAACCGTAAGGGAACGTGTGATTGCGACATTGCTGCTGGCTTTGGCCATACCCTGTTCGGCCCAGCTGGGCGTCATCATGTCTCTTCTTTCAAGAACACCAGGGGCTCTGATTATATGGATTTTTTCCATGACGCTGTTATTTGTAATTGTGGGAATACTGGCCGGACGTTTTCTGCCAGGTGAGGCTCCGATGTTCTATATGGAGCTGCCTCCCATGCGCCTGCCCCAGCTTTCAAATGTTATTACCAAGACATACACCCGGATGCAGTGGTATTTTCTTGAAATTCTTCCACTATTTGTGTTTGCCTCGGTATTGCTCTGGCTTGGCAAGATAACCGGAGGGATGGAGCGGATTATCACCGCGATGAAACCTCTGATGGAGAGCCTGGGATTGCCTACTGATGCTGCGGTAGCATTTATCTTTGGTTTCTTCAGAAGGGATTACGGGGCTGCCGGTCTCTATGACCTGCAGGCCAAGGGTTTGCTTGATGCTCGCCAGCTGACAGTGGCAGCGGTTACTCTTACGCTGTTTATCCCATGTATCGCCCAGTTTCTGATGATGCTGAAGGAGCGTGGAGTAAAGGTTTCACTGGCCATTTTCTTCTTTGTAAGCTCTGTTGCCTTTGGTACTGGATATTTGTTGAACAAGCTGCTGTTGGCCACACGGCTGTTGGGGTAAGGGGCTGCCATGATATGCGGGTTCTGCGGCCATGAGTTCGAGGAATCAGAGGGGGCCAGACCTGGCTGCGGAGCCTGTTACGGCGGCTGTCACGGCATCCATTGTCCCCGTTGTAATTACAGAAACATACAGGAACCGGAAATTTTGCTGCGTCTGAAAACAATGCTAACCGGGAAAGATAAGGAGAAAAAGCCATGAAGCTTTCCGAACAGGCTGAGGATATCATCGAACGTCTCTGGATTGCCGTTGAAGAGGAAAACGTCACTTTTCTTGATCTTGAGACCATGAATCTGACCCCTGATGCCGACCCGGTGAAGGAGTTGACCCGCAACGCTCTGGCGGAGGTACGCAAGGGGATGCTCTACATCCGACCGGAAGGGCGCGAAGTAGGCCGCATGACCGTCAGGCGTCACCGTCTGGCCGAGCGACTGATGATGGATGTTTTTAACATCAAGGGAGAAGATGCCGACCTTTTTGCCTGCCAGTTTGAACATCTGCTGAAGGGTGGGGTGGATGTCAAGCTCTGCACAATGCTGAACCATCCGGTAACCTGTCCCCACGGCAAACCGATTCCACCAGGCGACTGCTGTGCTGAGGCACGGCAGAAAGGTGATCTTGGGGTGGTGCCATTGACGGAATTCAAATCCGGTCAGGAGGGGGAGATCGCTTACATTCTGACTGAAGATAACAAGAAGATGCAGAAGCTGATGGCGATGGGAGTCCTGCCCGGTAACCGGATCATTCTGGTCCAGGCATTTCCATCCTATATCTTCCGGGTTGGATTCTCCGAGTTTGCCATTGATACCGCCCTGGCCAGGGAGATATTTGTCAGAAGAGTCTGAAAGTATCTCAAACAGATGCTGCTATTTAGATTGGTGTTTGCCGGTATGTTACACAAAATTTAAACATGATTAGCACTATTCCCTTCCAGGAGTTATCATCCCCGAATGATTCTATCGGGGAGGCATCTGTTCCATTCAGTTGAAATCGCATATAAAAAACGATTATGCCTGGAGAATTAAGACGTGAGCCTGTGTTGTTTCTGCCCGATTGACAAAAGTTGTAACTCAAGAGTAGTATGCTAAAATATTTTCCAGTTACGAAAGGTAGTTATGAAGATCATAGTACTTCTGGGTGACGGTATGTCCGATGAGCCCTGTGATGAATTGGATGGAAAGACCCCCCTGCAGGTAGCCCAGACCCCCAATATGGATAAAATGGCCCAGGCAGGGCAGGTGGGGCTTGCCCATACAGTGCCTGAAGGACTGCCTCCGGGTAGCGATGTGGCTAATCTTTCTGTGTTTGGTTACGACCCACGCAGCTGCTATACGGGGCGTTCACCTCTGGAGGCTATCAGTATGGGGGTGGAACTTGGCCCCCATGATGTGGCATTCAGGATGAACCTGGTGACGCTTACTCCCCATAACTCCAAAATTTATATGGAGGATTTCTCTGCCGGACATATTGGAAGTGAAGAATCCCATAAGCTTGTTGCAACATTGCAAGAGGAGTTGGGGGACGACAGATTTGAATTCCATGCCGGTGTGGGCTATCGTCATCTGCTGGTCTGGCGTAACGGAAAGGATGGAATGACAGCCACTCCTCCCCATGATATCAGCGGAAAGCAGGTGCTTCAGTATCTGCCTGATGGAGATGGGGCGGCCGATCTGATAAATCTGATGAATTCTTCGCAGATGGTGCTTCATAATCATCCGGTCAATAAACAGCGTAAAGAGCGGGATGAACTGCCGGCAACCTCGATCTGGCTCTGGGGCCATGGAAAATCACCAGTACTGCAATCATATAATGAAAAATTCGGTCTGTCCGGCGCTGTGATTTCTGCAGTTGACCTGATGAAGGGGATTGGCCTGTGTGCCGGCCTCGAAGTAATCAACGTGCCCGGAGCCACCGGCTATATTGACACCAATTATAAAGGCAAGGCAGAGGCTGCCCTGGCTGCCCTTGATCGCCTGGATTTTGTTTATCTGCATGTTGAGGCCCCGGATGAGGCTTCCCACAGTGGCAATCTGCAACATAAGATCAAGGCTATTGAGGATTTTGATAATCTGGTGGTGGGGACAGTGCTGGCAGGAGCAGACCGGTTTGAGGATCTGCGGATTCTCTGTTGTCCCGATCATCCGACTCCGGTTAAGAAGATGACCCACACAAGTGATCCGGTGCCGTTTATTATGTATCACCATGGGAAGCAGAACGGTAATGGCGCAGCTGGTTATGATGAAGTTCAGGCAAAGGCAACCGGGTTTTTGCTGGAAGAGGGCAGCATGTTGATGGAACGGCTGGTATCTTTGTAAGTTTTTTGCTGCTATATGGTTCCGAAGGTGTCAATAAGATAACGTGCTATGCTCCTGCTGGCAGGAAGTGACGGCAGTGACCCGATGGTAAACCAGCGGGCATCATCAATTTCCTTGCCGTCTACCTTGATGTCGCCAGATGCGTAGTCAGCAACAAAACCTGTCATTACCTGTGATGGAAACGGCCATGCCTGGCTGGCCACATACCTGATGTTTTTGATTGTGACTCCGGTTTCTTCCATTGCTTCACGACTCGCGCATTCCTCCAGGGATTCCCCCACATCCAGAAAACCGGCCACCACGCTGTAGCGTCCTGTGGGCCATTCCGGCTTGCGGATCAGCAGCAGTTGGTCACCACGTTTTATAAGCACGATTGCACAGGGGTGAATATGCGGGTAATGTTCGTTTCCACATTTGGAGCAGTTTTTCCCCCAGCTTTCAGGAAGCTGTTGCAGTTCACCGCTACAGTAAGAGCAGAAACTGCTCATCCGCTGCCAGTGCAGCAACTGCTTGCCAATGCCTGCAATGGTCATAAGGTCGGTGGGTATGCGATCCTGAAAGGCGTTGAAAGGTTCAGCAACAAGCTTTGATGGGATCTTGAGGCTTGACTGCACCGAAACGGCCCTTACCGGATGCCCGTTTATTGATGCAAATGAAAGGGCAGGTTTTTTGAGATCAAGCCATTCCGGATGGGGGCAATCTGGAAGAGATAGCTGCCCGGCATCTGTAGACATCAGTACGTTGCCACCTTGCAGCAGCACCCAGAATCCATGGTCGTCAGATGGTTGCTGAGGGGTGGGGTGCAGTACAAAGCCATCCGGTAAAGCCTGGCGGTTAAATGGAAGATTTACGGTTTCAGGATAGGGCATGGGTATATCCCCGCTTGTGAAGATTGATCTCTTTACAGCAGCCTGTGCTACAGGAAGTGAACAGGGTGGTTGAGTTATATTCATAAGTTTTTTTATCAGCTGAGTCGCTCATGTGTCAAGTCAAGGCAGTTAAATCTTGACCTCTTCTTTAAACTTCGTAAAATCAAACCATGACATTTCATCTGCTTTTATCTGCCATACGTCGTTTCTGGTATGTTCCATTATCATTACTTCTGGTTTTCCTGTTTATCTGGCAACTAATATCCCGTCAGCCTGCCGGTGATGGTAAAACGGTTTATGGGCTGACAGTCCCCAGGGGTGCATCTTTTGCCCAGATTGCAGATGAACTTGAGAAAAAGGGAATTGTCAGAAGTTCTCTGTATCTTCGGATTTCAGGCAGAGTTGCAGGCCTCGATCGCAGGATGCAGGTTGGAGATTACCGACTGACAGATTCGATGACTCCTGAGGCGATAATGGAAAAAATGGCTAATGGTGTTACTGACGCCTGTAAATTTACTCTCCCTGAGGGATATTCGATGTTTCAGGCTGCAGAATT
>CAZXTZ010000094.1:6897-10683 GCA_964643645.1 uncultured Geobacteraceae bacterium
TTGCTTGAAAAACAGGGGGTTTTTGATAAGGACGATTTTTTGGCTGCATGTCGTGATCCCAAGATTCTCAAGGATGCACAAATTAACGCTTTAACTACAGAAGGCTATCTCTACCCAGGCACCTATCTTGTTGGATTCAGGATGGATGAGCGAGGGCTGGTTACGGAGATGCTAAGGGAATTCAGACGTAGAACGGACTCTCTTGCCCCGGAACTGACCTCTTCAGGCCTTACCATTCATCAGACGGTTACATTGGCGTCAATTGTTGAAAAAGAGGCTACTTCAGAGGAGGAGAAACCGCTTGTCGCCTCTGTGTTCAGAAACCGTCTGCGAATAGGGATGCCTCTTCAGAGCGATCCGACAGCCATTTATGGTTTCAAGGTTTTTGGAGGTACAGTTACAAGGCAGGATCTTCAACGTGTAACCCCATATAATACTTACAAAATAAAGGGGCTTCCGCCAGGTCCCATAGGTAATCCGGGCATTGAGACCTTAAAGGCGGTTTTGAGTCCTGCAGTTACCGATTATCTCTATTTTGTTGCACGCAAAGATGGAACCCACCAGTTTTCCAGAACCTTGAAAGAGCATAATCAGGGGGTAAAGTTATTTCTCAAAAACGGAAATAAGAAGAAGCAGGGAGGGATATCTTCTTCCCCTGCGGCTGGAAGGCATCGAAGGAGCTGATTATCCGGCCACTATGCTGTCGGCGTCTTCAATAACAATTTCAAGTTCAGCCAGTGCAATTTCCTTCAGGCCGAGAAGATGTCCTTCCTCGGCAGTTGCAAGCGATATCTCAGGCATGGCAGGGCACATGGCCCTTCCTGTTTTTTTGCATGCCAAGTCAGATAGTCTGACTGCAAGAAGAAGTATGTTTGAGTGGTCATATTCATTGCTGTGATGTCCGTTGGCAATGTCACAGTAAAAATCCGGAAAATTCCAGCTTTTCATCAGGTTGTATCCAACATTTTCATGCATGGTGTTCATGATTTCAAAAATAAGCTCTTCTGAAAAATGGGCTGAACTCTCATTGTTTTTCATTATGTCGTCCAGAACCTTGAGTAGAGCGAGTTTTCCGATATCATGCATGAGTCCGCCCATGAAGGCTTCCGAAGCCATTCCCGGATAGCCGCTCTTCCGTACCAGCCATTTGGCCCCTACTGCTGTGGCAAGGGCATGTCCCCATAGTGTCTGCATCAGTCTGTTAAGGGTTTCGTTAGGTGAGTGATAGAAGTCAAACTGTGAGGCCAGCATCGCCATGTTGGCTATTTCCTGGGCTCCGAGACGGATTATAGCATCTTTTATTGTTGCTATCTTTGAAAGGCCTGAGTAGTAGGAGGAGTTGGCAACCTTCAGAACGCGGCTTGAAAGGGATTGGTCTTCAGAGATGAGTTCTATTACATCGTCAATCTCAAAGGTTCGGGTGGCAAGCAGTTGTTGAAGCTTTACAGCCACGTTGTTGAAGACCGGCAGATCCTGAAGACCTGCTGCCAGGTGTTCATTTATCAGTTGTAGAAGCGGTTTTTCTGCTGTCATTACTTAACCCCCAGTATTCTCTTCAGTTCATGCAGAGGTCTTGGCTTGCCGAGACGCGGGAGATCTTTTATTATCTCCTGCATGGATACAAGTCCTGATGCGCCTTTCAAAATTCCGTCCTCCATAAGAGTAACCATTCCGGAAGTCTCAACGCTTATTTTTCTTATTTCAAAGGAACTCTTGTGATCAAGAATGGCATTTTTAACCATTTCGTTCATAACCAGAAGCTCGAATATGGCAACCCGTCCCTTGTAACCCGTGAAACGACAGTTTCTGCAGCCACGGCCAAATCGGAACTCTCCACCGGCAAGGTCTGTGGCAGTAGTTCCCAGACGTATTAAATCAACAGGGGTAGGTGTATATGCTTCAGAACATTCTGGGCAGACTTTTCTCAAAAGCCTTTGCGCCACTATGCAGACAACTGTGGATGAAATGAGGAATGCCTCAATGTTCATATTAAGGAGACGTATCAGGCCGCCTATGGAATCTTCAGTGTGGAAAGTGGTAAGAACCTTGTGGCCGGTAAGTGCTGCCTGTATTGCCGTTTCAGCAGAGAACTGATCCCGGATTTCCCCAAGGACAATAACATCCGGGTCCTGGCGCACTATGTGCCGGAGAGTTTCTTCAAAGGTTACTCCTATCTTTGTGTTTATTGAACATTGTGATATTCCATCAATAACATATTCGACAGGGTCTTCCGCCGTAATTATGCTTGTGTTTATATTGTTCAGATAATTTACGCAGCTGTAAAGGGTTGTTGTCTTTCCGGAACCTGTTGGGCCGGTGATAATCATAACTCCGGACGGAATCTCTATGGCATCATAAATCAGACGTTCAAGCATTCTCGGGGCCATCCCGATCTCCTTGATGTCGAGCAGGGTCCCCTTGTTGTTAAGGAGACGCAAAACCACCTTTTCCCCATAGATGGTTATGTAGAAAGAAACCCTCATATCCAGGTTTATTCCGTGTTTGCGGCTTGTAAACAGTATCCTCCCGTCCTGATGCCGTCTCTTTTCAGCAATATCTGCTTTTGAAATTACCTTGATTCTTGCTGTAAGCTGGGGCGCAATCTCAATTGGGAAATCCTTGTGATGGCCCATAACACCATCCCGGCGGAAGCGGACACGCAGACGGTCTTTCAGTGGTTCAAGGTGAATATCGCTTGCACCATCCTCTATTGCGTCGTCAAAAAGGGTGTTTATCAGCCCGATGATGCTGTTCTCATCTATCTGGTTGGTCTGTCCTGCATTATCAAGGGCGTCGAATGCCTCTTTCAGGGAACTTTTGGAACAGATTGCGGAAATAAAGGCTGGTATATGGGCTTTTACAGCCTCTATTGCCCTTTTATCAAGCGGGTCTGAAAATGTTACGACTATCTGGTCCTTCTGGCGATAGAGGGGAAGAATATTGTACTGCTTACATACGTTAAGGGGCAGGTGAGCCAGCAGTTTTTTATCAATTTTTACAAAATCAGGTTCTATGAGAGGATAGCCAAGCTGGTATGAAAGGCTCTGGAGCAGCTTCTTTTCTTCAATGAATCCGTTTTCAACAAGAACCTCGCCCAGTCTTTTCTGGGCGACTGAATTTGACTGGATGGCAAGGGCCTGCTGTAGGTCTACCTCTCGTAAATATCCAAGTTCAACCAGAATATCACCCAAACGTATATTGAGCTGATGCTTCCTGAGGGTGTCCTGTAGTTGGTCATGGGACAGAAGCCCCAGTTCCATGAGGGTATCAAGCATGGTCTGGGATGTGGTAAGCTTGCCATGCACACGGATAGCGTATGCCAGCTGATCATCCGAAATTATCCCTTCTTCCTTTAGCAGTGAGGGAATAACTCCGACTTTTACCTGAGATTGTTTAGGAAGATTTTTCAACATTTTAATTATCTAGCAGGGTTTTGTCTGAATTGCAAATTTTGGAAGGTCTTTTTTTGATTCCAGTCTGTTTAGAGAAGCTCCTTAACACCCCCGAATGTTTTGCGGTGAATCGGCGAAGGGCCGTATTTTGCCAGTGCGGCCAGATGGGCAACAGTGCCATAACCTTTGTGGCCTGCAAAGCCATATTCTGGAAACTTTGCATCGTACTCAATCATGAGTCTGTCACGGGTAACCTTTGCGATAATTGATGCCGCTGCAATGGAGGCGCTTCGACTGTCTCCCTGTTTTATGGTTTGCTGCGGGATGCTTGAATTAACAGGTGTTATTCCATCTATCAGCAGGAATCCGGGCTGTGGGGACAGATGATTAATGG
>CAZXTZ010000095.1:0-10591 GCA_964643645.1 uncultured Geobacteraceae bacterium
GCTGTCTCACCTTCAGCGTAGACTTGAATGGAAAGTTTGTCCTTCTGCACCATCACGTCGTTAAGCTTCATTGTCTTGATGTTCCCGGTCAGATAAATGTTGTCAGCCAGTTTTACCTGTTCCATCGCCTTCCCCGCTATTGCACGGGTTTTCTCCAACCGCTCTGTCAGGTTCATGTTAAGTTTTTCCTGGATGATACTGCGGATTGTTCCATGTAAAAGCCAGTTTGCCGATTTGAGGAGGAGACTTTGAGTCTCCATCTCGAATTCAACATCTTCAACTGAAAATGTATTGGTCTGGAGATTGAATGCAGGTCTGCAGGTCAGATAGAAAGTTCCTTCAACTGTGCCTTTCATGGTGAGCTTTATCATCAGGTGCTCGCCACTGCCGTAAAGATCGAATTCTTCGATAATAATACTTTTTCCGTCACTGCCCAGTTCCCTGTTCAGGAGAAGAGGTGAAGCGATGGTAACAATATCCTTATAAAACAGATCGGTGTTAAGGGCGACCCGGAAGGTCTTATCCATTCCGTTTACAAGTTTCAGGTCAGGAAGCGGGACTAATGGCAAAGCCGGGGGGGCTGGGCCCACCACAAGGTCTGCAAAAGATTTGATTCCGATATTGAGTTTTATCTGGTTGTTATTGGCGTAGAGAGGGTCAAGCAGTACCTCCTGGGGCTTCATTCTCAGCCAGGCGTTATAGTTTTTATCTAGCAGAATCGGTTTTTGGGCTGCATTCCATGCCTTTGTGACCTGTTCTTTCAGAGGGAATTTTTCATTTAGTCTCCTGATTATCAGGTCGGCAAGTATTCTCTGCACCGGCTGGGTAACCCCGTCCACTATGCTGCGGAGATTGACGGAGAGCGGCCCTACCCCGGCATTCTCGGAAAGCAGGTCACTCAAGCCCATGTAGTAAACTTCGGCCTTTAACCTCCAGTCAGGGGTTACACTGGCATTGAGTTTGAATTTCAAACTGGTTGATATGGGCGGGGCCTGAAAGAATCCGAGCTTCAAAGTCATTGATACCGGAAGGGTCAGGTAGATGTAATTATCAGCCGCACTTACGCTGACAGGGGCATTTCTGAGAATATCAACGGACAACCCCTTTGTTCTGGTGGAGCCTTTGTAGAGCGCCACAGGAACCAGACGATTAAGTGTGTTGGAGAGATCGTCTGACGAGGTCTGGATCGGTATGTTCAGACTGGACAACTCTTTTTTCAGTTCTGTACGGAAAGCTTCATTTTTTGGAGGTTCTGCCACAAGAGCAGATCTGTCTGAACTTGTGGTGGCGCAGGCCGTCAGCCCGGTGGTGATAGCAAGCAATGCCATAGTGGCAATGACCTTTGTTAACAGATACATTCATTTACCTCCAACCTGCTGCTTTTGCAAAAAACTATATCAAGATGATGTTTTGAGCAACAAAATTGAAGTTCAGCGCTCAAGCTGTTTGCAAGGCAACTCTATAAGAAAACATGCCCCCTTTTCAGGCTCGCTCGCAACGGAAATCTCTCCGCCGTGGGCTTCAACAAGTTCTTTAACTATGGCAAGGCCCAAACCAAGGCCGCCATCCTTTCCCTTGTGAAAACGCTCGAATATATGTGGAATTTCTTCAGGGGGTATGCCGCAGCCTGTATCCATAACATCTATATTTATACAAAAGCTGTTTATCCTGGTTACCTCTATATCAAACTGACCACCCCGGGGCATTGCACGAAAGGCGTTGTTTGCCAGATTGATAATAATCCTTGTAAAGCAGTCGCGGTCTATTGATGCCTTCAGGGATTTGTCCCCTCCTACAGCAATCCTTATCTTCTGCTCTGCCGCCTGCGATGCAAACCTTGACAGAACCTGGCTGAAAAATCCGATGAGTTCTGTCTGCTGGAGGTTAAGGTTTATTGATGCAGCCTGGGCGCGTGTCAGTTCATCAACACCGTCAAGTATATTTGCCAGCCGTGTTGCCTCATCATGGAGCGACTGAAGGGCCTCCGGTGTAACCGGCAGAAGTCCGTCCATCATACCTTCAAGCTCTCCCCTTATCACCATAAGTGGTGTACGGAGTTCGTGTGCTGCGTTTGATACAAGCTGCCTCCGCATTCTGTCCTGACTGGACAGCGCCTCTGACATCCGGTTGAAGGTGGTGGCCAGCCTGCCTATCTCATCACTGCTGCTTACATCCACCTGCCCTCCCGGCTCACCTGCAGCCAGTTTTTCAGCGGCAGTGGTAAGCTCCTTAAGTGGACGGGATATCCTTCTGGCAAACAGAAAACTAAGGCATAGCGCAACAATTCCCAGACCTATGACGCTGTAGTACAGAAAACGATTTGACGACTGGATAAAAAATGCCTCATGGACAGGTCTTGGAAGGCGGACATCAATGTGCCCTATCTCTTTTTCGTCAAGAAACAACGGATAAGACTGCAGAGGCAAGGATGTATCCGGAGGCGGACGCCTGTCGCTTGAGGCTATGACTCTCTGTTTCATCACCGGAGGAAGCTCTGCCAGGGCCTGATCAGTGTCCATCACAAGCCTGTTGCCGGCATCATACAGTTTCAGTTCAATACCGATATGCCAGGCGCGGACAAGCTCATCACGTACCTGTTGGCGCTGCCAGCCGTTACCATGCTCGTATTGGCCTTCCAGAACCGCCTGCAGTTGATATATACGGTCAAGCATCCGACCTTCACCAAAGGCCTTGAAGTCACGAATTACAAAATTACGAAGAAGAATGGACGAGGAAAGGGCGATGATGATTACAAGCAGCAGCAACATAAGAAGCTTTCGATAGAGGCTAAACCGCATCCCGTTCTCCGGTAAAGAGATAGCCTATGCCGTAGATTGTCCTTATGAATTCCGGCTTGCGGCTGTCATGCTCTATTTTCTGGCGCAGGTTCTTTATGTGGGCGTCAATACTGCGTTCGTAACCATCAAACTGGTAGCCCAGAGCCTTTGAAACCAGCTCGTCACGACTGAATGTCCGCCCCGGAGCAGAGCTTAAGGTCTGTAGAAGCTTGAATTCAGTAGGTGTAACAGTGCATGATTCGCCACGACAGACAAGTGTGTGGCGGCGACTGTCAAGAATCAGGTCGCCATTGTTGAAACTTACCGGTTTTTCAACTGATCCGGCACCGTCATACCTCTTCAGCACCGCTTTTACACGATATACCAGCTCACGGGGGGAGGCAGGTTTTACGACATAGTCATCTGCGCCCAGGGCAAAGCCTGTGATACGTTCCTCTTCCGATGACTTTGCTGTCAGCATTATAACCGGAAAACTGCCCAGCTCTTTCAGATCCTGGCAGAGTTCCTCACCACTTCTGTCCGGCAGCCCCAGATCAAGAATCACAGCAAGGGGCAGCTCTGCCTCTGCCTTTGAAAGGGCCTCACGGGCTGTATCGGCGTGAACGACACGAAAATCGGCGCCTTCAAGGTAAGCCTTGATCACGCGGGCAATTTTCAGATCATCTTCGACAATCAGGATCGGTGGTTGCAATATCTGGACTCCATTCAACGGATGGAACGTATCCTGCCGTGTCTTTTATCAATGATCACACGGTCGGATATTGATCCGTCCGGATTGATAATGTCGGCAATATATCCGTTTCTCAGTTCCCTGCGCAGCAAAATCTTTTCAGGTGGAATTCTGAAAAATAACGCAAGACGCTGCCTTGCATCTTCAGCTGACTGTACAGGCTGTCGGGCGCCGTATTTATCGGCATGCCTGCTGGGGCAATACGCCCCGAAAGGCGGAGATGGCGGACACGGTTCCCCTGCAATGCAAGCTCCCTGGCGTCCCCACCCCCTCCTGCGTCCCTGGCCGGGATCATCTTCAGCTGTTGCGGAAACAGCTGGCAGGAGAAAAAAAGTAATCAGAAAATATATGTATATTTGCTGTTTCATGTATATCAAGCCTGTTTAAAGCCCCCTTCCAATGGATGGGAGGGGGCTTCGGGAAAGATGTTTTTTACTTTGCCGGTGCTGGTGCAGGTGGCGCTGCCATCCATTGGCAATCCTGCATCATTCCGCCCATCATGCCTCCACGGGGGCCACGGTTGCCGCGCTTGTTCATCTTGCCCATATTTCTGCCCATTGGCAGGCCGGACTTTACATGGGCATCAATCATCTTCTTGCGGAGCTCAGCCACTTCACCCTGAATCTTTTTGATAACCTCCTGGTCAGGCTTATCCTTAAGATACTCCTTCTGAAGCTCAAAATGCTTGTTCATCATCTCCTGGCGGACTGGCAGGGTTTCAATGGCAAATTTTTTGTACTGTTCAGTGTACTGCCCCTGCTGCATCCCCATCCCTGGCCCTGCGCCCGGTCCCATTCCACCCTTTGCAAAGGCCGACCCTGAAACTGCAATGGCTGTTACAACTGTCAATGCTGCGATAATCTTTTTCATTTTTTTCTTCCTCTCTTTTCTGTTTTTGTGGTTGTCGCGCAACCCGTTATTGATGATCCTACCGTACCAGAGCTTTATAGAGAGGTTGTGAAGAGATTGTGAACAATTATGAAGATTGCAAGGAATTTCGCACCAGATCGGCCAGACAGTTTATAAAGGCCGGCGAACTGTTGAGAGACTCAATTCTTCTGAAATTGCGTATCCCCAGTTTACGGGCCTCTCCGGCATATTCGATATCAATTTCATGAAGTGTCTCAATATGGTCTGAAACAAAGGAAAGCGGAACGACAAGCATCTCTCTGCATCCGTCACCGGCCCGTTCCCTGATCACGTCATCGGTGGACGGCCCGATCCATTTTACAGGCCCGGCCCTTGACTGGAAAGCCAGATTGTAACGAACAGAGCTGAACCTCTCCATAACGAGCCTGACTGTTGTCCGGATATGCTCAAGATACGGATCTCCATCATCTATGAAGGATTGGGGCAGGGAGTGGGCTGAAAAAAGAAGCTCTGCCGTCGCAGGCTCATCAAACCCGCTCATACCGGCTTTAATCTTTTCTGCCAGGGCATCAATATAGAGCGGATGATCGTAAAACTGCAGCACACGTACCACCTCGTAATCACCGTCAAGGTCGGCAAGGGATCTGGTCAGATCATTGAAGCTTGAGCCGCTTGTTGCCCTTGAATAGTGGGGGTACAATGAGAGTGCAACAATCTTTTTCGCCCCTGATGAACGGATTTTCCGGAGCGTATCGAATGTGTACGGGTGCCAGTAACGCATGCCTGCAAAACAGGGAATTCCAAGCTCTTTTTCAAGGGCGCAGGCCTGGGCCTCAGTAAGTTCCCTGATTGGTGATTTCCCCCCAATCTCGCGGTATTTTTCTATAACCTTAGGGGTTCTGCGGCCCACAATAATCCTTGCTATAAAAGGCTGGAGCCATGCCGGGCCTATCTTTATGATTTCCCGATCGGAAAACAGATTCATAAGAAACGGCTTAACCGCATCAAGTGAATCCGGGCCGCCCATCTGTAAAAGTATTACAGCAGTCTCTTTCATGGCTCATCCTCATTCTGGTTGTTGTCATCGCCTTAAATATACCCTATAAAAGCATCAGTAACCACGCACATTTTCACGAGGTTTCCAATGGCCGAAATAAAGATTCCCGCAGACCCTGAACAATATGCAGAACTCGTATCAAAGCTGCTTGCAGGCTACAGATACGCCGTACACCTGCCACCGGAGGGCAACCGTACGCATACCTTCGAGATTGAGAGGGATGGCAGACGGATAGCTGTTCTCCTTAAAAACCACAAGGCAAAGTGCAATGTTGCTCTGATTGAAAAGTTTCTGGATTTTCTTGAGACCCCCGGCGCGGAACATTTTACCGCTGGCTGGATAGTCTCAACAAGTGGCTTCAGCAGACCGGCCATTACCCATGTGGAATCCATACAGGCAAAAAAGCTGACGCTTTGGACGCATATCGGCAAAAAGATTGATCGCACATATCCGCCCATGGATAACGCCGTTGTTGAACAGCCTGTAGCAACAGGCCAGACCAGACAGAAGTATTTCGGTATTTTTACCTGCAAGGGAGGAGTGGGAAAGACCACCATCGCCGCCCATCTGGCCGGGGCATTTGCCCTTATGGGGTATGATGTTGTACTGCTTGATCTTGATCCTGAAAAGAACCTTCGGAAACTGTTTATGCAGGGGCCCGATGACGAGGCCCCGTCACTGTATGTTCCGTCACGCACCAAAGGACGGCCAGGTTCAACTATCACTGTTCTTGATCACGATGAATGGGAACCATCCCAGTACCGTGACATGCAGATTATCATCTGCGACTGCTCGCCTGTGCTTGAGCAGAATCCTCCAGCCCTTGTGGAACGGTTTGACTACTGTGTTGTACCCACAACCCTTACACCTCTGGGGATAGCAAAGAATGCCGACGTAATTACCCGCACGTTCCGCCATATCCGTAATATGAACAAAAATGCCGCCATGTTTGCCCTTATAAACGGTTATGATCCATCAGAAGCCCTTGCAAAAAAGAACGAAAAACTGTTGCAGCACCTTGCCCGCCATTTGAGCAGCTATGTGCACACAGACCCCCTGTGCCGTTTCATCTATCCCGACGATGCCGTAATCCGTTTCAGCACAATCCTGCAGTACTGGGGATTCCACCTTATTGACGGAAGCAAGCCCCAGCTTGCCTTTTCAGAGCAGCGAGGCAAAAACCATCCCCGCACGGATTTTCTCAAACTGGCAGATTATCTGGAAGATCATACATCAATTGAGGAGCTGAGAAAGGGGCAGGGATAGGGGTCAGGCCCGCTCAACATCCGTATCAATCCCCTTAAGAAAGCCACGCATGGATGTAATGGACTGTTCGGGTATCAACTCAACCCTGTTGTCGTAGGCCACTACCTGCACCTTTTGACATGGCAGCAGCTTAAGTATGTTTCGGACTGATTTTGGAATAACGATCTGGAATTTGGCAGAAATACAAACTGCTTCCATGCAGGTACTCCATTGATGAGTTTTGTATGACAGTAGCACGATCGATAGACAAAATGACGTAATTAAGAGCCCTTTTATTTCTTTGCGAGCTAGAACATCAGAAAAACGCCTCGGCTTAAAACAGATAGCATCCCCTTATGTGCGGGGGTCATAACCTCTTCGTGGCCTGCTGCAGGCGGCACGGCAAGCAGGTGATATCCATATCCTACAAGGGCGGCGCCGCATATCAGAGGATACAGTATGAATATCGGTATTGGCATGGTTGCGCAGCTGGAATACCACTCTGTAGTTGTTCCAGACACCACAACATGAAGTGCATGTTGCCGGTGGTTTACGAAGAACCATAAATTATTGCTGTTCAATCAAGCGTTGATTCCCCCTTCTCCTTCATCATCCAGCTGCCAACCCAGTGATTTGCAAACTGAATGGCTATACGTCCGCTGTTGTCCCCCTTCTGTCTTGACCACAGAATTGCGGCTGTGCGGGCCTCTTCTCCCCAGGCACCTGCAATGCCTCGCTGCTCTGACATCCGCCCCACCCACTGCCTGCATACCTCCAGGAACTGATCCTGAGTGAACGGATGAAATCCGACCCAAAGGCCAAAACGACCGGAAAGGGATATCTTCTCCTCAACAGCCTCGCCGTGGTGAATCTCGTTGTTCACCAGCATGGCCCCACGGTTATCTGATTCGTATTCAGGTATCAGGTGACGGCGGTTGGATGTGACATATATAAGGGCATTCTCCGGCGGCGCATAGACTGAACCATCAAGGGCGCTTTTAAGCATCTTGTAGCTGGACTCGCCGGTTTCAAAGGACACATCGTCGGAAAATATTATGAAACGGTATGGCTTACGCTTTATAAGATCAACAATATCAGGCAGGTGCACAAGGTCATCCTTGTCAACCTGTATAACCCTGAGCCCTTCAGGCGAATACCTGTGAAGAAGTGCCCGCACCAGAGACGACTTACCTGTGCCCCTTGTGCCCCACAAAAGAACATTATTCGCCGGATACCCTGCAAGAAACTGCCTCGTGTTCTGCTCAACAACCCGCTTCTGTTCGTCAATCCCCAGAAGATCATCAAGATGAAACGCCTCAATCTCCGGCACAGGATCAAGACAGCCACCGCCAGCCCTACGACGCCAGTTTGAAGCGTGTATTTCAACCCAGTCAAGCTCGGGGGCAGGTTTGGGAAGTATCTGCTCCACAGCATCAAGAACCCTCTTCAGCTGCTCCATCATCTCTTTATCAAATGCAATTGAAGGCATTTCAGGCATCCTTTCATTTCATATACCCAACAGTTACAAATGTTACTCCACACAACAGACTAATGTCTGAAGGCCGCAGACCCACAAGGTAGCCCCGCTTGCCGCCGTTTATGTATATTTGGGGAAGATCCATTATGGTCTGCTCAATATAAACAGGCATCTGCTTCCTGATGCCAAAGGGAGATGTACCACCTGTCATGTAACCTGTATGTTTCTGCGCCACCTCCGGCCTGCATGGTTCCACAGAGCGGGCTCCGATAGCCCTTGCCAACTCCTTTGTAGAGACCTGCATATCGCCATGCATCAGCACGATAAGGGGCTGTTTACGGTCATCCTCCATGACAAGAGTCTTGATCACGGCATGTTCATCAACCCCAAGCTCTCGGGATGAAACCGCTGTGCCTCCCTTTTCTTCGTAATCATACAGATGGTCTGTGAAGCTTATCCCCCCGGCCCGCAATGCCCGAACAGCAGGCGTTACCGGTGTTTTGTCCTTTGCCATTTTAGCCTCTTCCGCAGAGTCTGTGGTTAGAGTGTAGTAAAAATAAGGGCATTGCCTCTTCATTTTGGGTAAAGATTGCTTTTACGAGAAACCATCAAACCCATCAAGGAGAAGCAATGCTTATCAAGACATTACTGAATAAAGTTGAACGTTTCAAGTCATTCATTTATGGAGAAGCCACTTTTAAGACCATAAAAGGGCCCGGAACGCCGGGTAAAAATGTTGCTCCGCTTCTTTCGTTAATTTGGTAAAGAGCGCAGCGCCAAGCTCAAGTATGTCTGCAGCGACATGTGGGCAGCGTATCTGAAAGTCATTGCCAAGCTGGCACCCAATGCTCTGAACATCCTTGAAAAGGGCGTTGGTTGCTGCTGAAGCGGCCAGAAAATCTGTCAGATAAGCAGACTTCTGTCTGGGTGACCTGATGAAGCTTAACCTCTCGTCCATCAAGACATACGTACTACGAGAGGATTTTCAAAGGTTCTGGGAATACCAGCGTCAAGGCTTTGCTGGCAAGTTCCTCGAAAACTGGGTGAGCAGAACGTTGCAAACTGACATGGAGCCGATGAAAAAAATCGCCAGGACGTTACACAACCACAAGCCGATGATTCTGAAATGGTTCAAGGCAAAAAGCCAACTTTCCAGCGGCGCCTTAGAGGGTCTGAACCTTAAGACAAAACTGACTATGAGAAAAGCATACGGCTTTAAATCAACAAAGCGCCTGAAAGTGGCGCTAGATCATACACTTGGCAACTTACCAAAATCTTCTCTAATCCACAGATTCTACGGACGAACCAGAAAAGAAATAAAACAGGACATCGGGGCGGAAGTTTCATATACTTTACCCCACACCGGATTTTTATTGAAAGGAAATACAAATGAAGATTGGCTGTTTCAAACATTTTGCTGTTTTGATCTCCATCATATCTACACTGGCCATACTTTCACCTTTTTCCTATGCAGCTCAAAAGGGAACTCTTGTTGACATGACCTACCCCTTTTCCGAGGAGTCAATCTACTGGCCAACTGACAAGCCGTTTACACCAAAGGTTGTCTTCAAAGGCAAAACCGATGGCGGCTACTGGTATGCCTCCAACGAATACGCAGCATCAGAACATGGCGGCACACATGTTGACGCCCCGATACACTTTTATGAGCAGGGTCGCACCATAGGGCAGGTGCCGCTGCATGAATGGATAGGCCCGGCTGTGAAGATTGATGTAAGCTCGAAATGCTCGGCAGACCGCAACTATCAGCTTTCAGTGAAAGATATAACCGGCTGGGAGAAGAGGAACGGGACCATACCTGAAGGGGCATGGGTGATAATGCAGAGCGGCATAGACGGCCGTTTCTACCCGGACAAAAAAGGTGTTCTAAGCACTGAAAAGAGTGGCAGGGCAGCGGTTGCAGAACTCAGCTTCCCCGGTTTTTCAAAGGAAGCTGTCTCATTCCTTGTAAAACAGAGAAAGATACATGGCATAGCCATAGACACTCCAAGCATTGATCCCGGAACTTCAAAGGATTTCCTTGCACATCGTACTCTCTTCGCTGCCCAGAAGCTTGCCCTTGAAAACATTGCAAATCTTGAAAAGATACCGGAATCAGGTGCGATGCTTTACGTCATTCCTATGCTTATTAAGAACGGAACCGGGGCGCCAGCCAGGGTGTTTGCGGTGCTGCCGTAATAGTATGACTTCAGATGACAATAATGTTGCCATATACGGAATCAATTCCGGGGCGCCTTTTGGTCGATTAAGATGGATAAACCGGGGTTACTACGGGCGGAGGAGGAGAAATACGGGAAGTGTCCCGCATTTCTCCCTATTGGGTCAGGCTTGCAATATTGGTATTTATGTGGTAGAGGCAAGGCATGGCACGAAAACCTAGAGTTCATTATCCAACT
>CAZXTZ010000096.1:0-9790 GCA_964643645.1 uncultured Geobacteraceae bacterium
GACGCGGAAGGCGAGGTAGACGCCGATCGCCACGAAGGCGAAGACCAGTCCCAGCTCAACGGCACCCCAGAAGGCGATTTGGCTCACGGTGGAGAAGTCCTTGTAGGCCGCGCACCGCCGATTCAGCACGGCATGGTGCGCAGGAACCCCGCGAACCCATCCCACCGGTCACGGACGAAGATCGTGCAGCGGCCTTCCCTGTCCTCCGCCATGCCCACATGTCGCATGGTCCGGCTTACTACACCCGGGTGCTGTTCAATCGCCTCGAGGCCTGGAATGGCGATCATGGCAGTGGCCAAGCCTGGGAAGGCAGCGCCTCGATGGGGGGTGACATCCATCGCTTGTGGGTATTGAGTGAAGGTGAGCTCATGGCAGGTTTGTATCATAGTGGCCGATTGCATTGCAAGGTGAGGCTCAATTGTTGTATTAACAGATTTGAAGGTTTAGGATAAACAGATGAAGGAGTTTGATATGCACGTCCTTATCCGCTATTGCGCATCCTGAGGCCAGCAGCCTGTTGCGGCAGGTCTTGCCGCAGAGATTGAAAAGAATCTGGATGACGCTGATGTTACCATTGAAAGAGGTACTAAACAGAGTGAATTTGAGGTTTTAATTGACGGAGAATCTGTTTTTTCAAGGCTTGAAAAGATGCGTTATCCGGAAGCAAGAGAACTTATCGGGCTGTGCAGGAACAGGTAAACAGACTTCCGGCACTGCAGCGGTCATCCCCTTGCACCGCTACAGTAACATATAGGAGTTATTTTTTATCCCTGAACACTATATGACACGATCCGCACTTGTTCTTGAGCTCTCTCAGTGATGTAAGTGTCGCAGCCGAATCTTTTTTTGCAGAATTTGCGATAACATCTTTTGTAAGGGCTGCTATTGCCAGGGAATACTCCTTTGCCGCTGGATCTGTAAGTTTCTCGGCTACCTTGCGGGTCTGTGTCCCCAGTGCCTCGGCATCCTTCCTGATGGCTGCCAGGTTTCCGGCGTTGAAATTTTCATTCATTGACTTCATCCAGGCATTTCTTGCCTGCATAATTTTCTGGGTGGGTCTTAACTCTGTTTTCGTATCTGTTTTTTGTGCTGGAGCGGCAAAAGCAACTCCTACGGCTGTCAACAACGAAACAGTTGCTGCAAGTATCGTTTTTTTCATTTTTATGCTCCTTTTAAGGTTGTTGATAAACTCTGTACCAGAGATTCACGGTTTGTAAAGCATTTAACATATCAAATTTATTACATGGAGATTACGGATGCGAAAGGCGATAGTGCTTTACAGTTCAGGACTCGATTCCAGCACAGTTATGGCGATTGCAAAGTCGGAAGATTTTCAGCTATATGCCATAAGCTTTGACTATGGCCAGCGTCACTGCTACGAACTCGAAGTTGCAAAGGCAAATGCAACCAAAATGGGAGCATGCGAACACCTGGTTGTATCCTTTGACCTGCGAAAAATGGGGGGGAGCGCCCTTACCTCTGATATTGCAGTGCCCAAAGCTGGTGTTGGAAACGACATCCCTGTTACATATGTACCTGCAAGAAACACCATATTCCTCTCCTTTGCCCTTGCCTGGGCTGAATCCATCGGAGCATTCGATATTTTCACAGGTGTAAACGCGGTTGATTATTCCGGATATCCCGATTGCAGACCCGAATATATTGAATCATTTGAAAAGATGGCAAACCTTGCCACAAAGGCCGGTGTTGAGGGGACTGGTCACTTTATTATACACACACCGCTGATCAATCTTTCAAAATCACAGATAATAAATAAGGGGGTGGAGTTAGGCGTAGATTACAGCCTTACCCATTCCTGTTATGACCCTTCACCAGAAGGTTTTTCCTGCGGTCTTTGCGACTCCTGCCGTTTGCGCCTCAAGGGCTTTGAAGAGGCCGGGCTGAAAGATCCCCTGAAATATCAGTTTCCACCCACCTGAAAAAACTGATGCTACTTAATAAAATTAATCTGATTATAGATATCTATGAATAAAAGACTAATCAGGTCTTTTTTGTACTTGATTTTTTTTGAAACTGCGCTAAAGTCAAAAAAGGCAGGCTGAACCTGCCCTACTTTCAAAATATGGGAGGATGCATGGACATTCTGGCCATCAGCAGGCTGCAGTTTGCGGTCACAACAATGTTTCACTTTATTTTTGTACCCCTTACACTGGGCCTTTCAGTACTCACAGCATGGTTTGAAACAAAATATGTCCGTACCGGAGATCCTGAGTATCTCAGGATGACAAAATTCTGGGGCAAGTTGTTTCTTATCAACTTTGCATTGGGAGTTGTAACCGGTATTACTCAGGAATTCCAGTTTGGAATGAACTGGGCCGAGTACTCCCGTTATGTGGGTGACATCTTCGGAGCCCCCCTTGCCATTGAGGCAACAGCAGCATTTTTTCTCGAATCTGTATTCATAGGCCTCTGGATATTCGGCTGGGACAAGATATCCAAAAAAGCCCATGCAACAGCCATCTGGATGGTTGCCTTCGGAACAAATCTCTCTGCTCTGTGGATACTTCTGGCAAACGGCTGGATGCAGAAGCCTGTCGGTTATGTTATTCGTAATGGTCGAACAGAGATGAACGACTTTCTGGCTGTTGTAACCAATCCCTATTCCTGGTTTAAATTCCTCCACACTGTTACCTCCGGCTATGTGCTTGCAGGTTTCTTTGTAATGGGAATTGCAGCCTGGCATCTGCTGAAGAAAAACGAGGTTGATTTTTTCACAAGATCTTTTAAGACCGGCGCGATGTTTGCCTTTATTTCAAGCATTGCCGTGGCAGCGACCGGAGATTTTCATGCTGTGGAAATTGCAAAGGTTCAGCCGACAAAGTTTGCTGCCATGGAATCTGTCTGGGAGACTCAGAAGGGAGCCCCCATACACCTGCTGCTTGTTCCTGATGAAGCAAATGAACGCAATTCAGTTGCAACGGCTTCCCTTCCGGGCATGCTAAGCTTCCTGGCCTTCCATGACACTAACGCTGAGGTAAAGGGACTGAAAGATTTCCCTAAAGAAGAGCGCCCTCCGGTTCTTCCAGTATTCTTAAGCTTCAGGATAATGGCAGGATTAGGAATACTTATCATATTTCTTGCTTTACTGGCTGTGATAATGCCCCGCTGGAAGCACTTCGTTAACTTCAGGATATTCCTTATAATAATGGTAGCTGCCATTCCGATTCCATACATAGCCATACAGCTTGGCTGGCTCGTGGCAGAACTGGGCCGGCAGCCCTGGGCTGTATATGGTGTTTTGAAGACAGCCGACGGTATATCCAAATCCGTTACACTTGTTCAGGTTGCAGGCTCTCTCATCGGATTTACAGCGCTTTACGGCCTGCTTGGAATCATTGACATCTATCTGCTGGCCAAATACGCCAATAAAGGGCCTGAGAAGGAAAACACCGGAATGATAACGGCTAGGGAGGTAGCATAACCATGGAACTTCAAATAACCTGGTTTGTACTCTGGGCAGTACTGTGGGCAGTATATTTTATGCTTGACGGATTTGTACTTGGAACGGGGTTCATGTCCGGCCTGATTGCAAAAGATGATACAGAGAAGAGGATTATGATAAATGCCGTAGGGCCTGTATGGGATGGCAACGAGGTTTGGTTGCTGACTGCGGGTGGCGCGACATTTGCAGCTTTTCCAACCACCTACGCCCTCATGTTCAGCTATCTTTATACCGCTTTATTGCTGTTGCTTTTCTCTCTTATAGTCAGGGGAGTAGCCTTTGAATTCCGTGGCAAGATTGATTCCCCTGAATGGAAGAGTACATGGGATACAGCCATTATGGTGTCAAGCTTTTTACCCGCGCTTCTTTTTGGCGTAGCCTTTGGCAACATCTTTGCCGGATTGCCAATGGATGCCACCGGTTACCATGGCGGGCTGTTTTCACTCCTTAATCCGTACGGAATTGTTACCGGCCTGCTTTTTGTGCTTCTGTTTGCTGTACATGGCGCACTTTATACATCTGTTAAAACCGTAGGCGCACTGTCACAAAGAGCTTTTGATACGGCAAAGCTGCTATGGATACCACTTTTACTTATAGCAGTAGTATTCCTCGGATATACGGGATATGCGACAAAATTGTATGCCAATTACCTTAAAATGCCTGTTCTTTTTCTGATTCCTCTTGTAGCAGTCCTGGCGCTTGTTGGGGTGCAGGCGTTTATTATTGCAAATAAGCCGCTAAAAGCTTTTGCATCATCATGCGTAACTATTCTGTTCGTTGTTTTCACCGGCGTTACAGGCCTGTTTCCAAACCTCATTCCGTCAACACTTGATCCGGCTTACAGTCTTACAATTTACAATTCATCTTCAAGCCAATATACTCTTACAATAATGACTGTTGTGGCATTTATCTTTGTGCCAACAGTAATAATCTACAAGATATTTGTCTACCGGATCTTCAGAGCGCCTGTTACGGCCAAGGATGTTATGGAGAATCACGAAGCTTACTGACTTTCTAAACTGCTTTAACACAAAACCAAAAGCCGACCCCATTAACAGTGGGTCGGCTTTTGGTTTATACTACAGTTGGTTTTAGAGGAGCTATGCCCCTGCCTGTACCGCAGTTATCGCAACTACATTTACTATGTCATCAACCGAACATCCGCGTGACAGGTCGTTTACCGGCTTTGCAAGACCCTGGATGATCGGGCCGACAGCCTCGGCTCCGGCAACCCTCTCAACGAGCTTGTAAGCTATGTTGCCTGCATCAAGATCAGGGAATATAAGTACGTTGGCTTTTCCTGCTACCGGGCTGCCCGGTGCCTTCTTCTCTCCCACCTTCGGGAGCAGGGCAGCATCAGCCTGTAGCTCACCGTCTATCTGGATATCCGGCTTGATGGTCTTGGCAATCTCCATAGCCTTTGTTACCTTGTCAACATCGGCATGGGAGGCGCTTCCCTTGGTGGAGAAGGAGAGCATCCCCACGCGGGCTTCAACATCGAGAAACGCCTTGCAATTGCCTGCTGTGGCAACGGCGATCTCTGCAAGCGCCTGTGCATCCGGGTTTGGGTTCACGGCACAGTCAGCAAACAGCAGAATTCCATTTTCTCCGAAAGAGGGGGTCTTTGTGACCATGAAGAAGTAGGAGGAAACTGTCTTGATGCCAGGTGCCGGGCCTACAGTCTGGAAGGCGGCCTTGAGCACGTTGCCTGTGGTTCCGGTTGCACCGGCAACCTCGCCACCTGCGTCGCCGCTTCTTACCATCATTCCGGCGTAGTAGAGGTTGTCATCGGCAGTAAGCAGCTTGCGGGCCTCTTCCGGTGTCATACCCTTTGCCTTGCGCAGCTCAACGAAGTCGGCGATGTACTGGTCAAGTTTCGGGGAGTCTGCAGGATTAAGCAGTTCAACCCCGGAAAGACTGATCCCCTTGGCAGAGGCCTCGGCCTCGATTTTAGCCGGATCACCAAGGATAACAAGCTTTGCCAACCCATCCTTAACGATTTTTTCTGCGGCGTAAAGCATTCTCTCGTCATAACTCTCTGGCAAAACGACAGTCTTCTGATTTTTTCTGGCCTTTTCCTTGATCTGGTCAACAAGATGCATTTTATTACCTCCGAATAAAATAAAACAGTTTTTGCTAAATACCCTGAAGCTGTTGCCATCGTCAACAAAAAAAGCCGCGAAAACGCGGCTTTTAGTGATACTAAACAGTGTAATGAAACTGATTATACATTAAGGGCAGCAACCACTTCCTGTAAAGCCTTTTCTGCTTTTTCATTTGTAACCTGACAGGTTCCAACCTGGAAATGTCCGCCGCCGCCATTTTTAAGCATGAGTGAACCCACATTTACCTTTGAACCACGATTTATGATACTGTGGCCTACTGCAAACACGGTATTCTGCTTGTTAAGGCCCCACATAATCCGGACAGATGTTAAAACCTCCGGGAACAGGCTGTACTCCACGAACCGGTTTCCTGTAAGAATTTCCTCGGTATTCCTTAAGTCAATTACAAGCACCTTGCCATCAACCCTTGAGTTCTCATTTATCATCTTCTTGTACTGGGCCTCCTGCTCTCCATAGCGAACCATGCGCTCTTTCACATCAGGATTTGCCAGTATCTCTTCTATCTTCATGGTTCGACACATCTCTATCAGCTGCTCCATCAACTGGTAGTTGCTGATGCGATAATCCTTGTACCGTCCCAGACCAGTACGGGGGTCCATCATGAAGGAGAGAAGAATCCAGCCATTTGGATTAAGTATCTCATCAACTGTCAAATCGCCGGAATCGGTCTTGTCAACAGCTACCATCATATCATCAATCCCTGTAAAGCGGTTTGCCCCTCCGTAGTAATCGTAGATAACTCTTGCACAGCTCTTTTCCCAACGGCTTGCCCCCTTGAACTCGGTGTTGAACATGTTACGCTCATCTTCGCTCATATGGTGGTCAAACCAGAGACCGCATCCCTTGACAAAAGGGATGTTCGCAAGCACATCGTTTTCGTTAACCTCAACCTTGCCATCCTGAACATCCTTTGGATGAACAAACCTGTAGGAATCAATTATTCCGGCCTCTTTCAAGAGTACGGCACATACCAGACCGTCAAAATCAGAACGTGTAATAAGCTGCATGAAAATTCCTCCCTGTTGGTTTAGATAGCAGATATTGTATCAGAACTCTACTCCAAGCGCATCTGCCACTGTATGAATATCTTTGTCGCCCCTTCCCGACAGGCAGACCACTATGGTCTGATCTGAAGTCATGGTCGGAGCAAGCTTTAGTGTATGGGCAATGGCATGGGAAGATTCAAGGGCAGGCATTATTCCTTCCTCCCTCGTAAGCAGCTGAAAAGCTGCCAGAGCCTCTTCATCAGTAATCGAGACATATTCCGCCCTGCCAGTATCCTTTAACCATGAATGTTCAGGCCCCACCCCGGGATAGTCCAGGCCAGCAGAGATTGAATGGGCGTTTGCAACCTGTCCGTCTTTATCCTGTAGCAGATAGCTGCGGGTGCCGTGTAGAATTCCAGGGCGACCGGCGCAAAGTGGAGCGGCATGTGCACCTGACTCGATACCGTGGCCTGCTGCCTCAACACCTATCAGACGCACCCCTTTATCATTAAGAAAGCTGTAGAAAAGTCCCATGGCGTTGCTGCCGCCACCAACGCAGGCAACCAGGGCATCGGGCAGACGTCCCTCAGCTTTTTTATGCTGCTTTTTCGCTTCGGCGCCTATAACTGACTGAAAATCCCGAACCATCATCGGATATGGGTGTGGGCCTGCCACAGTGCCGATAACATAGAAAGTGTTTTCAATGTTGGTTACCCAGTCACGTAACGCCTCGTTCATGGCATCCTTAAGTGTCGCAGTTCCTGCTGTGACTGGTGTTACAGTGGAACCAAGCAGCTTCATCCTGAAGACGTTAAGGGCCTGACGCCTTATATCCTCGGCCCCCATAAAGACCTCGCACTGCATGCCGAAAAGAGCTGCAATGGTGGCTGTGGCAACTCCGTGCTGACCTGCGCCGGTCTCTGCAATCACCCTCTTTTTACCCATTCGCCTTGCAAGAAGTCCCTGGCCTATGGTGTTGTTGACCTTGTGTGCGCCTGTGTGGTTCAGATCTTCCCTCTTCAGATAGATCTTCGCCCCACCCAGCTGGCGGGTCAGCTTCTCTGCAAAGTACAGCGGAGATGGTCGCCCAACATACTCCTTAAGATAATACTGGAACTCCTGCTTGAACTCGCGATCGCTGCGGTAATGGTTATAGGCCTCTTCCAGTTCCTTAAGGGCAGGGACAAGTGTTTCAGGGACATACCTGCCCCCGTAGATTCCGAAATGGCCACGCCTGTCTGGTTGTTTCATGGTTTTGCTTCCTTTGCATTGCGAATGAACTGGCGCACCTTGTCCGCATCTTTTTTCCCCGGCACCGATTCAACACCGCTCGAAACATCCACGCCCCAAGGATTTACCTGACGTATGGCCTCAGGCACATTTTCAGGGGTAAGCCCACCGGCAAGTATGATATTCGGATTACGTTTTACAGCCTCCGAAGCGATCTCCCAGTTGAATATCTTGCCGGTGCCGCCATAGAATGAAGGTGAAAATGCATCAAGCAGAAATCCTGCCGCCTTGAAATCCTTCATCGGTTCAAGACATGTCATTGCTCGTACCCGGAATGCCTTGAGTATGCGACGCTCTATCCTGGAAAGCTGTTCAGGCCCTTCGTCACCGTGCAATTGAACGAGGTCAATTTTACAAAGACGCGATATTTCATTTATAGTGTCAGGCTCTTCATTTACAAAAAGTCCAACTGTCTGGATAAAAGGCGGTATGAGGGATATTATCCCCGCTGCTTCTTCAGGGAATATATGGCGCGGGGACTCCTTGTAAAAGACGAAACCAAGGGCATCGGCACCCGCATCAACAGCAGCAAGGGCATCTTCTGGATTGGTTATTCCGCAGATCTTGACTCGTGTCATTTGATAAGAGGCAAGGGGCAAGGAAGAACAGAACCCTTTTGCCCCTTGCCCCTTTACCCTGCCCCTTTCAGATATTTACCTTAGGCAGATTCTTAAGCGACTCCTGCACCATCTCAGCCGGATACTCATAATCCTCAAGATTTCCAGCCAGATAATTGTCGTAGGCGGTCATATCCATAAATCCGTGACCAGACAGGTTGAAGAGAATAGTCTTCTCTTTTCCTTCCTCTTTTGCAATCAACGCCTCATCAATGGCAGCCTTTATGGCATGGGAGGATTCGGGAGCCGGAACTATGCCCTCCTTGCTGGCAAAAAGCAACGCTCCCTCAAAGCAACCGGTTTGCATAACAGCGCGGGCCTCTATCAAACCTGCATTATACAGCTGGGATACAAGGGGTGATTCACCGTGGTAGCGAAGACCTCCGGCGTGGATGCCGGGGGGCATAAAGTCGTGGCCCAGTGTGTACATCTTGGCAATAGGGCCCAGCTTGGCTGTGTCGCCATAGTCAAATTCATAAACCCCTTTTGTGAGCGACGGACAGGAGGAAGGTTCAACCGCGATGCAGCGAACCTGTTTGCCGGCGGCCTTGTCCGCGAGAAACGGGAAGGCAATGCCAGCAAAGTTTGAACCGCCGCCGCAGCAGGCGATAACAATATCAGGGTAGTCACCCACCATCTTGAACTGTTCGATCGCCTCCTGACCAATCACGGTCTGGTGCGTGCAGACATGGTTCAGAACGCTGCCCAGGGCGTAATTGGTGTCATCATGGGTTGCAGCGTCTTCTACTGCTTCGGAGATGGCCAGTCCCAGTGAACCGTTTGAATCCGGGTTATTGGCCAGTGCCTCACGCCCTGCATTGGTATGCTCAGATGGAGACGGGAATACGGTTGCGCCCCACATCTGCATCATGGATTTACGATAAGGCTTCTGAAAATAGGAAACCTTGACCATGTATACCGTACACTCAAGGCCGAACAGGTTACAGGCCAGTGAAAGGGAACTGCCCCACTGTCCGGCGCCGGTTTCGGTGGCCAGACGCTTGATCCCGTGGAGCTTGTTGTAATAGGCCTGAGGAATTGCAGTGTTAGGTTTGTGTGAACCGGCCGGTGAAACCCCTTCGTATTTGTAGTAGATCTTTGCCGGAGTACCCAGCGCCTGCTCCAGCCGGTGTGCGCGGAACAGCGGTGAAGGACGCCACATCTTGTAAATTTCACGCACCGGATCAGGGATGTCTATCCAACGCTCATTGGACACCTCCTGTTCCAGCAGCGCCGGAGGAAAGATCGCCAACATCTCGTCCGGGGTTACCGGCTGGTTTGTTCGGGGTGAAATAACCGGTTCCAGCG
>CAZXTZ010000096.1:9800-10579 GCA_964643645.1 uncultured Geobacteraceae bacterium
CCTGGCAGGTCTGGAATGATGTTGTACCAACGGGTGGGCAACTTGTCTTCAGGAAGGATAATTTTGGTCTGCATTTAACATGGGCTCCTTTACTCCAGATTATCTTCAATTCTGATCAAACGGCTCTTCTCGCTTATGAAATCAAAACTGTCTATTTCTGCAAGCGCCTCACGGATTGCCCCTTCACGGGCCTCGTGGGTCATTATCACTATTGGCACAGCTTTTCCACCATTGTGCCTGGCAGTCTGAACCATTGATTCGATGCTGATGCCATTTTTACCCAGCACACCTGCTATTGCAGCCAGTACTCCGGGCTGGTCAAGGGCAGTAAAGCGAAGCATGAAGCTGGTGACAATCTCTTCCATCGGCTTTAGCGGAACAGTTATAACTGCATCATCAATAAATCCAAGCGGGGCAGCGCGACGAAGGACTACACCTGCGTTGATGCTTCTTGAAAGAGCTATCAGATCTCCAACAATGGCGCTGGCTGTGGGGTTCTGACCTGCTCCACGACCGTAAAACAGCACAGGCCCCACAAAATCACCGGTAAGGCGTATCGCATTAAAAACGCCGTTCACATCGGCCAGAGGATTGTTTAAGGGGATCATTGTCGGGTGTACCCTTACCTCAAGCTGGTTGTCATCTGTCAGTTTGCCTATGGCCAGCAGTTTTATCCTGTAGCCGAATTCAGCGGCGTAACTGATGTCAATGCCTGAGATTCCAGTGATCCCTTCGGTGTGTATGGCGTTAAAGTCAATTTTTGTGCCAAAGCAGAGTGA
>CAZXTZ010000097.1:0-10462 GCA_964643645.1 uncultured Geobacteraceae bacterium
GCTTCAAGGCGTGAGTCAACCGGAACATCAATACGTCGAAGCATCCCGTTTTTTTCAAGATCCTTCACACAGCTCTGAAGATTTCTATATCCCATCTTTAAATAGATTACTTTCTGTAGGAGTTAAAATTGATCAACAGTTCAAGTATCAGTTCTTATTAGCCCAGATATACCAGTTTGGCGCAACCCAGACCCAGTAGCCGGCCTTTCCTGTCTGGCCGCACCAGGCTCCGCCTCCCCAGTGACCATAATCCCTGAACTCACCGTAGGAACCGCGATCCTTGGGGCAATTAAGCACCTGAACAAGATTTGAATATTTACCACCCACAGATGAAGCGGCAGGGATATTGGCAGCGGGCTTCTGCCCTTTGGTACTCCAGATATACCAGTTTGGCGCTACCCATACCCAGTAGCCTGCCTTGCCCGTCTGGCCGCACCAGGCACCTCCTCCCCAATGGCCGTAATCCCTGAACTCACCGTAGGTTCCCCTGTCCTTCGGGCAGTTCATAACCTGAATAAGACCTGAATACTTTCCATTTACAGATGCCGCAGGCGGCGCTTCATCAGCGATTGCCAAAGAAGCCAGGAACAAACCCAGAACAAAAACCAAACCAGTAATTCTCAAAGCAGCTCGACGAATCATTCGCGTTTACCTCCTTTTTTTGTTGTAAGCGTATTAAAAATTATTATATCAGAGATTATTCTGTTCGCATCAAATTCAGAAAAAATCCAAAACTGCTTGTTTTTTGTTGCAAGGGATCTCTAATTCAAGATCATATATTTTACAAGGAAACAAATGTCGGACAAACCGGCCCCCGATAAATCCAATGCAGCAAAACCACCTCGATTGCCTCTCCTGATCAGCTCTGTGGCAGCTTTAGTGCTGTTTTTGCTTATCGCTTTTACTGCCTGGGACAGTTACATTGAGTATAATTCAGCCATTGCCAGTCTTGAAGCCCAAAGCAGAAGCTATGCCCGCGGATTAAAAGAACATGCCGAACGTACATTCTCCGAAACCGATCTGTTATTACGCAATACACTCAAGGACCTTGAGGCAGGAGGCGGGCCGGACAATCTGGATAGACAGGCCCTTGAAAATCTGATTAAAGATCACCTGGAGGATATACCCCAGATCGGCGCTATAACTATCATTGATTCCCACGGGATAATAAAAGCGACTTCTCTTGAAGGCGTAACAGTGTTTCCAGATGTCCATGACCGCAAATTCTACAGCTTTCATAAAAACAATAACTCTGCCGGACTCTTCATCAACCCCCCATTCAAATCCAAACTTGCAGAAAAATGGAGGTTCAGCCTTTCCAGGAGGATCAACTCCCCTTCCGGTAAATTTGCAGGCATTATTCTGGCGACAATAGATCTGGCCTATTTTGAAGACCTCTATCTTTCAATAGGCTCTGATAAAAATGCCCGTTTTTCACTTGTATCAGAAGCGGGCGATTACCTTATACTGGTTCCAGGCACTGAAGCTGTTTATAAGAGTGGTAAAAAAACAGCCGTTTTTTTCAGAGATATGGCTAAAAAGTCACCGTCCGGCACCTACCACAACAAACGCTCTAATATTGCACAGGAATATCGAATAATTTCATACCATCGTCTTGACAAGTTCCCTGTGTTTGCAATTATGTCATTCGGAAAAGGAAAAGCCCTTGAACAGTGGTACTCCTCAACCATTAAACGTGTAATTACCAGCGCTCTTCTCAGCATCCTGATAATTATCCTTGCCAGGCTTCTTACACAAAAGGTTGATCTCCTTGAGCAGAAGGTAATGGAGCGGACTTCTCTTCTATCACTTACAAACAGATTTCTTGAAAACGAGATTGAGGACCGAAAACAGATAGAAAAAAATCTTCTTGAGGAGCGTGAAAAAATGGAGCAGATGGTTATCGAGCTATCGCTGGCGGAAGATAGGGAGCGGGGAAAGATTGCCGGTGAACTGCATGATCAGGTCGGGCAACGTCTTATTTACTGCAAGATGAAAGTTGACGGTCTGGCAAGTGAACTATCTGACAGAAAAGAAATAGAGAAGCTAATTGAAATTGAAAATATTGTTGAAGCCTCCCTCCAGGATATCCGAAGTCTGACCTTTCAGATCCGACCGCCTATTCTTGCTGGAGCAGGCCTGCTTGCAGCCTTTCAATGGCTTGCTGAAGAGCTTTCAAGGGACTATGAATTTGCGGTTGAAGTGGATTCCAGTAGTTACGACCTCACTACGAAGCAGCCCATATATGAAATACGCTCCGCCATTTTCCAGGCGACGCGCGAACTGCTTTTAAACGTGATAAAGCACGCCGGAGTCAAAACATCAAAGTTGTCCGTACAACGTGAAGGTAATCTGCTGAGCATCAGTGTAACAGACAAAGGCACAGGCATATCAAACCATGAAAAGCTTCAAACAGATACAACCAATGTACGGTTCGGACTTTATAATCTCAAGCAGAAACTCAACTTCCTGGGTGGTGAACTTGTAATTGAATCCTCCCCCGGAACAGGCACAAGAGCCAGCATCTCATTACATCTGAAAAATGAATTTCTTGAGGAGTAACCGATGCCACTTAAAATTCTGATAGCAGATGATCACACCATTGTCCGTGATGGCTTGCGGGCGTTGATAGAGAAGGAAACAGACCTTCTGGTTGTAGCTGAAGCCGACAATGGTAAAACTGCGATTCAAATGGCCAGGGAAAAGCGGCCTGATGTTGTTGTGATGGACATCTCAATGCCCGAAATGAACGGCATTGAAGCAACAAGATGCCTGTTGTCTGAATTTCCTGATATGCGGATTATGGCGCTTTCAATGGAAACAGACCGGCGCTTTGTTGTTGAAGTTCTGAAAGCAGGCGCAACAGGATATGTTTTAAAGGACTCGGCCTTTTCTGAGCTGGCAACGGCAATCCGGGCAGTTGCAGCAAACGAAACCTACTTAAGCCATAAGATATCCCAACTGCTGATAAGAGAATTTATCCAGAAGATACCTGAGGAGATATCAGTAACATACGAGAAGTTATCATCCAGAGAACGTGAAATACTCCAGCTTATAGCAGATGGCAAAAGCGTAAAGGAGATTGCCTTTACATTTGAGGTCAGCATGAAAACCATTGAAAACCAGCGGCACTCACTGATGAAAAAACTTAACCTGTACAGCATTGCAGAGCTTACCAAGTATGCCATAAGAGAAGGCCTTACAAGCCTCAACTGATCGCCCCCCATATCCCTTTCGGGACTTTCCGAACCAGTCTGTCGGAATCGCCCTACATACAGCCCTCCTCCTTTCATGTATACAAAAGGACAGACTCACTGTTGATCAATAAACAAAGGTAAATCTGTTGATCCAAGGCTACTCATGAAATTTTCAACTATTGAAAATATTCCTGAAAAAGAGCGCAAATACTGGAACATCGGCAATGATTCAGATGTAAAGCTCAATCAGGCAACAGCAGCTGAAACATGGGCCGAATATCTTGAAATGCACAGACAGGGCAACTGGCTTCAGGCCCTTAAAGCTGTCAACAGACTTATTGGATACGATCAAAATCAGATTGAATTCTGGAGAGTAAAAGCAAAACTCCATGGTTTGCTGGGTCACAGCATTTCATGCGATTGCGCCATTCGAAATCTGCTGGAAATTGCCCCCAACGACCTGGATGCACTGAGAATGAAGGCCATGTTTTTGTTTTGCCACAACTCGGACGAACATGCCCTCAGCATCTGCGAGACTGTTCTGGGCCAGAACCCCACACAGGCTGATTTCTGGGCGCTAAAGGCAGATATACTATGTTCTAGAGGCGATCTTCCAGAAGCAGACAAGGCATGCAGACTGGCCTTGTCAATCAAACCCGACTGTATTGCAGCGCTCAGGTTAAAGAAAAACATCAACGCCACAATGTAATTTGAATGCAATAAAATCAGGTTAATGCCTGTTAAGCCCCCTCGCCACCCTGATGGAGAGAGGGCTTTTTTTTGCCGTTACAGATGTAGTGGCATCATTAATTCGACTTCTCTTTATTGCTGTGCTACATCGGATCAAATATCTCCTGCCTGAAAACTACAGATAACAGGTAAATGCAAATGCTTATTGAGTGGAAAGAAATTGACACAGTACTTCTAGATATGGACGGGACCCTGCTGGACAGGCATTTTGACGACCATTTCTGGCTTGAACATCTTCCGATGCGCTGGGCTGCCAAGCATAAACAGCCACTGGATATCTCAAAAAAACATCTGTATGCACTTTTTCGCTCCCAGGAACAGACCCTCAACTGGACAGACCTGGATTACTGGTCAGACCGCCTGGAAATGGATATACCGATGCTAAAGCTTGAGGTTGAGCATCTGATAAAAGTTCATCCAGGTGTTATAGAATTCCTTACATTCCTCAAGCAGCATGGAAAACAGATCTGGCTTATCACAAATGCACACTCAAAAACCCTTGATATAAAGATGAAAAAAACAAGAATAGGCCCCTACTTTGACGGAATAGTATCTGCCCATCAGGTGGGTGTTCCCAAAGAGGATGGGACCTTCTGGGAAAAACTTCAGAGTTTTGTCCACTACAATCCCGAGCGGACAATGCTTGGTGAGGACACAGAAACAAACCTTCATACTGCATCAGACTATGGAATAAGATATCTCATATATGTAAGCAGGGCCAGTTCCAGCCTGCCAAGGCGGGATTCAGAACATTTCATCTCTGTGGATTACTTCACCCGTCTGATTCCGCAGTCAGCCGGGTGAAGTATAATCAAAAAGCTCAGAGTCGCCTCAGGATCGCGTAGACAGTTTCAACATCTTCAGGACAACCTGTAGCTGCGGCAACCTTTTCAGGATCTTTAGAACCAGGATTCGCAGCCAGATACGCCTTTACCTTCTTTTGCAGCTCGATTACGGTTCCAGCCGCCTTCTTACCTGCCTCCACACCAGGCTGATGGTATGCGTTTATGTTCACCAGGGAGGCGTAAAGCCCTACGGTCCGCTCAAAGAGCGCTATAAGCGAGCCAACCGTCTGAGGGGTTATCTTCTCTACCGTAATAGTCATTGACCCCCTGCCCTGCTCTGCAAGCGCCTGCCTTGTGCCGTACAGGAAACCAAAAAGGTAGTCTCCGGTTGTAACTCCTTCATCAACTTCAATTGACTCCCCATCCCTGTCATTTAATACTTCAATAAAGGTTACAAAAAAGTTGTCAATCCCCTCCCTCAGCTGTTGCACATACGCGTGCTGATCCGTGGACCCCTTGTTTCCGTACACCGAAAGCCCCTGGGCAACCTGCCTGCCGTCAAGGTCAAGCTGTTTGCCGATTGACTCCATTATAAGCTGCTGTAGATATCTTGAGAAAAGTATCAGCCTGTCTTTATAAGGGAGCATCACCATATCCTTCTCCCCTCGCCCGTTGGTGGCAAAGTGCCAGACAAGAGCCATCAAGGCAGCGGGGTTTGCCGCTGTCACAGGATTGCGTGTGGCCTCGTCGCATCGCCCTGCCCCATCAAGAATTGCCCTTATATCTATCCCCTGAAGCGCAGCAGGCAGCAAACCCACTGCCGATGTGACCGAGGTACGCCCCCCTACCCAGTCCCACATGGGGAAACGCTCAATCCAGCCTTCAGCAGTAGACAGTCTGTAAAGCTCGCTCCCTTCTCCAGTTATGGCAACCGCCTGTCCGGCAAAAGGCGCTCCGGCCTTCTTGAAATAATTCTGAGCCTCCAGCATTCCGTTCCGGGTCTCTTTTGTAGAACCGCTCTTTGAAATAACAACAACGAGCAGATCAGAAAGGTCGCCAATCTGGCCGAACACCTTGTCAATTCCGTCAGGGTCAGTATTATCGAGAAAATACGGAGTCATCAGGTCTTTGACTCCTCCCAGGGCATCAGCAACAAACTGGGGGCCGAGGGCTGATCCTCCTATCCCTATTACAAGAATCTTTTTAAAATGCTTTCCTGAAGGGCTTTTGATTACTCCATTATGAATATCTGCTGCAAAAGCCTCTATACGGGTAACTGTATTTTCTATCTCGGAACGGATTTCAGCTGTGGGAGCCAGAGACGGATTACGAAGCCAGTAATGCCCCACCATCCTATTTTCATCAGGATTTGCAATGGAACCTGACTCCAGCTTCTCCATGAAAGAAAATGCCTTCTGCATCTCAGGCTCCATCTTAATGAAAAAGTCCGCATCAGCATTCATCCTGCTTATATCCAGCCAGAGGCCGATTTCAGGGCAATGGCAGAGATATTTCCTGAATTTTTGCCACAGATCCGACTTGTCCATGTTTTAAGTCTCCTTTTAGGGGTGGTATAAAGTATTTGCCTGAAGCCTTAAGCAAACTATATAGCACAAAATTCCGGTTTGTCCCTGCACTACTCTTAAAAATCATTGGCAGCGTTTACTGAAATGCATAAAAATCAGAGAAAAGTTGCTTGACACATATTCAGCTATACCTATATTTTCTCTGAACTAACGTTGTTATAGATCGAAGGAGGGCACTTGAATGAGCATGGTTAAACTGTATGACACAACTCTGCGGGATGGTACGCAGGCTGAAGATATCTCTTTCCTGGTTGAGGACAAGATAAGGATAGCCCACAAACTCGATGAACTAGGGGTGCATTACATTGAAGGGGGATGGCCGGGCAGCAATCCCAAGGATGTTGCTTTTTTCAAGGATATTAAGAAGGAAAAGCTGAACCAGGCAAAGATTGCCGCATTCGGATCAACCCGCAGGGCAAAGACAACCCCCGACAAAGACCACAACATCAAGACTCTGATAGCTGCCGAGCCTGATGTAATAACTATTTTTGGCAAAACCTGGGATTTTCATGTTCGCGAGGCATTGAGAATATCCCTTGAGGAAAACCTTGAACTGATAAACGACTCACTTGTATTCCTTAAAAAGAATGTGCCAGAAGTGTTTTACGATGCAGAGCACTTCTTTGACGGATACAAGGCAAACCCTGAATATGCGATCAAGTCTCTCAAGGCTGCTGAAGATGCAAAGGTTGACTGCATCATACTCTGTGACACAAATGGCGGCACAATGCCCAATGAAGTTTCAGAGATAATCGCAAAAGTCAAGAAACAGATTAAAATTCCGCTTGGCATCCACACCCACAACGACGGTGAGTGCGCTGTAGCAAACTCCATAGTTGCTGTAGATCAGGGAATAGTTCAGGTTCAGGGCACCATAAACGGCTTTGGAGAGCGTTGCGGAAACGCCAATCTCTGCTCCATCATCCCTGCCATCATGCTTAAACTGAAGAAGAAATGCATTTCTGAACAGCAGCTGAAAACACTGCAAGAGGTTTCAAGGTTTGTGTTTGAACTGGCAAACCTCTCTCCCCACAAGCATCAGGCATATGTTGGAAAATCTGCCTTTGCCCACAAGGGTGGAGTCCATGTAAGCGCAATCCAGCGCCACCCCGAAACATATGAACACATAAGACCAGAAGTTGTAGGCAACAGCACAAGGGTGCTGGTGTCAGATCTTTCTGGCAAGTCAAACATCCTCGCCAAGGCTGAAGAGTTCCATATCAACCTTGACAGCAAGGATCCGGTGACCCAGGAAATTCTTGAAGAAATAAAAGAGATGGAAAACCGTGGATTCCAGTTTGAAGGAGCTGAAGCATCCTTTGAACTTATGATGAAGAAGGCCTTGGGCAGCCACAAGAAATTCTTCCAGGTTATGGGATTCAGGGTTATTGATGAGAAGCGGACAGATGACCAGAAGCCCTCATCTGAAGCCACAGTCATGGTGAAGGTCAGCGGCAAGGTAGAGCATACCGCAGCAGAGGGCCATGGCCCTGTAAACGCACTGGACAACGCTCTTCGCAAGGCTCTTGAGAAGTTCTATCCCCGCCTTAAGGAAGTAAAACTTCACGATTACAAGGTAAGGGTTCTGCCTGCCGGACAGGGAACCGCTTCCTCAATCAGGGTGCTTATCGAATCAGGTGACAAGGCAACACGCTGGGGCACAGTAGGCGTTTCCGACAACATCATAGACGCATCCTACCAGGCCCTTATTGATAGCATAGATTACAAGCTCCACAGATCAGAGGAGCAGGGGCAGGACTGACCAGATGCCAAACAGGCAGAATCTGGCTCTTGCAATACTCTCCATTCTTCTGCTGCCGCTCTTCCTTTTCAGGGGGTCTCGTACCGGAAATATTTCCGATACGACACCCCCTGTTCCATTACCACCGCCAAACGGCTATGTCCAGATCGAAGGATCAGTAAAGAACAGAGGCATTTACCCGATAAGCGACAATCAATTGACTGCCTCCGCCATTTTATTGGCGCTTCCGGATTGCAGGATGAAGATGGAAACAGAGAGACTGATTTCAAGGCGCATCGCCAGAACCGGCGACCTGTACAGAGTAAACTGCAAGAGCTCCGCAGCATCAGGAGAAATTGATATCCTTTCAATGTCTCCGGCAACTTCCATGCTCATGGGCATTCCATTCTCAATCAATGAGGCATCTTCGGAAGACTTTGACCGCCTGCCGGATATCGGCCCGGGAACAGCGGCCAGGATAATTGAATATCGTCAAATTAATGGCAGGTTTAACTTCCTTGAAGAGCTTATGATGGTCGAGGGGATTGGAGAAAAGCGGTTTGCTAAAATGAAAAGTTATCTTAAGCTATGACAATATAAGGAAAAACTTATAAACGACCTTTTTATTCAGACTTAATCCCCCTTTGGCACGGATACTGTATTAACCCTCGTCACTGCTTTATTGATCCACCATCAAATTTTATGAAGGAGGGTTTGTTATGAGATGTCCCAGATGCCAAGGTCGTATGTTTGCAGAGAAGTTCTATGATTTTGTACGTTCTTTTGAAGCTTGGAAATGCACATGCTGCGGAGAGGTACTTGACACAACCATACTGGCAAACAGGGCAAGGAGCAACAACACCTTCCTGGGCTGATAACCCGCTGGAATAAAGTCAACAAAAAGGGAGGATCCGAATCAGGATCCTCCCTTTTTGTTAGATTGCCAGCAAATCTGTAGATTTTTTCGACTCATCACTTGAAACTGCTCTCATATTATCTGTCGCATCTACATGCGGATCCCCATAAATTCAGGATTTCATCTCCTCCAAAATCCTCACCATTGCCCAAGTATCAAGCTTACAGTATTCAAGCAGGTTGCTGCGGATCAATTCGCGATTTTCAGCCAACGGCTCGTACAACATCTGCAGCCACCCGCTCGATGCCATCTCGCCGTTTTGTATCCCCAATTCAGCGTATGAGAGTTCAGGGCATAACGCGGGCAGCACCGCCTTGATGGAGTAGGAGCCGTTAAAGGCGGAGTGGTAGATCTCCTTTCTGCGGAAAGGGATCATCAGATCAACAACCCGTTCTGAAAGCTGTTGCAATGCTTCAGCGCAGTCCGGAAAACAGACTGCCAGTTCGGAGATTCTCTGCTTTTCAAAAGTTGCATTCCAGGTCAGCACAGAACCGGAAGCAGGTACGGATGCCAGCAGTGCCTCCGTAAAATGCCGTCGCGGATCGGTTGTGCCGTCTGCAAGAAACTCATGGTGGTGCGGTTCAGCGCCGACCTGGTCAATGATGTGGAGAGAAAACTGAAATGGTATCTGCTGATATGGCGATACGTTGTCCCATAACGGCACCGGAACCATATAGAGCGTTTCAAAGTCCATAAAACAGAGTGGCCAGACTAACGATTCAACAAAACGGGAGACAGCATCGTGGTCAAACTGCAGAAACTCCTCTGACACTCCCCGCTGCTGAAGTTTCTGCCGCCAGCCAAGGCGCTCTTCCGGCAGATCGGTAATCTTCAGATATCCCTCCTGGTACAATTGCCATGCGTCAGGCTTGCCGTGATCCCGCAGGGAAAAGATGGAATTGTCAGGGATATGTGACCAGCAGTAGCCGCTGAAGGAACAGCTGTATGGCGAACTGCAATGGGGGCCGATGTCAATCACCGGCATCTCGCCTTGCAGCATCTCACCCAGGGTCGTCAGGTTGGCCGCCACCGTAGCCTGCAGTTCCTGCACTTCATTGGTCAGATCCAGCATAGTAAACAACTGCTGCGGGTCAATAGCGCCTTTGCGTACATATTCGCCATTCAGATGCACAAGAAAGGCTTTTACTGGATGCAATCCGCAGCCTGTCAGCAGATGGTACTGCAGCGCTATATCGTCAAGATAGACCTCCTTGTATCCGGTTGAGGCCTTTACTTCGTAGATTTCCCACCCATCCGGGCCATGGTGCAGGATATCTGCCTTGCAAAAGGTGTTCTGAAAGCTGAAGGCAGCCTCATAGATAGTTTGCACGCCATCGGCCATCAGTTTTTGTGTCATCTCAAGTTGTTCGGTGGGTGGCAGACCATCATACGGCACTTCAACGCCATCGGGGAAAAGCTGCTGGGCAAGAATGCCAACCGAAGTGCCGCTGTCAAAGGCCGACTGCTGACTGACCGACACCTCATCC
>CAZXTZ010000098.1:0-3086 GCA_964643645.1 uncultured Geobacteraceae bacterium
GTACGGACCTTTGCCCTGGCTGCATCAAACAGACGCACATGGTTCGTGTAGCGAATCTTGCGGGTGACCTCGGGACCGACCATCTTCCAGAGCGGATCAAGCAAATCCGCAACCGCGCGGTATTCATCAACCGGCATCAAGCCGCCTGCAACCGTTTTGCCGCTGGTGTCAATCCTGTTTTTGGTGAAAATAACGGTGTCTGATCCCCACAGGATACGATCCTGATATTTTTGGGCAAATGCAGCCCATTCAGTCAGCGGCGGCATATCAGGACCCGGTGCGATAATGTATTGCTGGATGATGTCCCAAGAAAGGTCGGTGTACCAGTTTGGGCAGGTATCGAGCAGGTCAGCCACCCGGCGAAGGTGATCAGCCGTAGGCTTGACAAAGCGCCCCAGCCCGGTATGAGCCCAGTAAACCGTGGTCTGCGGGGTATCCAGACACAGCTGTTTCATCCCCGGGGTGTAGGGTTGGTCAGCATGGGAGGCGATCAGTCTGCCGTCATGGGTGACCGTGACCGGATAGATATCACTATGCAGGCTCACGATCAGCCCGGCTTCGGCAGCAAAGCTGAAGATCGTCCTGATGGCCGGACTGTAGAGGCTGTTTTTACTGTTGCTGTTTATGTCCGGCGGCGCCGGTTGTCCGGGTTTTATGATAGAAGCGATCCTGTCGTCGCTGATTTTTTCAGCTACGAGCTCCTTATGAACTGAAAACTCGCCGATTCCGGCAAAAACGCCGGGAAACAGGAGCAGGGTGCGTTTGATGTGGTTCACACCATACTGATCCATCGGGTTGAAGCCGACGATCATCGGGTCTAGCCGCGCACGGTAAGCTGGAGGAAGCGTGAGATAGTCCATGGCCAGCATGGCATCTACAAACGAGTAGTAGTACATACCTGCCTGTGGGCCGATGTAATAGTTGGGGGCTATCAGGTTGCCCGCATACTGTTCGAATGGTTCCCATTTCTGTTGCAGCGGCAGAGCAAAGACAACTGAGCGGCTGATTTTGTCACCCATATAGTTATCAACAAGGGTCTGCAGTGAAATCCCCTGCATGGCATAATTGGAGCTGTGAAAATGTGAATCAGCAATTTTTCCGGCAGTTTTTTCCGGCAGGGAACAGCCCGGGAGAACCAAGACAGCAGCGAACAGGATACCAATACATCGTTGTATTAAACAGCTCATGGTTTGACACCTTTCTGTGGGTTGTGCTTGTAATGTGAATAGCCGCCCTCTTACAAAAGAGACTCTTATGAACGCTTCTAACGCCGATCAAAGTTTGAAGGTGTACGGCAGCAGCTCTGCCAGCGAGACCGCCACCACGTTGCCGCCGAACTCGAAGATCACTGTCATGTCATTGCCAAATTCATTCAACACCTGCCTGCATGCGCCACAGGGGGAGAAGTTGTCCGCGCTGGCTGCTATGGCTATAGCCACAAAATCACCCGGCTTGTATCCCATGGACACTGCCTTGAATACGGCAGTCCGTTCGGCGCACATGGTCAGACCGTAGGAGGCGTTCTCCACATTGCAACCGGTGATGACAGTGCCGTCCTTTGCCAGCAGCGCCGCCCCCACCTGAAAGTTCGAATACCTGCTGTAGGCGTTTTTCTTTGCCTGGTGAGCCTTGGCAAGAATCACCTTGAAATACGGAGTATCCAGAGGTTTGTCTATGGCGGGAGTTGAGGAAAGGGCTTCGCCTGCAAGAAAAGGGATTGCAATGGCTGCAGCCCCGGCTGCTGTTATAAATGTGCGTCTATCCATAGCATGGTTCTCCTGTGCATCGATTCAGGCTGCTGCATCACAAAACTCTAAAAAACCTCTCCCAGCATGCAGCGTGCGCTGCCGCCGCCAATGGCTTCAATGGTTGGAATCTGCACCGGCAGCAGTTTTCCGTAGCGCTGCAGTTTTTTAAGCTGTTCCGGCGTAAAGTGATCGTATGCGGTTTGTGACATGACAATAAGCGGGCCTTTAGGAGATCGCAGTTCAAGGATATTGCCGCACATCTTTCCCATCTGTTCCAGAGTGATGGCTATCACCTCTTTGCCGGTGCGCTGCAGATCACGCACCACCTTGTCCCGCTCCTGCTGATCACGGATTGATTCGGCACAGATCACGGCAAACCGTTTGCCCACACTCATCATTACATTGGTGTGGTACACGGGCGTGCCACCACGGTCATAGCTGTAGAAACTGACCGGCTTGTACTGCAGCTTCAGGGCGAACTCCTGCAGAACAGAAGGCTCTGTGCGGGGTGAGAGGGCGGCATAGGTGATCCGGTTGGCCCGATCAAGCACCATACTGCCGGTTCCCTCCAGAAACTTCCCCTGCTGCTCAGATCAAGCACCTGATGTACCGCCAGACCATCGGCTGCAAGCTGGCGCTCAAGCTGGTCAAGACGCCGTTCAGCACGTCGGTTGGGGGCCAGCATCGGATACCCAAGCAGTATCCGCTTGCCGGTGCTGATGGCATGCAGGGAAAACCAGTTGTTGGGAAACACCGCGTCTGGTGTCCTGGCATCCATCCTGCTGGGCAGGCGGATCACCCTGATACCGGAGCCACGCAGTGTGGTCACCATGGCATCAAACTCTTTCAAGGCCTGTTTTTTGGGGCTGCTGCTGGCGTCAGGACGGTTCTGAAACAGGTTGCTTCCGGCAGTCTCGGCATTAAACCCAAAATCGTCAGGCGACACCATCAGAACCGTCGCGGTTGTCTGCTGCTCACGGTAGGCAGGCTGTGAACCGGCTCCGGCCCGGACAGCATCGACGGCATGGGCCGGCAGGGCAGAACAGAGCAGCAGCACGGCAAGCGCAAGCGGCAGAAATCTGCGGAAAAGAGTCATAGCATACCACCTCCTGGGTGTTGGTTACTGCTTTGGTGCAACATCCCGTTTGATTGTCTGGGGGTGCCGCCGCTGATATGCAGCAGGCAGTTCATGCTGACTTATGTTCACTGCATCCAGCTCTTCACGTCTGCCAAAAATTTGTCTGGTTGTGCAGATGACACCGAGTGGCCTGAATCAGGGTAGTACGGATAGAAAATGTCAACATACAGCGGTGTAGCGATACTGCCCAGAGAACCAGG
>CAZXTZ010000098.1:3108-10290 GCA_964643645.1 uncultured Geobacteraceae bacterium
CTCCTTTCCCCGCTTGACATCAACGCTCTTGACAATCCCGGTATATTTCTTCAGCGCTTCAGGATAGCCAGGGGAATAGATCACCAGATCATACTCCGCATCGGTCAGCAAGGTTTTGATCAGGGTTATGTTTTCCAGAAAAAGCTGACCAAAGAGCGGCGAGTCATCAGGGCTGACCGGGTAACGGGCGTAGATAGCACGGTTACTCATGAAGGAAATAAAGACGGCCAGGTTGGTGCCGCTCAGATAATCGTCATAGACCGGCAGGCTGCCAAAGACCTTTTCCAGCGAATTACTGGCGGAACTGCCCAGCAGTGCGTCCATGCTGGCAAGGGAATCCCGCTCCAGCATCAGTTTCTGGCTGAGACTGCCCGCTGACAGTCCCCATCCATCTGGATCTTCGTTCTTGTTAACCACATAGCGGTAGGCATTTTTTCTGGCCTCGGGCCGCAGCATGCTGATGGCGCGCACATCGTAGCCAAAGAGCCGGGAAAGAATATCCACATCCAGCAGCCCCTGCATGGCAAAGGCCTCCAGCTCATCGGTCCAGCCAACCTGCATGGTCATGTTGTAACGGTCACGCCCGGCGCTCTTTTCCACAAAAGTCAGCGCATTCATCTCTTTGCTACAGGTTGTGTCAGTCGGGTCGCAGCGTGTGTAGACCTTTCCGCTTGCTGCGGCAAGCTGGTCAATGACGGAGCCTTGCCGCTCAAACAGGTCGCCATCCGCCTCTGCCTGGTAAGGGCCGCTGATCTCCGGCTGAATCAGGATCTGCCTGCCAAACTGGCGTGCCACGGTGGCAGGAGTCAGGTTGCCTGCCGCCGCCTCTGCCGGAAACACCCTGGCAAGATGCCGTCCTATTTCTGCTGCAAGGGCTGCATCTTTGTAGATCTTTTCGCCGGTTCCGTACTGTGAATAAAACAGCAGCAGGTTTAACATGGTGGCAACCCGTGTGCCGCTGTAACTTTCACCCACCAGAACCACCTGATTGGCCCGGATTGCGGGATGGGTATCCAGGAACCGTAACAGTACCCTGATCACATTGGCAGAATCAATAAACGGATTAAAGTTTTTAGAGTTGAACTCGGAAAAGCGGACGTCCAGATCAGAAGCTCCGGAAACCACGTTGTAGGAAAAACCGGTGTTGGGGGCATCAATATAGAGCAGGTTGCCCAGTGCGGTCCAACTGTACGGATTGGCTGCGTAGGGATTGCCGCTGGTGCGCAGTTTATCCAGTGTATAGGGAGCGGTGTTCATGCTGAACAGATTGGTGGTGGTGGCACAGCCCGGTCCGCCGTTCAGAAACACAAACAGGGTCTTGCTGGCCGGATCCTGGTTGGCCGGATGAAAGGAATAGAGAATCCGGGCGGTTGACGAAGTATCACTATACGTATCCAATCCCTGTTGTTGCAGGGAAAAGCTGATCGGCTCAATCTCGATGTAGCCGGCTTCGCTTGTCAGCGGTGCAGAGCTATCACTGCCGGAGCAGGCGGCAAGCAACAGCGGTGCAGAACTATCACTGCCGGAACAGGCGGCAAGCAACAGATACAGGGAGATTAGACACAAGTGGATGAAACGGTTACAGTTCATGATGCTTTCAGTCAATGGGCTTTGCATAGAGCATTCACTCCTTCAGATTCTTACGTTCACCGCCTCCGGTAGTTCTTTTAAATTATCTCTGCTGGATACTTCGCGGCCTGACTTTTTCTCCTGGTCAAGCCGTTCGCTGCCATGCCCAAAAATTTACTGCGATATCCCCAGCAGAAACTGCATACCCAGCACATATTCCCGTACCAGTGAGGCGGCGTGGGTCGAACCGGTACCTTCCTTGGTGAACGGAGCGGTACTGGTTACTGCTTTGGTGCAACATCCCGTTTGATTGCCTGGGTGGTGCAGTGGGCTGCACCGTAGCCGCCGGTCAGGTTATGAAAATCCATCCAGACCGTCTCTACCCCGGCATCGGCCAGACGCTTCTTGTATGCGTCACTTACGCCATCTATGGCCAGAATCTGCCGTCCTTTTACCGCAAGGAAGTTGATGCCGTATTTCAGCTGATCGGCGTTGCTGACCGGGATCAGCCTGATCTTCAGATCCTGTTCGACAAAACGCTGGAACGGTATGTTTGAGGCGGTCTTGACATAGCTGCCGTTCTTCAGTTCATACAGATCAACCAGAGAGCGCTTGGCCGGATCTGCCGGCTTGACAATCCGCCCGGAGGCATCCCGCTGGTCAACCCGTTCCTCAACGATTACCGCCAGATCCTTGTCAATGATGTTAAAGTAGGTGTCCAGATGCATCTGATCCTGGTTCTTCCAGCTGTCCTTCACCACCGCCACCCGCGGGGTGCCGAAGACCCGGTTCTGCAGCAGTTGTCTGATCGCCTCCGGATTGGTGCGCAGTCCCTGACCGATCAGCGCGGTATCCCCGGCCGGAATGAAATCACCGCCTTCAAGTCGTGCCGTACCGGTTACGGCATAGACCGGGTTGACGCCGATCTTGGCATAGGCAAAGTGGACGATCTTCGTCTCCATTTCGCGCTGGGGTGCATTGAAGTGACCGATCACCATCCCCTTGGCGGTGGTGATGACCTGATCACGCATAAAATAGAGGTTCATGACCGGGTTGGCACTATAGGAGGCCGACAGGCCGGTGTTGTGGCCTTTCGTGGATTGCAGTGCTACGATCGGGCGCTGGAGGATGATGGCCACCAGTTCCCGCGGGTGGAGCCCATTGATCACCTGCTGTTTGTAGGCAGCCTGTTTGGCCGCCAGCTTTTTGGGCAGTTTTTCCGTTTTGTAGCGCAGTGCATCACGGGCCAGCGCCTGTAGCTGTTCCAGATGTTTCCCCGGCAGCGGCCTGCCGTTCGCATCCAGGGTACCGGCCAGCAGGATATCAGTCAGCCGCAGTACCTGCACCCCCCGCTCCTTCATCAGGCAGATAAATGACTGGTGCTCCCTGCGGGCACCCTCAAGGGAAAAGGGGCGCTCATACAGCGCTGCTGCCGGATGAACAAGCCCGAAAAAGATTTCGTCGCCCGGTGTATGCACCACTACCGTCTTTGCCTGCTGCCATTCCGCCGCACTGCCTGCCTGACCATAACCGGCAGCCAGCATCTCAGCAGTAACCGGCGCCTGGCAGCCGTCAGAAGCTGCTATTGCCAGTCGGCTCGCACCATGCAGGGCAAGAGACAGTATCATCATAAACATAACCAGTCTTTTCATCGTTTTCCTCCTTTGTTCGTACTTGCATTGTTCCCGTGCAGAGGCAGGTTTCATACCATTCAACCACTGAGTTTTGAGGTCACACCCCCTACAGTTAAAACGATGTAAACGTACACTGTCTATTTCTTCCGGTGATGTCTGATAAAAGTATGCGATTTTCATGAACTGCTCCCGCAGGCAGCTCTCACGAGGTAAAAGCGAAAAATGGCGAGATAAACAGCAGTATGCCAGTGGCAATGATGATATACAGCGCCACCCCCTTGTAGCGATGCAGCTCCGGTACCCGATAGACCAGGTAGGCCGGTATCAGGCAGCCGATCAGGGCAAAGATCGGGCTGCAGATGGAGGTAAAGGCCAGCACCGGAAAATCCTGTAGTACCGCCCACCAGGCCAGCAGTACGGTCAAGACCAGGATCGCCCGCCCCACCACGGTTTCCCTGATGCGCCCTTCCGGCATCACCCGGCGCAGCAGGTTCATGGCAATACCGCGGCAGGCCTCGCTGAATCCGAGAAAGACACTGAAAAAAGCAGTCATGACCGCAAAGATATTAAGCACCAGCGACAGTACCTGCACAACCATGCTGTGGCCACCGCCGCTGCCGGTCATCATAGAGGCCACCATGGCCAGAGCCGAGATATTCTCCTTTGAGGCCCGTACTGCTGCATCATGCCCCATGGCGAGGGTAAACGACACAGCATAGAAGAAGACCACCACAAACAGGACGCCAAAAGCGATATTCATGGCGCGCATGGCCCGGTAGCGGGCCACTTCAATGCAGTCGGTCTTGGCCCGGAAGGAGATCACCATTGGCGAGAGGCTCTGGAGAAACAGGATCGACGTAAGGGTAAAAGGCAGCATGACCACCGCTTTTTTCAACAGCTCCCCCATAGGCGGGAGTGCCGCCACATTGGCCAGGCTCCAACTGGGCACCATAGCTGCACCCAGAAAGGCAACCACACAGAGTTTTATCAGCACCATGAAGGTGGCAACCCTAAACAGCAGCTTTTCACCCCGTGAAGCAATGGCAACCAGAAAGATGATCAGCCCCAATCCGTAGAGCGGATCATTACTGAGCAGTTTCCTGCTCCAGCCGAAGGTATGAACAAAGGAAGCGCTGTCGTTGGTAATCGCCTCGGCATAGACAAAGACCCAGATCAGCAGCATGGCAAAATAGAGCATTCCCAGCCCGATGCCCCAGTTTTTGCCCAGATAACTGGTGATGACGCCGGGATAGTCGCTGCACTCCCGGGAATCGGCCAGGGTGTTTACAAACAGGCGCTGAAACAGGTACATGGCCGGATAGCCAACTGCGGAAGAAATCAGAAAGACCCACAGTCCGCTTAAGCCCACCTGCACCGGCAGAAACACAATGCCAGCACCAATGGCCATACCGATGCTCATGATCACCCAGCCCCAGTCGTCAGCGGTAAAGCGAACCGCCTCACGCCACTGCTGTTCGCTCATCCCTGCCGGTCTGCCTGTTCCTATCACCATACTTCCCTGCATCAGGCCATACCGCTGCGGGGAGCCTTGTCCTGCAGGATATGCACCACCGTTGCATCCACCAGCTGCATTCCCTCCAGTGAAATCTTGCTTAAGTTTCGGATCGACTCCTCGGCCGTCCTGCCCAGCACACCGTCATCATTGGAGACGCCGTAGCCGGCCAGGGCCATGAAGGCCGAGCGCATGGATGCCTCGGCACCGGTGACGATCTTCATCGAGCAGCCTGACTTGGCGCCGTCGCAGATGATGCCGCACAGGTCGCCGATCACGTTGCCGATGGCGTGGCAGATCTTTTCCTCGTCAATGCCGGCCTGCTGGTAGACAATGGCGATGGCGGCCGAGATGCTGGCGGCAATGGCGCAACCGCAGATCACCGACAGCTCACCGGTAAAGCTCTTGATGTAGGAGTTGACGGCATGGCTGACGGCAATGCTCTCCTGGATACGGAGCAGTTCCACCCCCTGCTCCCGCCCCACCAGATAGGGAACCAGCACCGTCAGCGCCCCCTGGTTGCCGGAACCGCCGCTGGTCATGACCGGCTCTGCCATGCCTCCCATCCGGGCATCCACTGCCGAAGCCACCTTCTGCTTTACCCGGTAAAACAGGTCATCAGCCTTAAGCCCCTGCTTCATCATCTGCTGCAGCTGAAAAGCGTTACGCTTCAGATCCACTCCTTTTTCCGCAATGGCCAGGTTCATGTCGATCCCGCGCTGGATATAGGCCCGGTCATCATCATCCAGACCGTCTGTCACCTGCTGCAGCAGATCGACCAGCTTCATGCCCCGCATCTGATCACGATAGCGGTGGTCGTCGCTCGTCTCACCCGTCACATCCCCTGTTGTTCTGCAGGGCACACCGTCCTTCTCCAGCAAAGAGATGGCCGTGTGACCCCCGATAACGACACAACGAGCCGATGAAACGCCTCCCGTCACCCTGGCCTCAATGTAAAACTCCTTCTCCTGCTCCCGACAGTGATAGGTAACCGCGCCACGCTCCAGCAGCGCTTGAGCCTGCTCAAGAATGACCGGAGTCACCGCTTTCAGGATCTCCAGCTTCAGGTCAGGCCGGGCAATCAGCGCCCCCAGGGCAGCCGCGATCAGGTTCCCCTTTTGCCCCCGGCTGTTGGGGATAGTTACTGCCGCCCCGTTTTTGAAGGTGCCGGGGTCAACAGTCAGTTGAATCTGCTCCACCGTCACTCCCAACTGTTCTGCAGCGGCGGCGGCGGCAAAGGCGCAGGAGATCGGCTCGGTACAGCCCATGGCAGGAAAAACTTCGTGGTTCAGTATCTGCTTCAACAGGTTCATGGATGTCTCCAGACTGGCTTTTGATGGTACGGCGTGAGTATGCAACAACCATGATGGTCATCACATCATGCCGGAGTGAGTCTTCAGGCAATCGCACGGTCGAAAAGGACAACTGTGACTGACTTCAACCCACTGTATACAAACTCTACCATAGAGTTTGTAGCCGTCAACATATGCTCAACAAATTTATGTACAAACAGTTCACCAATGCTAAAGCGACTTGGGGGAAACCTAGGACATCCCTTCATTTATAAGGCTGTTGGGGCTTGCTGGAGCAGATGATTATAAAAGAGGCAGTTCCAATGTCTCAGCCGTCAGTTGGTGGGTTACTCAGGCAGCAGCACTCCGGCAACGCCAGCCGGGTAGCGATATTCCAGAGCAGATTCAGAAGCTCCTGCTCAGTCATGTTGCATCGTTCCTGAATCAGGCCGAACATATCCATCGGCACAGGGGCGGTCACTGTTATGGCGGCTCCGCTTGCCGGATTCTTCAGTATTGTTCTGAATGAATGCAGGGCAAAGCCTTGTAAAGCAGGAAGCGGCACTGCCTTGTAACGGATGTCTCCGGCAACCGGATGCCCGATGCCGGACAGGTGCCGGCGGATCTGGTGGGTGCGGCCCGTGAGCGGCTCCGCAAGGATCAGCGTATGGGTGGAGCTGTAGGCAAGGCTGTAAAAGGATGTAGATGACTCCTTCCCGTCCAGCGGTTCATCTATTCTGCCGTCACCTTTTATTGCCCCCTCAACAACCGCAAGGTACATCTTGTCAAGCCCCTCTTCCTTCACCTGTCTCCCCATAACACCGGCACTGGATGAGCTTGTTGCAAGAAGCACGGCCCCTGATGTCCCCCGGTCAAGGCGGTTGACCGGGTAGGCGCGGCACTGGTGCCCTGAATGCCCGGAAAGCCATGCAGATGCAACATCCGCCAGGTTTTCATCCACCTCGGCAGCCGGATGCATGGCAAGACCGGCCGGTTTGTTGATGGCCAGCAAACGATCGTCCTGCCAGAGAATATCCAGAGTCGCAGGCTGATTGGAGAGTAAGGATGTCACTGCCCCGCTTTCCTTGAGGGCAAGAGAATCTCCGCAGCGCAGAAGTGTGTCAGGGGTCGCCTTCAGGGAGTTCAGAAGGCAGGCGCCAGATTTTATAAGCTT
>CAZXTZ010000099.1:0-10272 GCA_964643645.1 uncultured Geobacteraceae bacterium
TAAAATCTTTATTATTCTTGACATCATATATCGGGTTATACAAAGAATTCCACCCATGCTTTGTAACTAAAAGAAACCAAATGGAACTAACAGAGGTTATTTTAAGGCAAGAGATTCGCTGAAACAGTAGCCGACACCATAAAGACTTTTAATGGGGTTAGCTGGAGGAGAGAGTCGGGAAAGCTTGTTGCGTAGTCTTCTAACCAGCGCGTCAAGGGCGCGGCTGTCGTATTCATCGGCTTGCTGATAGAGTCTGGATACCAGCAAATCACGGGTGGCCTTCTGATCTGGCGAGGTTGCAAGCAGTTCCAGAAAACGAAATTCAAGGGATGTAAGCGGAATGGACTGAGAATCCGGACCAAGCAACACCCAGTTGTCCCGACAGAGAGTCCAGGCAGTCAGTACCGAAAGGGACACAGCAGCAGCGGTGACTGCCGGATTTCCACTGACACGTTCTGCCAGCCTGGCAATGGCTGAGGCCAGCACCTTGCTTGCAACAGGTTTTGTCAGGTAGAGATCCGCCCCTGACGTGTACCCATCAAGCTGGTCCTGCTCGGTATCGCGTGCTGTGAGTATTATTATTCCGGTGGTGGTGTTGGCCCGCAGGTACTGGGCCAGCACCAGTCCGGACTGATCAGGCAGGCCAATGTCAATGACCGCCACATTGAATTCTCCCTCATCAAGAGCACGATAAAATGCCCGACCGTTTCCGACAGCTGTAACGTGATAACCTGACAGCCTCAGAAATGCCCCTATACTCTCCCTCAGATCATCATCATCTTCAACAATTATGACCCTGGTTGCCTCAAACGTCATGGTTGTCCTCCGGATCACCTGCTAGCAGAATAGCCAGTACCACAGTTACCTTGCAGTTGTTTTCAATGGTCATATCCAGACTGCCCCCAAGCTCCCTGGCAATATCTGCCACCAGGTACAGACCAACACCGGTGCCGCTTGTGCCTGAACTGTTGGACCCTCTGCTGTATTTTCGGAACAGGTTTTCAGGGCCTTCGGCAAGCGGTTGTGCCGAGTGGTTATGTATCCGGAGCTGCAGCATTTTTCCGCAACGGCTTGCCGACAGGCTTGCCATCTCCTCTTTTGGTGAATACTTTATGGCGTTATCAAGCAGATTCAGTACGGCGGTGCGCAAAAGGTGCCGATCGGCAATCACCCTGGTGCCTGGCTTAAGTTCATTAAGCCATATAAAGCGGTCTCCCCAGAAATCACAGGCTGCCTCAATGGTTTCCATGAGACATTCCGCTGCATCAATCTGCTCCAGCTCCGGGGCGTTGGCTCGCTGTACAAGCCCTCTCCTGCGACGTGACGACTCAAAGATATCAACCAGCCGCTCAACCCCCCGCTGCATCTTTGTGAGTGAAGCGTTTACACTGCTGTCCCGAAGCTCCATTATTTCCAGCAGATCAATGTTGGCCTGGATAATAGCCAACGGTGTGCGGTACTCGTGGGCTATCATGTCCAGAAACCGATCCTGCTCGGCGCGGGCATCCTGCTCACGCACAAGGGCATCAGCCAGTCGTTGCTCATCTGCCTTGCGTTTGCTTATATCACGAGTAATACCGATGTAGCCGGTAATCCTGCCTGATTTGCCCCGCAGTGGATTTGCATTGACTTCAGTCCAGATGTAACTGCCATCCTTACGGAGCAAACGTATTTCGTAGCGCATGGAACCGGTGCGGATACCCAGGCTTTCCTGCCTTATACGCTCGGCATTGGCCTGCTGCACCAGAGCGGCATCCTCAGGCAGCATGGCAGAACTTACCGGGCTGCCAAGCACCTCTTCCCGTGTAAATCCCCGCATATCCTGATCAACGGCATTAACGTAGGTAAAACGCAAATCCGTATCCAGTTGCCAGACAAAATCAGCAGAATCCTCGGCCAGACGCCGGAACCGCTCTTCACTGGACTCAAGCTCTTTGCGTGTTTCATACAGAGGGGTGACATCATGCAGCACCAGCATGGTTCCGGCAACACTGTTTTCCTGGCGTAGCATCGTTTGTGAAACCTGCCACCAACGCTCATATTTCTGATCATACCTGATTGCCTCCTGGCCGGCATCCAGAATTCCATAAAGAGGATGGCATTCAGGCAGCAGCTCTTTAAGGGGGCTGCCCACCGCATCGGAAGAAAGATCCAGCTGGGCTTTTGCCGCCTTGTTCAATTCTGCAAGTACCCCGTCACGATCAACAACCAGAACCGGTTCCTGCATCTGCTCAAACAGAGTAGTGCGGGCCAGGGGTAGCAGACTCAGCAGATTATGGTGGAAGACTGCGCGCCAATAGCATATTCCGGATACAAACAGGGCTGAAGTTGCAAGCCGCAGCTCCTTTACCGGCGACAGGTTGAACATGTCCGTAACCAGTGGAACCAGCGTAGCTATGAGTATCATTGCAAGACTTCCCCGTCTGGGATTATTGCGCCGCAGCATACCATACAGGCAGAGCAGCATGATCAGCAGGTAGCAGAGATAGGTGTAGAGGATATGGAATGACCGGTAATAGCGCCCGTTTTCATACCCTAGCAAGACAAGGTTGTTATGGGTTACAAGGTGTAAGTTGTTGCGAACAAGGCCGTGCATGTCATTACTTGTGCCCAGCATAAATGAAAGCATGGGCACCAGAGCCAGAAGCATCAGGCTGAAGCGGGAATAGCGCTTTACCCAGCCAAGCACCACCAGAGTCATTGGCAGGGTTGTGAACAGCACGATGCAAAAGAACCCATTACCTGATTTAAAGAACAGATTCTTAAGCCAGAGTTCTGTTGCTGAAATGTTAAGCGCATAACAGAACGACCAGCCGGACATTCCCACCCCAAGCCAGAAAAACCAGCCTGCCGCCGGGATATGCCTGCGACGCCAGGCATATCCTGCCAGCAGGCCGTTCACGATGGCAGAGAGCAGGGGAAGTATTATCCAGTGTGTGTAATAAAAGGGCATTGCCAGCCATTCCTGATTAAGTCTAGAGTCCGCTTTCCCTGATCAATGTCATCCAGGCATGTCGTAACAGCTCGACGGCAGGAGACTTTGGTGTCGCTTCAAGGCGGGCAACGCCCCGCAGGCGTGACAGTGGTACGGTTGCCGGGCTACAATTGCCGAGACGAACCTTATAGCGTGGTGATACAGGAACAAGTTCATGCTGGGCATCGGTCTGAGTTGGTATAGGTCCGCCATAGAAGGATGCCAGAGATGGATCATCAAGGGGCGTGGTACTGATATGATCCACTTCTGCGATGGTGCAGCTGAAAAGACCATATTCGATAGCATCAGGGATGAATTTAGCCTTACCTCCAACTGTAATCCGTTGCAGGTCACGCTCTTCAAGATATACATCAACGCGGTTCCTGCTGAGATCAGCCACACTTGCCACCCATTCCCTTGCGGCCACCCAGCCACCGGTCATGACCTCATCGTTACGGTAAACAACCGTTCCGTCAAAAGGGGCCCGGAGCCAAAGTCGTCCCTCTTCCTCACGGATCCCACTCAGTATTCCGGCATCACCATGAAGCCTTCTCTGCAGCACCTTTCCCTGGCTCATGAGCTCTTCGTTGAAGGCCTGCTGGCTCACCTGCCATCGGCTTACCGATGCGGAAGGGAGTGACTCGGCACGCCGTTGTTCAATATCAGGTGATGTGAGGCGGGCTACCAGCTCTCCTGCTTTTACGATGCTGCCGGTACTGGCAGGTATTTCAGCCAGTCTACCCGGCACCGGTGATACAAGGCGCTGTTCACGCGCGGCTCCCAGTATTGCCGGTGCGCTTACAGAAGCCTGCCAGGGGAGAAATAGCAGCAGGATTCCGGCAGCAAGAAGCAGGAGGGTTCTTAAAAGCTGAGGATTCAGCCAGATGTCACCCCGGCGCTCCCACCATGCCTTCAGCTCTGTAGTGACAGGCATTGCAATGAACCAGATTATCTCCACGGCAAAAAGGATTACTCCCAGGGCTTTAAAAAAGTAGTTGTAAACCAGCAGGGCTATTCCGAGGAACAGAACAAAGCGGTAGAGCCATACACCGATGGAGAAAAGCACAAAAAATCCGCGCATTCCGGGTGTAACAACCTCCGGTTCATGTTCTCCAAGGCCGAACAGGGTTTCACGCAGCCACCAGCGTCCAAAGGCAAATGAGCGTGGATGCAGGTTGGGTATGGAAAGGAGGTCGGAAAGTATGAAGTAGCCGTCAAAGCGCATGAATGGGGATGCGTTGAGCAGCAGGGTCATGGTCCAGGCCGTTGTCGCCAGAAAAAAGGCTGCGGCGCGGGCCGGGCCGTCGGGGAGGAGGAGCCAGAACCATGTGGCGATAACTGCAAGTCCCGTCTCGGCAATTATTCCGGCACTGCCTATGATTAGACGCTCTCTTCTGGAATGGAGCTTCCATGCCTCATTTGTGTCGGTGTATAGCATCGGGGTCATTACCAGAAAGGCGACCCCCATGGCAGGCACCCTGCACCCGTAGCGATGTGCGGCCACGCCGTGGCCCAGTTCATGTATAACCTTTGCCAGAGGCAGTGTGACTGCAAGGGTGATTATGCCGCCGATGCTTGTGTAGGCGGTAAATGAGTGGCTGAACTGCTCCCAGTGACGGGTGACAAGCAGAAGCGCGAAAAGGGCCAGCAGGAGTATGGTAGTCGGAAATAGAGGGGTAAACAGTACAGAAACAAGAGGTGCGACAGCGTCCAGAAATTTTTGAGGACGCACCAGTGGGATCCGGAAAAACAGATAGTTTTTGATTAGCCATAGCCACCAGCTGCTCCGCATCCTTTCACGGGCAGCCAGTATGCGACCTGTTGTAATTGCCCCCATCGGTTCGGTAAGAAAGTGTGATTCAAGAAAAGGGAGCAGGGATTTTACGTCATCCGGCTCAAGGTGCAGGGTGGTCTCTCTGGATACAGCCTCCGCAACGGCTTCGCTGCTGCCCAGATGCCATCTGGACAGCATCTCGAAGGCAGCCCAGGTTATCAGATAGAAGCGGTTTGAGGCAGGGTCGTGCAGAGACCAGACAGGGGATCCGTCACGCTGGGGAGGGGCAGGGAAAAGATCCAGTTCCTGACGCAGCGGGGGCAGTCCAACGGCATCCGTCATGGCTGTCACCAGCCAATCCGCTGACGTACTGCAGTAATGGGGCGTCTCAGGAGAGCGTAGCCCAGAGGGACTTTCCTGCCGTAGATCTTGGCCACGCCGGACAGACCAATCCGGGGCAGGTTCGCAATATCAGTAAAATTTGCCTTAAGCCGGTAACCTGGAACACCACCCGGCATTATTTCGGCCCTGAATGCTGCGGAGGTCAGACTGGCCTCCCTGGGGTGTTGCGGGTCATTGGTAAGGTACAGCACAACCCGTGTACCTGGCTCCATGGCTATGGCATCGGCCACAGGGAGGCGTACCAGCAGCTCTGCCTTCCGTGGATCCGCGATCATCAGTACCTTCTCACCTATGGTAACCCCCTTCCCGACCCAGTCGGTGGGGTCGCTGAAGATGGCTACACCATCTCTGGGGGATGTGGCCTCAGTCCTCTGAAGCAGCTTGCCCGCGCCGGACAGTTCCGCAGCCCGTTCCTCCATCCTGCCACGACGCGGAGCCATCTCGGCTTTTCCGCGATCATCCTGAAGGGCCAGAACCGATGCCTGACGGTACTCTTCAGCAGCCACTTCGTAAGATTTCCGGGCCATCCCCATCCGTGAGCGAATGTTTGTCTTGTCCATGTTGAAAAGGATCTGTCCTGATTTTACCTGCTCATTGGGGCGTACATAGAAGTTTTCAATAACCCCGTCCTGTGGAGCCCTTACAATAAAGGGATCACTTGCCGTAACCTCAGCAGGGGCCAGTACCGAAAGGTGTATGGGTATCATCATGGAAAGAACTGCAGCTAGGATCAGCCCGAACAGGAGCCAGGGCCTGCCTCCTGACTGCCTTAACTTATCAAGCAACGGCCTGCTGCGCAGATGGAATGCCATGCCGTGGCTGAATATGGAGCCAAGTTCCCCTGCCAGTTGGAGTTCTCCTTCCTGCCATAGCCCATCCCTCACCAGCAGGAGTATACCCAAAAACCTGCCATCATTGGTTGCGAGGGGGATTGCCAGGGCGTCGGTCGGCAGCCATTCCTGCCAGTCTTTAGATATCCCGGCTGGAAGTGAAGATACGGTGACAGGAGTTGGTGAGGAAAGAGCAGGGATGACCGCAAACAGCTCATGCAGCCAGTTAAGGTACGGGGAGTTGCGCTCGGGAATTGGCAGACCGGAAAGAGCTGCCACGCCACGCCCTTTAAGCCAGATGGCAGCCTGGCGGTAGTGCAGCAAGAGCTTTGACTCATTGACAGCGATAAAGATCGCCTCCTCCAGTGTGGCAGAGTTTCGTATCCTCTGCTGCAGCTGGAGCAGAAGAGTCAGGCCCTGTAGCTGGCCGGACTGTTCAACACTCATTTGCGTCTGGCTCCGCCGAATGCCGCCCATCCGCTCATCCCCGGCAACAGCTCCGGGTGTTTGCCGTCAATCTCTCCAGCTATTACAACCGTCTGGCTCAGTGGGTCAATTTTTCCGCCTACCCTTACAACATGAGCCGGGTAACTGCGCCCCCCCATCTCTTCTATCTGGACGTTGAAAGAAGTTCCGGGCTTCAGCCATGCCAGCCAGTGGGAGGGGGCGATCATTCTGACCTCAAGCTTGCTTGTGTCTATGATGTCAATCAGTGGTTTACCAGGGGTGACATATTGGTGAGGGTCTGCCTGGAGCTTGACTATCCTGCCGCTATATGGAGCCTTTATTGTACATTTTGAAGCTGTCACCTTCATAACCGCAAGTTCGGCATCGGCTTCCTTGGATTTTGCAACGGACTGGTCAAGCTCAAGGCTGCTGATGGCATTCAGTTCCGAAAGTCGCCTGTTAACATTAAGGGCGCTCCTGGCAGATTCTGATACTGCCTCGGCTTTTCTTCTCTGTGACTCGATAATGGAGCAGTCGAACTGTACCAGCAGATCCCCTTTTAAGAAGACTGCCCCCTCTTTTAGCGGAAGGGCTGATATGTTGGCAGCTATCTCGGATGCTATGGAGCTTTGCTGAAATGCTGTGAGCTGTATCCTTATCCTGCCGTCACCGGCACCAGGGCGGGCCATAGGGGAGGATACGAAAACAAGAAGCAGAAATGAGGAGAGGCAGAAACTTATTAAGAGCTGAAAAATCAGATTTTTATTCATGCACCACCTGCCACTTTAACGGAATCTATTTTCCTGAGCATAAAGTCGGCCTTCCTGCTGCCTTGAGCCGCAGCCTTGCGATACCATTGGGCTGCAACAGAGATGTCTACAGTAACTCCGCTACCGGTGTAATAAATCCATCCAAGGGCCAGCTGTGCCTCGAGATCCCCAAGAGAGGCCGCCTTCCTGTACCAGTTTATCGCTTCAGTCTTGTCTGCCTGAACCCAGGTACCACTGCTGTATAGCCATCCCAGGCGACGCTGGGCCTCTGAGTTTCCTGAGTTTGCCTTTGCCAGAAGCTTTTCGAGTTTTTGAGATTCAGCCTGTTTTCTATGTATAGGAATCTGTGACGATGGTTCTCCGGAGTCAACCGTTTTCTCTGAATCTGACTCTGTCTCCGGCAATGGGATTGATTCAGTCATTTCGGTGACTGTTTCCGGAAGCTGGTCCCTGCTCTTGTCCTCCTCCTCATTCTTTAGCTGTAACGTCTCAAGCTTTGACTGAGGCTGGGTATTGACAGATGCAGTTGAATTATCAATGGTTTTGGGGGAGGGCTCAACTTTGCTTGTCTCTGCTGTATCCGGCTGGATGGCTGGCGATATCAGCGTTGGTTTGGACTCCTGTTGAATTGTCTTTTTTTGGGGTTCTTCGGGTGTGGGATCCAGGCGTTTACTTATCTCAGTGATTAATGTCTTGAGATCATGACCGGATATGGTTTCAGGCAGAGGATCATGACCGAGTGTTGCTGATATCTGGCCGTAAGCATTCTGGAGGGCTGCGTAATTCTGGTATCTGCGGTAGTCGGCCATAAGTGATGCAGTGGCAGCCTTTATCTCATTCAGTCGGTTTTCAGATCCTGTTCTGGCTTGCTTGCTTGTCTGTTCATGGATTCTGGAGTCTATTGAGAGGAGCTGCTCCGAAAGTTCATACTGCCGCTTCTTGCCGTTAAAATCCTGATAGGCCACATGCACCTGAGTTAGTATAGCCATGCTGAGAGCCATTCGCTGAGCCTTCACAAGCTCTGTCTGATTCTTGACTATTTTATACTGGGTGGGACCAGACAGCAGGTTAAGGAGGTTCCATGTCAGTCTTGCGCCTCCCTCAACCCATTTTTTATGTATCAGAAAGGAGTTGCTGTCAAAATGTCCTCCAACGGTCATTTCTGCACTTGGAAGCATTCTGAGGATTGTCTTTTTTACTTCGTGGACGCTCACCCTTTCATTGTAATCGCTCTCGCGGAGTTCAGGGCGCATGAACAGGGCTCGTTGTTCCATTAATTCCAGAGACTCCCTTATTTCGGGCAGCGCAAGATTTCCGGGGTTTGAAAGAGTGTATTTCTGGCCGACAGGCAAGTTTATGAGTGCGGCAAGACGCGGTTTCGCCTGGGCAAGCTCATCACGGAACCCCTCCAGCTGCTTGAGTATCTCAAGCAAAGTCTTCTTGTATGCAAGTATCTCAAGCTGCGGCCGAAGCTTCTCCTTTTCAATCACGTCCATATCTTTAAGTGCTTCATTCACCTCTTTCAGCAGTGGGCTGAATCTCTCCTCAAGTTCCTGTGCCCCCAGGGCCTGCCAATAGCCTTGGCGTATCTGCTGAAATATTGTATGCACAACCTTTCTGCGTCTCTCGGCCATGATATGGGCACGTTCGGCCTGCTGACTGGCCTGTAGGTAACTTACTCCAAAATCCAGTATGTTCCATGTCATGGTAAGGTCACCCGTATAGTGGCCTCTGTCCTGTGATGTTGAAGGCGCCAGTGATTGCTGCCAGGTATATATGTTGGTACTGGATGAGGCGTTATAGCTGTCCCTGTCTGAATAACCGGCTGCAGCAACAACTCTGGGCAGCATGTCGAAACTCATCAGCTCCACCTGCTTCAGGGATATGGCATCCTCCATAAGCTTGACCCTGTGATCCAGATTGTACTTTAGCCCCCTGGCAAGGGCTTCTTCCAGTGCAAGGGGAGCATTAAGGGGTTCCTGATCCCTGAACATGTTTATGGTGTCTTCCTTTATCCTGTTTACAAGATCCTGATGGGTTAAAGGGGGTGTTTTGACGGCGCAGCCACCAAGCAGCAGGGAGAGTATCAGTAGTCTGGGCATTTTTTCCGGGATATACATTACGTTTTTAACACTCCTTGTATTTGGTCTTAAATAAAGCCGCAAGTCTCATTGAAGAGCTGTAGGGAATTTTGCAGCCGCATCAACAATAGGCAGATTCCTGCCCTTAAACTGCTGTTGTCGCAGCTGTTCAGACAGAGATGGCCTCCCCTTTACCGACTCCCGCGGTTTTGGCTGTTTTTGCAGCTCCTTCTGGGGTTCTTTCAGTTCTGAGTCCAAGGCTTCGGAATCTTCAGGATTGGCGGCGGCCGGTTCTTCCTTTAGAGTCTGTGCCTCATTTGACTCAAGCTCTGTAATATGAAGCATGAACTGTGTGAATGCAAGATTCCCACGGTCATCTCGGGCCATTACCTTGATATCCATTGATCCTCCGGAACCTTTTGGAGGCTTGCCTGTAAACTTTCCACTGTCCGGATCAAAAACGAGCCAGCCGGGAAGTGGACGGCCATCGGAAAGAGTGGCTTCAAGGCTTACCCTGGCATTGCTGCTGCTGTGTTTGAATGTTCCGGCAGGGAGGTTGAAGGATGCTACCTCATCTGTAAGAACCTCCTGGGATGATGGGGTTTTGACCAGATACAAACCATACTCGGAGTTATTTCCAAAGGCGCCATCTCCCAGGGATACAACTCCATTCCCCGGGCTGTTAACTGAGTAGTCAGTTGGAGAAAGCATATCGCTGTCATCGAGTTCCAGTATCATGTCAAATGGCGGCGAAGCCGGATCCGAGAATGTGTAAGGGGATAACACGGTTACCATGGGCGAGTCTGCTGTTAGAGAAGGCTGGCCAACAGGAGGTGCAGGAGGCGGTGGAGGTGGATCAACCGGTCGTATCACCACCACCACGTCTTCCACTTCATCCACCTCATCGTCCTCCTCCGGTGGTGCAGGTGGTGGAGGCGGTGCAGGAGGAGCAGGTGTCAGTCCGTTGATGGTTATGGCAAGCTGGGCAACATCA
>CAZXTZ010000100.1:0-10231 GCA_964643645.1 uncultured Geobacteraceae bacterium
CTCTGACCTTCGGGTTATGAGCCCGACGAGCTACCAGACTGCTCCACCCCGCGTTAAATTGGACTCACTTTATAGCATCTGATTGCTTAATAAGTCAACACCTATTTTTACTCGGTATCAGGTTGCACCTTGGCACTACTCAACAGCTTGTTGGCAATTTTTATTGCAGCCTCTTTATCGAGATGCCGACCGATCCTGACTCTGTGCCAGGTACCATTTTCGTTGAGATTGACTTCTGATACAGAGACATCGGTGTAACCTTTCTCAGTCAATTCTTTCTTCAGCTTTTTTGCGTCTTCAATTGATCGGTATGATGCGACCTGAACAACATAGCCGCCTGTATTAACGGGTGGCTTTGCAAGCGCTGCAGCCTGTTCGGTTTTTTTGGATGTTTGAGATAGAGCAGGATTGCTGGTTTGTGACGAAGATTGGAGAGCTGGAACAGAAGGTTTGGGCTTTTCGTTTATTCCGCTGCCAAGCACCGTATTTTTCTGGCCACTAGGGAGGTTTTTATAAAAAGTGAGTGGCTTGTCTGTGGGGACTGATACTGAAGGGGTAGTTGGCTCCTGTGGATTCCCCGGCACTTGGGCCGCTGGCTGCTGCGGCACTGACTGAGGCTGGCTGACTGCTCCGGTTACTGGGGGAGGAACAGGCTGCTGTTGCTGTGGAAAGCCTTTTTTCTCTTCCTTTGGAGAGTTTTCAAGGCTTTTCTGCTCCATTGCCGCCCTGTAGGCTTTCTTTTCAGATGATTTTCCGTAAAGCCATCCTGAGAGGAAGCCTGTCCCGAAGACAAACAGACTTGCAGCCAGAAGAATAACAGTGAAGGATGTTTTTGATGAACTGCCACTTGAACGCATATTAACAGGGCCAGAGGATGTTGATGTGTATGATTTTCTTGGTTCGCTGTAGTCAATCCGCATAGCTGGCTCCTACATTCTTTCAGGTGCAGAGACGCCAAGAAGTGATAATGCATTACGAAGCGCCTGACGTATCCTTTCAAGCAGATAAAGCCTTGCTTGACTCATCTGGTGGTCGTCTGTCACCACCTTGGTCTTGTTGTAATAACTATGGAACTGTCCGGCAAGTTCTGTGAGAAAATAAACAATCCTGTGTGGCTCAAGCTCGCAGGCAGCATCCTCAACAGTCTCAGGCATTGAATCCAGCAGCTTTATAAGCTTAAGCTCTTCAGGCGTTTCGAGCCTTGAAAGCAGAGCCGCATCAATCAGCAGAGGAATGGAAACCCCTTTTTCAGAGGCGTTCTCGAATATGCTGCAGATTCTTGCATGAGCATACTGTATGTAGTACACAGGATTGTCCAGCGATTGCTGTTTGGCAAGATCTATATCGAATACAAGCTGAGAATCCGGCTTGCGCATGACAAAGAAGAATCTTGTTACATCCCGTCCTACTTCGTCAATCAGGTCACGTAAGGTAACATAGCTGCCAGCACGTTTTGAGATTTTCACCTCTTCCCCGCCACGCATTACAGTCACCATCTGATGCAGAACATACTCAGGCCAGCCTTGTGGAATTCCCGCATCAAGGGCCTGCAATCCGGCCCTCACCCTTGTTATTGTACTGTGATGGTCGGCCCCCTGCTCGTTAAGCACACGGATAAAGCCTCGTTTCCACTTATCAAGGTGGTATGCCACGTCAGGAACGAAGTAGGTGTATCCACCATCCGTTTTCCGCATTACCCGATCCTTGTCATCGCCAAAGTCTGTAGTACGAAGCCACAATGCCCCTTCATGTTCATAAGTGTGACCTTTTTCGATCAGACGAGCAACTGCGGCATCCACCTTGCCGTCGCTATAAAGGCTTGATTCCAGGAAATAAACATCAAATCCCACATCAAATGCCTTGAGATCCTGATCCTGTTCCCGTCTTAACCATGCAACAGCAAACCTGCGTATTGAGTCAAGATCCTGTGGGTCGCCGGAGGCGGTAGTTATTATGTCATCTGACCGGACTGTTTCCTGTGCAAGATATGCAGTGGCAACTTCCTTAATATAATCCCCCTGGTAACCATCTGCCGGCCATGAGGATTCTCCAGGTTCTACGCCAAGACAACGGGCCTGAACTGATAGCGAAAGATTTGCTATCTGGGCACCGGCGTCGTTGTAGTAAAATTCTCTTGTTACGTCCCAGCCGGTTGCTGAAAGGAGTCTGCAGAGGACATCCCCCGTGGCGGCTCCCCTTCCATGCCCTATGTGCAGCGGACCTGTAGGGTTGGCGCTTACAAACTCCACCTGTATTTTTCTGCCGGCCCCTGTGGCACTTTTACCATAATTATCTCCTGCTTCTGCAATTGCAGGCAGGCAACCCTGCCAGGCAGAAGGGGCGACAAAGAAGTTTATGAATCCGGGACCGGCAATCTCTGTGCGGGAAATAACGGCCTCATCATCATCAATGTTTGCAATAATTATTTCTGCGACCTGACGGGGTGGTTTTCGTTCTCCCCTGGCAAGCTGCATGGCAATATTGCATGAAAAATCACCGTGCGATTCATTTGCGGGAATCCCGATCAGGACATCAGGAAGATTTTCAGAGCATAAAAGTGAGCTTGAAAGTGCTTTTTGGATGGATTTTAAAAGGAGGGCTGCCAGTTTCTGACGGATCATGTTTTCGGATGTTCCTTGCTGGATTCTTTGTTTTCTGATTTTTCCGAATCGTCCTGGACCTTGATTGAAACATCTCTTGAATAATCCGGGCAACGGGCGCCGCCATCGGATACGCAGAACCGTTTTGCACAGGTTTCTCGCCAGGCACAGATTGCACAGCTTTGTCTTGACATTGTTGTACCCCTACTTCCCGTGAACAGGGAACTGGTATATCACCTCATTGGGCTTTACCAGTCCAAGCTCCTTACGGGCTATTCTTTCCAGATATCTTCGATCACTGTGCAATGAGGCAATTTCCTGCCTGATCAAGTCATTTTCTTTTGTGAGCTGACTGACCTTCTGCTGGATTTTAAGCTTTTCCTGCCTCATTTCGTAGATACGCAGGAGTCCCCTCTCACCAAATACCGTAAAAAAGAGAATAAAGGACAGGCATCCGGCAGGTATCAGGTACATGCGCTTTGTTATGCGCAGTTTCGTCATTATGCCCCTCTGTTTGACCTGGTGCCAAAGTAATCTACAGTTTCCTTAAGGCCTTTATCAAGATCCACTTCAGGTTTCCAGCCAAGTTTTTCTACAGCCAGAGTAATGTCAGGCCGCCGCTGTCTGGGATCATCCTGTGGAAGCTGCCTGAATACAATTCTGGATCCGGAGCCAGTAATATCAACTATTTTTTCAGCAAACTCAAGGATTGTGTTTTCAACAGGGTTCCCAAGATTTACCGGCCCTATGAATCCATTATCGTTTTCCATCATCCTGATCATCCCGTCAATCAGGTCGGAAACGAAACAGAATGAACGGGTCTGCTGCCCTTCTCCAAAGACAGTTATATCTTCATTTCTTAAGGCCTGTAAAATGAAGTTTGATACTACGCGCCCGTCATTTTCGGCCATGCGCGGGCCATATGTGTTGAATATGCGGATTATCCGGATATCAACATTATTCTGACGGTGGTAGTCCATCATCAGTGTTTCTGCCACCCTTTTCCCCTCGTCGTAGCAGCTTCTGATTCCTATCGGATTTACATTGCCCCAGTACTCTTCACGCTGGGGATGCACCTGAGGGTCTCCATATACCTCTGATGTGGAAGCCTGGAGGATGCGGGCCTTTACCCGTTTTGCCATGCCAAGCATATTTATGGTGCCCATTACGCTGGTTTTAACCGTCTTTACAGGGTTATACTGGTAGTGTACCGGAGAGGCGGGGCAAGCCAGATTGTAAATGCGGTCAACCTCCAGCAGGATAGGTTCAACTATGTCATGTCTGATCAGTTCAAAACGGTGGGAGTCCATCAGATGGATAATATTGTCCTTGCTGCCGGTAAAAAAGTTGTCAAGGCAGATTACATCGTGCCCTTCGTTTAGCAGTCGCTCGCAGAGATGGCTGCCAAGAAAACCTGCACCGCCCGTCACCAGTATCCTCATCAGTTACCTCCTTCACTTATACCGCTACCTGCTCTGCCCAGAGGAATGTAGCGGAAGCCTGCTTCTTTCATTCTGCCAGGTTTGTAAAGGTTACGCCCATCAACGATAACCGGCTGTTTGAGGGCTGACTTGATACGGTCAAAGTCAGGGTTACGGTACTCGTGCCAGTCGGTGATGATGGTCAGGGCATCTGCGCCGGACAGGATGTCGTACTGATTGCTGCTGTATTCAATACGGTCTCCGAAGTATTTCTTTGCTTCATGCAGGGCCTCAGGATCGTGGGCTCTGACAGTGGCTCCTGCCGCAAGAAGACGCTCGATAATTGTAAGTGATGGTGCTTCACGCATGTCATCTGTGCGGGGCTTGAAGGACAGACCCCAGCAGGCTATGGTTCTGCCTGTAAGCGGCTTCTCCTCGTCGGCAGATGCCAGCAGCCTGATCAGCTTGTCAGCAAGCACCTCTTTCTGGAGTTCGTTTACCTCTTCAACAGCTTTCAGAAGCAGAAAGTCGTAGTCTGATTCCTCTGCTGTGCGGATAAGAGCTTTTACATCTTTAGGGAAGCATGATCCACCGTAGCCAGGGCCTGGAAACAGAAAGTCGTAGCCAATACGGGAGTCTGAACCTATCCCCTCACGAACAGCCGCCACATCGGCCCCCATCCGTTCACAAAGTCCGGCAATCTGGTTCATGAAGGATATCCGGGTGGCCAGCATGGCGTTGGCAGCGTATTTGGTCATTTCTGCGCTGCGGATGTCCATTATGATCATCCGGTTCTGTTTCCGCATGAATGGCCCGTAAAGCTCTTTCATTATCTCTGCAGTGCGGACGTTGTCAGTGCCGATCACCACCCTGTCCGGCTGCATGAAATCGTCAATCGCCGCGCCTTCTTTCAGAAACTCAGGGTTTGAAACCACGTCGAACTCAAGGTGCGAGCCCAGTTTCTCAAGCTCTTCCTGTACGGCTGCACGTACTTTGTCTGCGGTTCCAACAGGTACGGTTGATTTATCAACAAGTATCTTGAAACAGTTCATGTTCTGTCCCACGGTACGGGCCACGGAGAGCACATACTGGAGGTCTGCGGAGCCATCTTCGCCGGGCGGGGTGCCTACGGCGATGAACTGGATAAGTGATTGCTGTACAGCTTCTACCATATCGGTGGTGAATGAAAGGCGGCCTTCGGCCTGATTGCGTAGTATCAATTCCTTAAGGCCAGGCTCATATATAGGGATGACACCATTTTTAAGACCTTCAATCTTCTTCTCGTCAACATCAACGGTTATTACTGTGTTGCCGCTTTCTGCAAAGCAGGCTGCTGCAACAAGACCGACGTAACCGGCTCCAAAAACTGAAATTTTCATCAAACAGCTCCTGTTTGTAAAATAATCCTGAGTTTATAGCATGGCTTCAAAGTTCTTGCCAGACTAAGAAGCATTTTTCCTTATCTGAAGCCCCATTGCATAAAGTTCCCTGCGTGGCAGACCTGTTGCCGCCGCCACCAGTGCGGCGGCTTCCTTTACCGGATATCCCTGGTCCAGCGCCAGGCGGAGCTGTTCCTCGGGTGATGTCATGTTTGATGCGGAAACCTCGTCCTGGGGAGCGACCAGTATTACCAGTTCTCCACGTTCCTTGCCGTTTTTAATCTCTTCTCTTACGTCGGAGGCAGCACCGTGAATAAATTCCTCATGCAGCTTTGTAAGCTCCCTGGCCACAACAATCCTGCGTTCACCCATTATGAGTGAGATATCGGTCAGGGTTGCCACCAGGCGATGTGGAGCTTCATACATCACAACAGTTCCAGACGAATTGGAGAGATCTGCAAGAAAAGCACGACGCTTACCTTCTTTATTCGGCGGAAACCCTGCAAAAATGAAGGAATCAGTAGGCAGGCCGGAGGCAGAAATTGCGGCTATTGCGGCACACGCTCCAGGGACAGGAATGACACGTATGGCTTCAGCTATGGCAGACCGGACAAGCTGGTAGCCCGGATCTGATATGCATGGAGTGCCTGCATCGGATATAAGAGCCACATTTTTTCCATCTTTTAGCGCGGCAATGATCCGCTCTCCCTTAACCGACTGGTTGTGATCGTAGTAAGAGGTAAGCGGGGTTGAAATACCGAAGTGGGACATCAGTTTGCGTGAATGGCGGGTATCCTCGGCAGCAACAAGTGCAACTTCTTTAAGGATACGAACGGCCCTGTAGGTCATATCCTCAAGATTGCCGATCGGTGTGGCCACTATATAGAGGGTTCCGGTCATTACTTCAGGGTTGATATATACCCCTTTACCCCCTCAAGAATTCCTTCGGCGGCCAGCTCGTGGAAGGATTGATCTTTCAGCTTTGCCTCTTCGGATGTGTTGCTTATGAAGGCGACTTCCGTGAGTATGCTGGGCATTGAAGCTCCCACAAGTACATAGAAGGGTCCCTGTTTAACACCAAGATTTTTTGTTTCCGGATATCTGCCTTTTGCTGTCTTGTATAGTGACTTTTGAATTTCGTCTGCAAGGTGGGCCGAGTCATTCAGCTTGTAGTTGGCCATCAGATCAAAGAGAATAGCCTGCAGCGTGCTGACTTTTTCAAGTGTCGTGCCGTTCTCCTTTGCTGCCAGCTGGGCAACCTTTTCTGTCTTTGCCAGGTTAAGGTAGTAGGTTTCTATGCCGGTTGCGTTTCTGTTCGGCGCAGCGTTGGCATGGATTGAAACGAACAGGTCGGCTCCCACCTTGTTTGCAATGGCCGTACGCTCTTCAAGCGGAATAAATATATCGGTGGAACGGGTCATCACAACATCCAGCCCAAGTTCCTCCTTAAGCTTTTCCTTAAGTTTCAATGATATGGATAAGACGACATCCTTTTCCCGAAGACCAGAGTGTCCGACCGCACCAGGATCGTGCCCCCCGTGCCCTGGATCAACAACCACCCTGCGTATCTTGGATGTCGGTAAAGCCTTTGGAGTCTGCTTGAGTTTTAGCGGAGGTTCTTCTCGTTTTTTGATCTCTGTCTTATCGGGATCCGGATCAGAAGTTGACGTAATTATGCTGCTTTCAAGACGGCTTATCTCTGTGCGACGGTCTCCCCTTACGTCAATAATCAGCTTTGCCGGATCTGAGAGAGGAAAGATCTTGTAGTCGCGAATGCTTTCAATGTCGAGAACCACCCTCACTACTCCAGGTTTGAACAGGGCAACCCTGACCCCTTTCAACAGACCGTCTCCAATGGTCACGTCTCTAACCGTGCTGCCGAGCTTTGCATTCTGGATATCAATGAAGATTCGCCCCGGCTTCCCGGCGCCGGATGCACCTTTGTCCAGTTCATGGCTTTCCCATGTAACATCACGGTCAAGTGCAATTGCAATCCGGGTGTAGTCCGGGTTTGACCAGTGTTTAAGCTCAACTACACTTGCCGGTGTTGTGTTTGCAGGCACAACAGGCTTTAGGGCTGAGGAATTCTGGCTCTTTTTTGAAGATTTCTTCTTCGAGGCAGCATCGGCATTAATACCTGTAAAGAGCACTGTCATGGTTATAATGGCGGTAATAATGTATCTGGCAATATTCATATCATTTTCTTCAGTTCATCAAGCAGATTTAAGGCTTCAAGAGGGGTCATAGCAGAAATGTTCAGTTTTTTCAACCGTTCACGCAACATATCTCCCTGTGGCTCAAAAAGGGAATACTGTCGTGTCTCTTTTTTAGGTGGAGCTATCCTGCTTTTGGAGAGACGTGGGGCACCCTGTTCAAACTCGCCTTCCTCAAGGGTCTTAAGGACTTCTCTGGCCCTGTCAATAAGATCAGGCGGCATTCCGGCCAAGCGTGCCACTTGTATCCCGTAGGAGTGTGAGGCAGCGCCAGGTACGATGGTGCGCAAAAATATGACCTGATCATTCCACTCCTTTACAGCTACCGTGAGGTTGGTTATCCCCTCCCGTGTGGATGCCAGATCTGCCAGTTCATGGTAGTGGGTTGCAAACAGGGTGCGTGCCCGTGACCCCGGTCTGTCATGCAGATACTCTGCTACAGCCCAGGCTATGGAAAGGCCGTCAAAGGTTGATGTTCCCCTGCCGATCTCATCCAGAACAACAAGGCTTTTAGGTGTGGCATTCCGAAGGATATTCGCTGTCTCCATCATCTCAACCATGAAGGTGGACTGGCCCCTGGCCAGATTGTCCCCGGCGCCCACCCTGGTAAATATCTGGTCAGCGATACCTATCCTTGCAGTTGTGGCAGGCACAAAGGAACCGATCTGGGCCATAATTGCAATAAGTGCCACCTGTCTCATGTAGGTTGATTTGCCTGCCATGTTTGGGCCTGTTATCATAAGAATCCGGTGCTGTTCCGCATCCAGCAGGGTATCATTTGGCACAAAACGCTCCCCCAGATTCATGGCCTCAACCACCGGATGTCTTCCCTCCACGATCTCTACCACGTCACCATCATCAACTTCAGGCCTGCAGTAACCACGATCCCTTGCAACAAGGGCAAGAGAGGCAAGAAGATCAATGGTGGCTATTGCTGTGGCTGTGCGGCTTATCCTTCCCCCCTGGGCTGCCGTCTTTTCCCGTATCTCCTGAAACAGTCCGTACTCAAGCTCACAGATACGGTCTTCGGCACCAAGAACCTTCTCCTCATACTGTTTCAGTTCTTCCGTTATGTACCGCTCACCTGTGGCTATGGTCTGCCGCCGGATGTAATTCTGCGGCACACTGCCCAGATTTGATTTTGTCACCTCTATGTAGTAACCGAAAACCTTGTTGTACCTGATCTTGAGTGAACCGATTCCAGTCCTCTCACGCTCCATTGCCTCAAGGCGAGCGATATAACCCTTGCCTTCACGGCTGATGGTTCGCAACTCATCCAGTTCCGCATTGTAACCGTCGCAGATTATTCCACCTTCGCGGAGGGAAAAGGGTGGGGATTGAGCTATTCCCTCCTCAATCAACCTGCGCACATCCTTGAGAGGATCAAGCTCTCCTGCCAGTTCACGCAGCATCTCTGATCCGGTATCGGCCAGGAGAAGCCTTATCTGCGGAACCTGCTCAAGTGAATCATAAAGCGCCCTGAGATCACGTCCTCCTGCCCCTGCCATTCCTACCCGCCCGTTAAGACGCTCAAGGTCGTGGACATCTTTCATCTGGCTGCGGAGATTGTCCAGAAGGGATGAATTATCCTTCATTTCCTCCACAGCCTCAAGACGGCGGCGCAAGGGAGCGACCCGGACGAGGGGGTATGATACCCACTGCTTTATCATCCTGGCCCCCATTGCAGTAACTGTTCTGTCAAGACAACCAAGCAGTGATCCGGTTTTCCTGCCATCGGACATTGTAGCTGTAAGTTCAAGATTTCTGCGGGTTGCAGGATCCAGGGCAAGGTGATCATTTTTACTGATTATCAGTAAATCACGCAGATGTGGCAATGTGGAATGGCGGCTCTCCTTCAGATAGTGCAGAACCATTCCAACAGCAATCTGACATTGCAAAAGCTCCGGCAGAAGACCGACCATTTCAGGAGCTGCAACTCCGAACTGATCACACAGAAGCCTTGCAGAGTAATCCTTGTCAAGTACCCAGTCTGCAACTGATGATTTGGGGCGCTCTCCGGCTGCCAGGGCCAGCTCCAATGGAAGTTCACGGCGGAGGTTTTCAGTGAGCAGCAGTTCCCTCGGCGCTATGGAGGCGGCAATTGATGCAGCAGCGGCAACGCCCGAAGCAGCAGATGCCTTGAACTCGCCTGTTGAAAGATCAAGCCACGCGCAGCCCCATGAATTGACAGAATTACAGAGGGCAAGGAGAAATGAATTCTCATCCGGAACAAGTGATTCGCTCTCGGTCACAAGAGCCGGGGTTACAACCTTTACCACATCGCGCCTGACTATCCCTTTTGCCTGCTTCGGATCCTCTGTCTGCTCGCAAATCGCCACCCTGTGACCGGCTTCAACAAGCCTTGCTATGTAAGGCTGGGCTGAGTGAAAAGGGACTCCGCAAAAAGGTATTTCGTCGGCCCCTCCCTTGTTTCTTGATGTAAGGGTAATATCCAGTATCCGGGATGCAACCAGTGCATCATCAAGAAACATCTCGTAGAAGTCCCCCATCCTGAAAAAAAGGATGCTGTCAGGGTACTGACCCTTTATCTCCAGATATTGACGCATCATAGGTGTTAGTGCCACTTTGTTTAACTCCATCGCTTTTTTTCTTTTTGT
>CAZXTZ010000101.1:0-5240 GCA_964643645.1 uncultured Geobacteraceae bacterium
CTCAAATCCAGGGTCTCCCTGATGTACCTCATCTATTGCAATACAGTCGTACCCCATAAGTATTGCGGCAAATGAACCTTCAACCTGGTCCAGCATGGATTTAAGAATCGGTCTTAGCGGCATTCCCTTAACCTCCGGATATTTTCGAGCCATCCCTCCAGTTTTGTAACAACAGCAGCCGATTCCGGGGAAAGGGTGGCTTCTTCAGAGAAGGAAACAGACTCATCCAAAGAGGCTTTCTGCTGCTGTTTTTCAAGCTCAGCAAGTCGCAATGCAACTGTTTCGCTTTCCGGATTTGCTTCCAGAAGCCCCCTGTATATTTCAAGGGCCTTATCTGTAAACCCCTGGGACACATAAAGCTCTGCCAACGTACTGGTCATAAGAGGGTCTTTTGGAGGAATAACATCTTCAAAAGGTTCCGGTTCAGAAAAAACCTGCGGAACAGGCTCTGCCGAGTAACCGCTTAAGGTCTCAGGCTCCGTAATCAGATCCCACGGATTTTCATCCGCAACCTGGTAAACAGGCTTTACCCTCTCAACCAGCCTGTCCGGATCGCCCTCTTCAACTATATCAGCCTCTGTAAGCTCAATAAGTTCAAGATCTTCATCAGAAAAAGGAGGATCAGTTGAAAGCATCTGGAATGATTGATCCATAATCTGGGTATAACCTCCGTTCCGGTGTTTTTTGTGCAGTTGCAGATCATAAATATCAAGCTATAGCTGCAAATCTGGCAAGCTGCATTGGAGAAAAACGTCTTGTTTCATGGCCTCCAATACCGCTGTTGCATATAAAATTAACAAGACCTGATCGGCTTTTTTTGTCATTGGCTATCAGAGCTGCAATCTGCTCAAGTGAAACCTTTGGTGGCTCCACAGGCAAGCCCAGCTTAACCAGCAGACCAACTATCCTCTCAAGGTCAGACTCAGAACAAAGCCCCTCATCCCTCGAAATTGATGCAGCCCTCACCATGCCGATTGCAACAGCCTCTCCGTGAATCATTCCGCTGTAGGCTGAAATGGCCTCAAATGCATGGCCTATGGTGTGCCCGTAATTCAATACGGCCCTAAGACCGGATTCCCTTTCATCCTGCTCCACCACATTTGCCTTAAGCTGACAGCATCTTGAAACAATATATGCAAGAGTATAAGCATCGCGGGCATCAAGGCCCGCAACAGCAGATTCAAGATACTCAAAGAAAGCACTGTCAAGAACAACGCCATATTTTACAACTTCTGCCAATCCTGCCCGGTATTCACGTTCAGGAAGGCTGTTCAGAGTTGAAATATCTGCAATTACCGCTTTAGGCTGATAAAAGGCCCCAATCAGATTCTTGCCGCCGGGATGATCTATCCCTGTCTTGCCCCCTACACTGCTGTCAACCTGGGCAAGAAGTGTGGTCGGCACCTGAACAAACGGGATGCCGCGGAGAAACGTGGCTGCCGCAAAGCCTGCAATATCTCCAACAACTCCACCACCAAGGGCAACAATGAAGCAACTCCGGTCAATTCCGCCCTCCAGAAGTTTGTCATATATCATATTAAGGGTATTGCTGTTCTTGTGCTGCTCACCATCGGGTATTTCAATACAAAACGGCTCATACCCCGCAGCGCGCAGGGAAAAAATTGCGGTGGCTGAATAAAGAGCTGAAACAGTTGGATTGGTTACAATAGCAGGCATTCCGGAAAGCCCTGTTTCCCTGCATACTGCGCCAAGTTCTCCAAGAACCGGGGAGCCTATCCTTATATCGTAACTCTGTGGCCCCAGCCCCACCTTAAGCAGTTTCATCTTGATTAATCCCCTGAAATCCTGTCAAGCAGTTCTGCGGCCACATCTTCCACCGATTTACCGGTCGTGTCAATTCTTATGTCGCAATCTGCGTAACATTGCTCCCGTTTTTCAACTATCCCGGCAATTATGTCAGCAAGGGGCCCTGCCCCTTTAAGAAGTGGCCGATCATCTGCATCAGCAAGCCTTGCGACCAGAGCATCAAGAGATGCAGTCAGGTTGATAATTCTGCCAATACTTCTCATCAACTGCCTGTTATCAATCAAAACAACAGCCCCCCCACCGGTTGAAACCACAAGATTTTTACGTCCGGCAAGGGCAGTCAGGGCCTCAGTCTCCATCCGTCTGAATGCAGCTTCTCCGTCCTGTTCAAAAATCTCGTTGACAGTTTTTCCCGCCCTTACTGAAACAAACAGATCAAGATCCAGAAATTCCATTCCTGTAGTTGCGGCCAGCAGCTTTCCCACGCTGCTCTTGCCACTTCCCATGGGGCCGGTCAACACAATGCTTGCAGGCATCAGAAGTTCCTTACCGTTTCGAGATAGGCATCACGGTTACGCAATATCTCTGTCATGGAATCAGCTCCGAATTTTTCCATAATGGCAGTTGCAATCTCTATTGCAACAACAGCCTCTGCCACAACAAGGGCAGCAGGCACCGCGCAGGTATCGGAACGCTCTACCGATGCTTCGTAAGGCTCATGGGTAGCAATGTCAACAGAGCGCAGGGGTTTGTAGAGGGTCGGTATCGGCTTCATTGCAGCCCTCAGCACAATCGGTTCACCGTTTGTCATACCCCCTTCGAGCCCCCCTGCATTGTTGGTAAGACGCCTGTAAGGAGATAATGCGCCACCTTCAGAAGTCGAGTTCCCATAAATTATCTCGTCATGCACCTCCGAACCGGGATGGCGGGCAACCTCAAATCCCAGTCCGACCTCAACCCCCTTGATGGCCTGTATACTCATAAGGGCCATTGCAAGCCTTGCATCAAGCTTCCTGTCCCACTGCATACAACTGCCAAGGCCGGGAGGCAACCCTGTAACCTGAACCTCCACAACGCCACCAATTGTATCACCCGAGGACTTTGCATGATCAATAAGGCGCTTCATCTCCATTTCTGCGGCGCTGTCACAGCAGAACATTTCGGACTTTCCGGCCATTTCCCATAATTCGGGATAAGGCAGTCCCGGAACAGAGGCGACAACTCCACCTGCCTCCACAACCATACCACCGATACGAGCCCCGAATGCCTCGATAAAGCCTCTGGCAACCGCGCCAACAGCCACCCGTACAGCAGTTTCACGGGCGCTGGATCGTTCAAGGATATTACGGACATCCCTATGCCCGTACTTCATTGCACCGCAAAGGTCTGCATGTCCTGGCCTGGGCCTTGTCACGGCATCCGCCATGCCGGAGTGTTCCTCAAGCGGAGACATCTTCTCCAGCCAGTTTTCCCAATCCCGGTTTTTTACAACAAGCGTAACCGGTGATCCAAGGCTCCTCCCCCAACGGACTCCGGAAAGGATATCAACAGTATCCCGCTCTATTTTCATCCTGTCGCCACGTCCATACCCCTGCTGACGTCGCGCCAGCTGGATATTTATAAAATCCGGAGAAATGGAAAGTCCGGCCGGAAGCCCTTCTATAACGGCTGTCAACTGGGGCCCGTGAGATTCACCTGATGTAAGATAGCGCATTGCCTGTTCACCTGCCTCATAACTATAAATTTGAAGTTGGCAAGATTAACACCTGCAAGGGCCATCGGCAAGAAAAACAGAAACCACACCACCCGCCTGCTTGACAGTTTCAGAAGGTGCCCGTATAGTTTTCTCCATGCCAACTATAACTCTTCCATCCGGTAGCACATGCTATGAAGCCTCGCCATTCACCAGGGATGCCTTTGTCAGGAACCTCAAGGAGTTGTCAGGATCTTCGTTCACCGGCTATCTGGCTGTAACAACAAATGAAAAACGCTTTCTCCTCTTCCTCTTCCAGGGCCGGCCATATGCTGCCGGATTATCCGTTGGAGAAAAACCGGCGCCACTGACAATAACCAATTTTTCTGCCCAGATAGCCTCCGTAAGGGATGGTGCCGCAACATTCTCGCTACACGAAACAGACCCGGTACTGCTCAAGTGCCTTCTGGTTTTCATTCAGGAAATCCCCACAGCCAAAGGCCCTGTGAATCTTATAAATCTTAAAGGAATGGTTTCACAGATACATGCCGAGGCTTCTGATGCGCTCGTCATCCTTGAGGATTCCGGCAAATTCAACTTCTTCTTCTTTCTGGACGGAACAAAAACAGCAGCGTACTGGTCAGACGAAGAGCGTCCGGCAGATGCCGGGCTGTCAGTTGATGAACAGATGCTTATGTATGCCTACAAAAACGGTGCAAAGCCGATTGACGCCATAGTATATCAATCACTTAACACAATGGAATCATGCGACTCAGCCAACGTTTCACTGGAAGGACTGGTAAGACTTTTTGGCGGCGGGGATGAAACAGTAGATGAAGAAGAAATTCCGTGCGTTGATATTGTATCTGATAACGACCCATTAATACTGAAAGTGATTGAAGGCGCCCAGGTTGGTAAATCATTCAGCTGGACACTTCCATGCGTGCTGGGAAGAAAAGATGCCGATATAGTAATAAACGACCCGATGGTTTCCAAGCGTCACGCAGCAATTCAGCTTATAAACGGCAGGCTTGTTCTGATGGATCTCCACAGCACCAACGGCACAACATTAAACTCCGAACCTGTAACCCAGCGTGACCTGAAACAGGGTGACAGGATTGGAATGGGCCAGACTGTCCTGCTGCTTGAATCTGTAAAACTCTAGCTGAAAAACTTCTTTACCCCTGCCAGCAGTCCCTTCTCTTCAGATGCATAAATCAGGATAACAGAAATATTGTCCCTGCCGCCACGTCCGTTGGCACATGCAACCAACTCCGAACATGCCTTTTCAACAGAACCGGAAACAGCCAGAAGCGCCGCTATCTCCTCATCAGCCACCATGCCGAAAAGCCCGTCGGAACATATAAGGAGTGTATCTCCGGCCTGAAGCTCAAGCTCGTCAAGATCAACCTTGACATCTTCATTCTGTCCAATGGCACGGGTAAGCACGTTACGTCCCTTTGCAAACAAAGCCTCATCCCGTGACATCAGACCTGCCCTCACCTGCTCCTCAATCCAGGAGTGGTCTTCAGTCAACTGGTTAAACCTGCCACCCCGCAACAGATAGGCCCTGCTGTCTCCAACATGGGCAATGGCAACATGACTGCCATGAACGGTAAGGGCAACTATGGTTGTACCCATACCGCGCCACTCAGGTTTTGCTGCGGCTGCTTCAAAAACCGCCCGGTTTGCAAAACGTACAGCAGACCCCAGCAGATTGGCCGCCTCCGAATGAGAAGCATCGGCTTCACCAACAAGAGGGGCGCTCCCCTTTGCCGCC
>CAZXTZ010000101.1:5250-10176 GCA_964643645.1 uncultured Geobacteraceae bacterium
ATATCCTGCTGGCAAACTCCCCACCCTTGTGGCCTCCCATACCATCGGCCACGGCATACAGGTGCAGTTCAGGGGCAAGAAGTATAGAATCCTCGTTATGTGGCCGTACCTTACCTACATCTGTCAGTCCAAAGGTTTCAAGCTGCATCCGGATCACCTCAAAATAAAAATTATCTGCACTTTCATAATTCTTCGTATGTAAACTCACAATCCCTCAGAATTTGAGCCATCAATCCCCGTCCAATAGTCTCACCACGATGAACTGGCACTACAGTGAATCTGCCGTCAGGGTGCCGTAGAAAATGATGACTGCCATTAACACGCAACACCTAAAATCCCTGCTTTCTCAGAAGCCTGATCAACTGGTTTCCGGTAATTGACGGGTGTGTACTCATGCATTGACCGCCACACGCTGCACACCGATAAATTCATTCATGACCGGCTCTTCAACCTCAAGGCAAAGCTCTATGGCCTCCTTTACCCGCTTCATCAAAACATCAAGTGATTTAGCCTGGGTATGGCATCCACGCAAGGCAGGAACTTTTGCAACAAAGTATCCGTCCTCATCCTTCTCAATAACAACATTAAATTCACGTTTCATGGTTCATCCTTTTATGTTTCTCAATCAACAATGAAATCTCACCCCAGTTTTGCAATGCACATCTTGATATGCTCCGCCACCTCTCGCCCACCCTGGTAGCGCTTGGTCAGATCTTTTGTCATAAGACGGTGGGCAATATAGGCACAACACTGCGGAATTTCCGGATCAATCTGGGTTATCAGTACCGGTGGTTTGTTGGCTATTGCGTACATTAGCGCTGCAATGCTGTCGCCACTGAACGGCTTTTGGCCTGACAGCAGTTCGTACATGGCCACGCCAAGGGAGAAGAGGTCTGAACGGCCATCCACCTTCTGGCCTGCCACCTGTTCGGGCGACATATAGCTGGGAGTACCAAGTACCGTTCCGGTCTGTGTTGCAGAAGATGTTGATATTCTTGCAATACCGAAGTCAGCAATTTTTACTGTGCCATCTTTTAGCAGCATTATGTTGGCCGGCTTGATATCGCGGTGAACGATTCCCTTGTCGTGGGCAAAGGAGAGGCCCTCTGCCACGCAACCGATAATACGGAGCAACTCCTTTACAGGCAGAAGCTTGTCCTTCTTGATATAGGGGGTAAGGTCAGAGCCATCAAGCAACTCCATTGCAACGTATGCCAGATCCTCCTCCTCACCGACATCATAAATAGTCACAATATTCGGATGGTTAAGGGTGCCTGCGGCCTCTGCCTCACGGAAGAACCTCTTCTTGGTCTCCTCAAGCATATCAGGATCAACATCCTCGAAACGGACGGTTTTTATGGCCACCATACGGTTAATCTTGGGATCCTTGCCCAGATAGACAACCCCCATAGCGCCACGGCCAAGCTCCTTCTGGATCTCATAACGGCCTATTGTGGGAGCTGATACGGTAACACCTCCCGGACCCGCAATTATAGTGCCTTCACGCCGTCCTGTCCCGCCGAATATCATGGTCTCGCCAGCAACCTTCATTGTGGCGATCCTCTCCTTGATATCCTTGTAATCCCCCGCAGTCAGGATATGCTCGTACACCGCCCCGGATTTGTTGAACATCCGCTTGCGCTCGAAGTCAAGGGCAAGGTTATAGAGCAGATCCTTGACCGTATCATCATCAAGTGGACACTTGCGAAACTTTTCAAAGGCCAGGTCAAGCAGGCCCTGTCCCTGGAAAGAAAGCCCCAGCATCTTGTTTGTCTCAATGCTGTCGCTCTCCACAAGCTCATTGCGCTGCTCTGTAACCATATATCTCATTGAAACAAGGGCGGTATATCCGATACCGAGCAAAAGAGTCGGCGCCACCATCCCGATCCAGACACCCTGACCTGCAAAAAGCCATACCGCCACGCCATTCCAGGCTACAAGAGCGCCTGCTGCAACCAGCGCTGAAATCACGGCCTTAAGGCGTGGCATGGCAAGCGCCAGAAAGAGTCCAAAAACCAGCATGGCTGCCAGCTCTGCCCACTTTGCCCATGATGGCTTGTAAATCACGTTGTTGTTCAGCAGGTTCTCTATAACCGTTGCCATAACCTCTATGCCTGGATATGTGGACTGGAACGGAGTAACGGTAAACCCTGCGATACCGGTTGCAACGGGGCCTATAAGCACTATTTTACCCTTGAAGTTTTCAGGCTTTACGTTGCCCGCCGCCACATCAAAGAAAGAATAGGTGGGAAATGTTCCAAATCCGCCATTAAAGCTAATAAGCATCCTTCCCCTGTCATCAACAGGTATGGAGAGTCGGCCTGCCGTCAATCGCTCATTTGCTATACTGATATCCTTTGGAGCTATACGAAGATATCCGAGTGCCGCCTGCAGTGCAAACGAAGGAAACAGACGGCCTTGATAATAGATTCCAAGAGAATCCCTGCGAACGGTTCCATCCGCATCAGGCATTATGTTTATATGTCCCAGGGCAAGGGCCGGGGCTGCAAATACCGGGATGGGTGCAGCGACCTCCTTTGCCTGAAGCAGGCTTCCGGGTGATGCCTGTTCCTTTGAGGATTTTTTAAGGTATTCAGGCATCTTGGGGTCAGGATTGGCAGCCTGGTCCCCTATGGTGAAGAAAAGGGGCAACTGCACCTTTTTTGTCATATCAAGAGAAGAAGCCAGCAATGCGTCGTTATCAAGATGCTTTGCCGTCTCTGTTATGGCATCAATAACTGCCTGACTGCCCCCCAGCTTTATGACTGTCTCCCGCAGCTCTTTCACCTCATCAAGTCCGGAATTTTTATCTGCCTCTGTATAGAGGATATTGGTGCCGATGAGGGCTGGCTCGTATGAAGCAACCTGCGCCATCAACTCAGCCATATAACCCCTCGGCCATGGCCAGCGCCCCAGGCGCTCTATGCTGGAATCATCAATCGAGATCACAACAATCGGCGCAACAGGCTTCTTTGCACGAAGCCTGGCCCGCATATCATAACTTTTGTACTCAAGCAGTTGCAGCGGGTACCATTGAAGCGTGGAGGCAGCCACAAGTAAAAGTGTGAGAACCCCGGCAATAATCCAGCTGGAGAAGATATTCTTGGGAAGTTTCATGCAAACCCCTCAGTAAGTTAATTGTCTGAAAAATAATACATCAAAATGGGCAGAAAGCAATTTCACCCCAGATTAAGTTCATCAAGGGAGAGGCGGTAGCCCGGAAGAAAATGATCAAGGAAATATATAACCTCAGGCATTGGAGAGTTATGCAGGTTTTCAAGATGCTCGTCCCCTGCCCTTTTAAACTCGATATTGCCCGACTTTTCCTCTTCAATGCACTTGATAAGGGCAGCTATCTTGTCCGCAGCCTTTATGAGTGGTTTGTACTGTTCATCATGCTCTTCAAAAAAGAAGAGCGGCTCATAAACGGCTGAAAGTTCTGGGGGCAGCATGGCCAGCAGCTTTTTACGGGCTCTATCTTCAAGCTGGTGAAATGATTTTTTGAAATCCGGATTAAAATACTTTACAGGGGTTGGCATATCACCGGTGAAAATCTCGCTGGCGTCGTGAAAGACGGCATACATCGCGGCAAGATTAGGGTCCAGCTTGCCATTGAAAAAGGTATTGCCGATAACAACAAGGGCATGGGCCAGCATGGCCACATCAAGGGAATGCTCCTTGATGTTTTCCGACTGTGTATTTCTCATCAACCCCCAGCGGTTGATGTACTGCATCCGGGCAAGGAAGGCAAAAAAATCGTAACGCCCAGGTACGGGTGATGTTTGCATGGCGCCTGCTTTCTCTTTTTAATCAACTACATACTATATGACGAAATCTTCCACATACCTGCGTTAAGTTCAAGAGGAACTTCCATGAAACCGGAGTAGAAATTCTGGATACTCAGCCCCTTCTCGTTAAGGGAAAGGCCGATTTCCACACCATGCAGCAGATCATGGGAGTCTGTATTATCGGCAATTATCAAAACTCCGGATTTAAGCTGCCTGAGCTTTCGGTAGAGTTCAGAAATATTACTCAGATTTTCAGGAAAAAACTCTTCAATCGGATCGAGAATTACCAGCTTTATCTTATAGTACTCAATGAAGTGGTAAAGATAAGTATAGGTTTTGGAAGTACTTCCGGAAGCATCAACAAGATGGGCAGGGGTATTGTAGCAGTCATCATACATTGAAAGACATGTAAGATTGTTAATATCCTGCTCTATCTTCTGGCTAATTCCTGGCTCGGTTTTTGACCATTCCCTCACAAGTCTTTTGTATCTGCGATAATTGTCATCCTCAGTATCCCTTGCGCTCAGGAAAAGCACCCTGCCAGGCTGCAGCACCGGATATCTGCCAAGAAAAGGGATATTGAAGGCAATTGACATCGCAAGCTGCATTGCAAGTGTGGTCTTTCCGTAGGTTCCGTTTGTTCTTACGCAGACAAGAGAATTTGCCGGCACAATATCTGAAACAAGATACTCATCAGGAGAGGGTGGAATCAGTTCTTTTTTCTGCCAATCCTGCACACCAATCTTTTTCGCAAAAGGATTGTCTTCAATGCTCAAGGTCGTCATAAAAAAACTCCGTAATATTTTAAAGATACAGAGATCAGGCAAGAAAAATTGTCTTTATATATCTGTCAGGCAGAGGATTTTAACACAGAAGAGTTCAAAAAACAGTTCAAAGAAAAGGCTCTGCAATGGAAAATCTAGAGACGCAAAATCTTGCGTCTCTACCAGACCGTCATCCCCGAATGCTTACTCCAGACAAGATGCATAGTTAACGCGCCCGCCGTGTCTTTTATTTAGGCAGTTCTTCCTTAAAACGACCCTACAGCAATTACCTTGCCGCATAACAGATTGATATTATGTAATATTTTCTTTTGGCATCCTGACTGCAAAGAATCCGGCAACACTCCACCGAAAGG
>CAZXTZ010000102.1:0-10150 GCA_964643645.1 uncultured Geobacteraceae bacterium
AGACTGCTGGTTTCCCGTCCTGTTTTCCCCATGGGGAAGGATCTGGGCTTTCTGCCGGGTGACATTGAGGAAAAGCTGACCCCTTGGATGCAGCCGATCTTTGACAACGTTGAGCTGCTGATATCAGGCCATGAGTCAGACAAGCGCCACAGCAAGGGGTACAAGGAGCTTATGGCAATGGGACTTCTTGATATAGAACCTCTCACATATATCAGGGGGCGTTCCATCCCTAACCAGTATCTGATTGTAGATGAGGCGCAGAACTTAACGCCCCATGAAATAAAGACCATTGTTACAAGGGCAGGGGAGGGCACCAAGATAATACTCACAGGCGACCCCTACCAGATTGACAACCCGTATGTTGATTCCTCAAGCAACGGCCTTTCATATCTAGTTGAAAGATTCAAAAAAGAGAAGATATCAGCCCATGTTACAATGACACGGGGTGAGAGGTCGGAGCTGGCGGAGTTGGCGGCAAACCTTCTGTAATGCTGATTCTTGCCATTGAAACATCCTGTGATGAGACTGCCGCCGCTGTTGTTCGCGATGGCAGCCTGATGTTGTCCAGCGTGGTCTCCTCGCAGGTGGCTATCCATGCCGAATACGGCGGTGTTGTTCCGGAGATCGCTTCAAGGAAGCATCTTGAGATGATTACCCCGGTAATAAGGCAGGCACTGCAAGAGGGAAATGTCGTCCTTGAACAGATAGAAGGTATTGCAGTTACACGTGGTCCGGGGCTTATGGGGGCTTTGCTGGTCGGAGTCTCTGCGGCAAAGTCCATAGCCCTTGCCCGCAGGATACCTGTTAAAGGCGTGCATCATATAGAAGGCCACATCTTTGCCGGTTTCCTTGAAAAAACAGTTGAATTTCCATTTCTTGCACTTGTTGTGTCAGGTGGGCATACCCACATATACCGTGTGGATGGTTTCGGTCGTTATAAAACCCTTGGGCGTACCATTGATGATGCTGCAGGAGAAGCCTTCGATAAGACGGCTAGCCTTATGGGGCTTGAATATCCGGGTGGTGCAAGGATTGATGCACTTGCTGCCGAAGGTGATCCATTATCCGTAAAACTACCGAGACCGTTATTGCACGATAAAACACTTAACTTCAGCTTCAGTGGGCTAAAGACCGCTGTTCTCACCCATCTGAAGAAGAATCCGCTTCAGGATGGAAACACGACTCAAATGCAAGATCTTGCTGCATCGTTTCAGGCAGCCGTTTCTGATGTGCTGGTTAAAAAAACCGAGGCTGCTCTTCAGCAGGAGGGATTGAAAAGGCTTGTTGTGGCTGGAGGGGTTGCCTGCAACAAGGGCTTAAGAAAAGAAATGGCCAGAATGGCATCTGACCTTGGAGTTGAACTTCATATTCCTCCACCTTCATTATGTGGCGATAACGCAGCCATGCTGGCTGTTGCAGGCAATGCCTACCTTACAGCAGGTTGTAAAGATTCTATGGAAATGGATGCAGTGGCAACCTGGCAGCTTGATTCCGTGGTGATGCTATGAACGGCAATTACCCGAGGCCACGCAAGGCGCTGGGGCAGAATTTTCTTGCTGACATGAATATTGTAAATAAGATACTTCGTGCCTCACAAGTAGGGCCGGATGATACAGTTCTTGAGATAGGCCCAGGCAGGGGAGCATTGACCGGGTTACTGGCGGAACAGGCCGGACATCTTGTGGCAGTTGAGTTTGATCGTGATCTGGCAGAGATGCTCAGAAACAGATTTGCCGGTAACAGCAAGGTTCTGATCCATGAACAGGACATCCTTAAAGTTGATTTTTCAGAACTTTTTGAAAATGTCCGCTTCAAGGTGGTTGCCAATCTGCCTTACAATATTTCCACTCCTGTACTGTTCAGGTTTCTTGAGGAACGCCGGCGGATTTCAAGGTTGGTTGTAATGCTTCAGAAAGAGGTGGGAAACCGTTTGTCTGCATCTCCTGATACCGGAGATTACGGCGTGTTGACGGTTCTGTTCCGGCAGTGGTTTGATGTTAAGCGTGAGTTTCTGGTTGCTCCGGGCTGTTTTTTTCCTGCGCCAAAGGTTGATTCTGTTGTAATAAGCATGGTTCCGTTCGAAACATCAAGAGTAGATGTTGGTGATCAGTCAATCTTTGAGAAGCTTGTAAAGGCAGCGTTTTCCATGCGTCGCAAAACTCTCTGGAACTGTCTTAAAGGGGCTGCTCTGGCTGATTCTGCAAGGCTGGAGGAAATACTGGATGAATGTTCTGTTGATCCCAAACGGCGTGGTGAGACCCTTACAATAGAAGAATTTGCCCAGTTGTCACGCTCGTTTTCCATTTAATACCGATTAACCAGTTTCCATTCATAACAGTCCGGATATTGAGGAAATAATATTTGCCATGCAGTTTTGCTTCTGCTACTAACAATATTTTCCAAAAATACACCGAACCAATCCGGCCATTGAGGTAATAATGCCATACATAGTTATTGAAGAAGACCGTTGCAAGGGGTGCGGACTCTGTACCATAGGCTGCCCTAAAAAACTTGTTACTCTCAGCACACAGCCCAACGCTATGGGATATACTGTGGCTCTTTTCAACAATCCTGATCAGTGCACAGGCTGCTGTCTTTGCGCCGAGATGTGTCCTGATGTTGCAATAACCGTATTCAAGGAAGAAAAACAATGAGCGCCCTTCAGAGAAAGTTCGTAAAGGGGAACGAGGCAGTTGCCATGGCAGCCATAGAGGCCGGGGTACGCTGCTATTTTGGTTACCCCATAACCCCGCAGAGCGATATTCCGGAGTATCTGTCAAGAGAGCTGCATAAGACCGGCGGCACCTTTATTCAGGCTGAGAGCGAGATAGCATCAATAAATATGGTTCTTGGCGCGTCAGCCGCCGGAGTGAGGGCCATGACTTCATCATCCGGCCCGGGTATATCCCTAAAGCAGGAAGGCATTTCCTATATGGCCGGCTCGGAACTGCCAGGCGTAATTGTGGATATCATGCGCCAGGGTCCGGGACTTGGTGGAATTGATGCGTCACAGGCCGACTATCATCAGGCAACAAAGGGCGGCGGTCACGGCGGTTATCGTATAATTGTGCTGGCTCCGAATTCAGTCCAGGAGATGTACGACCTGACCATGCTGGCCTTTGATCTTTCAGATATCTATCGTATTCCTGCAATGGTACTTGCTGATTCAGTACTTGGTCAGATGAAGGAATCAATAGTTCCGAATCCCCGTCCACAGGTTGAGCTTCCCTCCAAGGATTGGGCTGTTCGTGGCACCGGCGGCGGCGCTCAGAATATCGTAAAATCCCTCTATCTTGGGGATGGCGAGATGGAGAAATTTCACTGGAAGATGCATGCGCGCTACCAGGAACTTGCTGACAAGGAATCCCGCTGGGAAGAATATCAGACAGCTGATGCAGAGTTGATTGTCACTGCATTCGGCTGCACATCCCGCATAGCCCGTACTGCGGTGGAGATGGCGAGGGAAGAGGGGCTGAAGGTTGGTCTTATGCGTCCGGTCACACTGTTTCCGTTTCCGAAGAAGACCTATGCTGAACTTTCATCCAGATGCAAAAACTGGCTGACCATAGAGCTTTCAACCGGACAGATGGTAGATGATGTAAGGCTTTCTGTGGCAAGGGATGCGGAGGTCAGCTTCTACGGTCGTCCTCCCGGAACCGGTTCTCTGCCGACCCCTGAAGAACTTTTTTCACAGATAAAGATTCATTTGCAATAACCATATGAAGCAGGTATTTTCAAAACCGGCAAGTTTGAAAGACGTTCAGACCCATTTCTGTCCCGGATGCCACCACGGATCAATCCATCGGCTTGTTGCAGAGGCAATGGACAGTTTTGGCATAGCTGAAAAAACCATAGGCTGTGCCTCTGTCGGATGTTCTGTGTTTCTCTATGGATATTTCAATATTGATGTTGTCGAGTCCCCCCACGGGCGAGCACCTGCTGTAGCAACAGGCGTCAAGCGGGCAAGGCCTGACCGGATGGTATTTACCTATCAGGGGGATGGCGATCTTGCAGCCATCGGCACATCCGAAATAATTCATGCCGCCAACCGCGGCGAGATGATAACCGTCATTTTTGTCAACAACACCACTTATGGTATGACAGGCGGCCAGATGGCCCCAACCACCATGCCTGGTCAGAAGACATCAACATCTCCCTACGGCAGGGATGTTGCAAATGACGGCAAACCTTTCAAGATGGCAGAGCTGTTGTCAAATCTGGATGGAGTGGCTTATTCGGCAAGGGTTGCAGTCAACAACCCCAAGAATGTAATGCAGGCAAAGAAGGCAATGAAAACCGCCTTCAGGTACCAGGTGGAGAACAAGGGGTTTGCCTTTATCGAGGCCCTGGCAGCCTGTCCCACAAACTGGGGCATGAACCCTATGGCTGCAAATGAGCGGGTTGGTGACGAAATGATCCCGTACTTCCCTCTGGGAATATTCAAAAACAACGAAAATCTGTAAGCATAATCAAATTGGGGTACGTGTATGCGTTATGATGTTTATATTTCAGGCTATGGAGGGCAGGGGGTGCTTCTGGCAGGCAACCTGCTTTCATACGCTGCAATACGTGAAGGGAAAAATGTCTCCTTCTTTCCTTCATACGGTGTTGAAAAACGTGGTGGAGCCGCAATGTGTACAGTTGTTTTTGCTGATGGAGATACCGGTTCGCCGGTTGTTGGCGAACCATCGGCATCAGTACTCCTTAACCAGCTGTCCTTTGATAAATATGCGGCAAAGGTCAAGCCCGGTGGCATCTGTCTTGTAAATAGCTCACTGGTGAATTTCGACGCTTCCTTGCTAGAAGGTCGTGAACTGCTGGCGATCCCCATGAATCAGCTTGCCATAGACCTTGGAGACGTAAGAATGGTCAACATGGTTGCCTGCGGAGCGTATGCAGCTGCTACAGGGGCATTGAAATATGATTCCCTTGAGGAAGCATTAAAGGATGCACTGCCTGAACGTAATCACAAGCTCATTCCAGCTAATATCAAAGCCATCACAGCTGGCATAAAAGCTGTTGCCGATGCACGAAAAGCTTGACGTATGCGCTTCATTTTGATATTTAACTCATCTCTTTTTTAGGGGTGTGGCCAAGCGGTAAGGCACCGGATTTTGATTCCGGCATTCCTAGGTTCGAATCCTGGCACCCCTGCCATAGAAAACAAGCACTTACGAAAATATCGTAGGTGCTTTTTTCGTTTTCGGCGCGAGATTTGGGTAACGCCATTATTCACCCTCGGCAGTATCAGATCCTTCACCCGCCAAGGCGTTTTACCATCCGTTGTATGCAGTTGGCCAGTTCAGGGTCGCTGATTGTTTTCAGCGCCTTGCCGACCGGCAATACCAGGCGCTTGCGCCATTCCATCTCAGGCCATTTTTTCAGGATGGTGGTTACTTTAAGAGGGTAGACGTGCAGCGCGGTTTCTCCTTTGATGTTGCAGGCAGCACGTAGTCCTACAACGCAGTTGCCGATCACCCCTGCCTCTTCCATTGCCTCCATTACTGCAACCTCCTGGCGGGTCATGCCTGTTTCCTGGTGGCCCTTGGGGATTATCCAGCGGGATTGGGCAGAGTTCGTTATGATTACCAGGTGCAGTTGCCCCCGTCTCACAAGGGATGGCAATACTGCAATCTGACAGTTAAAGGATGATGCATCAGGAATTCCGTGGATTGCCAGAGAGCGGTTTTTGTACGCCTCTTCTTCAGTAACCTCAAGCCCAAGATAGTCCGGCTTTATGAAGCCTTCACTCTCTTCAACGGAGCTGAACTCAACCTCGGCAACTATGAGGGGGGCAAGTTCACCCAGATAACGGTCTATCTCGATTTTAAAGCGGCCATGAGAGATTTCAGCGCGGAGTTTTTCAATGCGTTTTCCTTCGGTTGCCGGCCAAAGGGATTCAAACTGCTGTGAAGATATCTCGATCTCTGTTTCCCGTCTTACAAGTCCCATACCCTCTTTAACTGCCAGAAAATGGCGATCACCGAATTTTCGGATGCGCACTTCCATCTGGTCGTCGTGGGCCAGGTAGCCTTGAAGGATCGGCCTTTCATCATGTAAACCGGCAGGCAATGTTGATACAATAAACTTTCTTTCAATCTCGATCATGGATTTATGTCTGAAAGGGCGAGAATTTCATTGCAGATGGAACGGTAGGCCTGAGCAGCCTCGCTGTTGGCTGAGTAGGCCAAAAGTGGCATTCTGCGCAGCCCCATTTTTTCGACATCCACAGAAAACGGTATGACAGTTTTCAGGAAGTTCGGATAGGAGTTGGGAAGTTCTTCCATAATATCACGATGCATCCGGTTACGTTTCTGAACCATTGAAAAAAACGGGCGCAATATTTCGAGCGGAAGGTTTTCATCCCGGAAAAAACCGGTCAGTTGCTCCAGGGTTCGCTGCGATAGAACAGTAGGGATAACCGGCACAAGAATGGCATCAGAGGCGCGGAATACGTTTTCCGAGAGCAGGGTGATATTGGGGGGGCAGTCAAGCAGTATTACATCGTACTCCGGCTTGAATTCCTCCAGAACAATTCTGAACTGTTTCCGACGTTTAGCCATGCTGTCCAGCATAATATCAAAGTGCCTGTAGTCGAGATTTGAAGGAATGATATCAAGGCCGGGAAAGTCAGATTCCCTGATGTTCTTGCGTAATCCTTCCGCCATGGTGCGGGGGTCGCGCATACGCAGCTTTTTAGCGCTGCCTATCCGGAAGTAAAATGCGGCGGAACCCTGTGGATCAAGGTCCAGCAGCAGGGTGCGGCGTCCGGATTCCCTAAAGGAGTAAGCAAGGTTTACAGCCAGAGCTGTCTTTCCTACACCTCCTTTAATGCTGTAGCATGAAACAATTTTCATTGTTGTTATACCTCATTGCTATCTTTTTCATTTATGGCAAGCGGTGATCTGAAAGTCTGTTTAAAAATTCGTGCTGTAGCAGTGCTACAGAATTCATCAATAGACTCAGTTATTAGTGCCCGTGACTGCTGCTGACGTTGATAAAGAATTGATACCAGACCTCCCAGTCCCAGTGCGGCGTCAGTCTTATTTCGGCCGTGATGCCAATAGTCTAGCAGAGATGCCTGCTGAACTGAAGCGTCATTGAAATCCCCCAGCCTGCTTTGAAGGCGGCGGAGCTGTTTCTGTAGTATTGCACTTTCCGTCTCCGGAATCAGCTCATCAAAAAACTCCATCAGATAGCGCAGTTTTTTACATTCAATTCTTATCTGGTGCAGCATGTTGTCAGGAGACCCCGGCTGGATTCCTCCCGCAAGTTTGCGGATCTTGCGGTAGCGTTTTGTAATAGCGCGGAAGACCAGCGGTCCCACTGGAAGATTGGAGGCCGGTGCCTGATTGTGTTGTGCCTGGTCTGAAAAAAATTCCGCCAGATAATGGAAAAACTGGCGGTGGGCCTTGGAGCTTAACTGTGCCGTAGTATTTCGTACTTCACGTTTCCGTTCTGTTACAAAATCGTCAAACATAACCTCAAGGGCTGGCCTGAAGGGTGGTGGAAGCATGGCAAGGTACTCTTCGCGGGATAGCAGGTATACATCCAGGTCACGTAACCGGTTGGTCTTGCGGGCCCAGTCCCCGAGACTGTTTCTTATCCGGGCAGTTTCTTCCGGCGGATAGACATCCGGTACAAGGCTCAGCAATGATCGGATCTTGCGCAGACAAATCCGGTAGTCGTGAAGGAATTCGGTGTCAAGATCCTGTAATATTCCAGGCAGGTTTGTTTCGGCGATTTTCCGTATTGAGCTGACTATGCAGCCAATGGCCTCAATGGCTGGGGTTTCATGGCAAAGGCCAAAGGAAGGTCGGAGGGTGTAGATTTGTGGTGTTTTGTTGCAGCGCTGCAATAAAAATTCAAGTGGAGTCTGCACGCAAGGTCTCGCTCCATGGATTGCCAGTAATTCTTCTACTTTCAGGGCCTCTGATTCATAACCAAGCAAAGGCATGATCTGACAGGAATCAAGCAAAGGTTCTGCTGTCAGTTTATCTGTTGAAGAATAAAGAAAATTCAGTTCAAGGCGGCAGACCACCTTTTCAAGTTCGTTACGAAGATCGCATTGTCTGGTCTGAAAGAGCCCTTCCGCTACAGGTATAAGACGCCTGAGCCCCAGTTTTCCCTTGAGCGCTGATTGCATGGCCACGGTTTTGAAATCCTGCCAAAAGCATCGTTTGCCATTTGAAGTTTCTTCACATAATATTATGCCCGTCCAGCCTGTCTGGCGGTTTGTCAGATAATATTGTTCAGCGCAGCTGTAGAGGCTGCACCCGCCAAACCAGACTCCCCATTCAAAGGTATCCCAGAAAACAAGGCGCCGTGTTTCCGTGGAATGGATATCCATCGTCCAGAGCTGCTGCAATGCTTCAAATCCGCCCTTGTCCGGCAGCATAAGCATGGCAGATGTTATGTTGTTACCCTTTGATTCCAATCTGTTACCTCTCATGTCTAATGAGCTTACGGAGATAGTGGAGTATTTGATAAACATACCATTCTTCTTGCGGATTGCAATAGCGGCCTCCGGAACTCTGCTGATGAGTTGCAGATCGCTTGCGAATGGATTAGATAGCGCGGATTCTGAGTGGGCAGGGGGATTGCGAGCAAAATACAACAAACAGAGAACTTAAATGATTTCCTGTATGATTTCTGAAAGCCTGTGAAACCGCAATGGCTTTGCCAGATAATCGTTAGCGCCTGCGGCAAGGCATACGTCACGGGGAGATCTTATCAGGTCGGCAGTGAGGACTATGATCGGTATTTCGGAATTATGGGGGCCTGCATCGCCACTGCGGATGGCGGTTAGCATCTGATGGCCTGACAGGACAGGCATTAGCCAGTCAAGAAACAGCATATCATAGCTTCTGTCAAGAAGCGCCTGAAGGGCAGCACCGCTGTCAAGAAAACAGTGCGCTTCACATCCGAGATGTTTCAGCATTGCAGCAACAACCTTGCAGCTTGTAATATCATCATCAACAACAAGGGCTTGCGGTATCTTCTCCATTGTCAGCTCCCGAACACCAACTGGGGTAAGGCTAACGACAAAATTTAGAAATTCTGTCATTCCCGATGGTGTAATCGGGAATCAGTTTTATAACTACCTTGAAACCTTATCCCCGATAAAAGCATTCGGTGATGGCAATCTGGTAGAGACGCAAGATTTTGCGTCTCTACAGGAATATTTATATATCTGCCGTTAGCCTAAGCTCTCAGATCCTGAATTTTTTCACCAGATTCTGCAGATCATCCGCCATGTTGGATAATTGCGATGCGGCTGTTGCAGATTCGTGGGCGCCTCTGGCTGTCTTCTGAATGACATCGGTAATCTGCTGCATGTTGTTGCTTATCTCGCTGGTGGTGGCTGTCTGCTCTTCGGCTGCTGTTGCAACCTGGCTTATCTGCATTGATACGGTGTTTACCTGTTCCATTATGCTGTTAAGGGCGTCGCCGGATTTTGCTGCCTCTCTGGTGCCCATTTCAACCTCCCGAACCCCTTCTTCCATTGCGCTTACAGCGGTGCGGGTCTCCACCTGAATGGTGCGTATCATCTCGCTTATCTCTTTAGTAGCTCTGGTTGTGCGTTCTGCAAGGGCGCGAACTTCATCGGCCACAACAGCAAACCCACGGCCCATTTCTCCTGCCCGCGCCGCTTCAATTGCGGCATTAAGGGCCAGCAGGTTGGTCTGGTCTGCAATATCTTCAATGGTTCCGGCAATTGCGCCGATCTGATCGGAGCTTTCACCAAGGCTTGAAACCGTTGAAGCGGTTTGTTTTACGCGGCTGGCGATCTGTTCCATTGCCTGAACGGTTTTATTAACCACAACCGAACCGTCGCTGGCGCTTGAAGATGCATCCATTGCTCCTGTGGCAGCGCTCTGGCAATTATTGGCTATCTCGTTGGCCGTTGCCGCCATCTCTTCACCGGCAGTTGCAACGGTATGGGATTGAGCAACAACCTCTTCGGCGCCTGTGGCTATCTGTTCTGCGGTGCTGTGCAGCTGGGTTGCGGCTGAGGATACTGCATTTGATGTGTCTGCTACGTGGCGGATTGTTGTCCGCAGGCTTTCTGTCATGACGCGGAAGGAGTCAGTAAGGGCTCCGATTTCGTCGTTTGATCTGTTTATAACCTGAATTGTAAGATCACCAT
>CAZXTZ010000103.1:0-8368 GCA_964643645.1 uncultured Geobacteraceae bacterium
ACTTTCGGAATGGTTGCTGAAACGAGCCTCGCAATATGACCTGCAAGCGTTGAAGATGTTGGTTCATCCCGCCAATAAAGGAGTTGGGCATGGATAATAAGCATGTGGTCCTGATTGTGGACGACACCCCTGAGAACCTGCGAGTTTTAGGTGATATGCTGGAACAGGACGGGTATGAGGTGCTGGTATCTACCAACGGCCCTGATGCCTTGGATAATGCAATGGCTGTTCCGCCACCTGACCTGATCCTGTTAGACATCATGATGCCGGAGATGGATGGTTTTGAGGTCTGCCGGCGCTTGAAGGCTTCATCTAACACCCAGGGCATCCCGGTGATCTTTATCAGTGCCCTTGATATGCCTGAACAGAAGGTTCAGGCTTTTCGTGAGGGGGCGGTGGATTACGTCACCAAGCCGTTTCAGGCCGAAGAGGTACTGGCCCGTGTGAATACCCATATTCAGTTAAAACTGCATCAGGACAACCTGCAAATGCTGGTGTCACAGAAAACACGCGATCTCGTCTTGGCCAAAGAGGCTACTATTGCCAGTATGGCTATTATGGCTGAGTTTCGTGACCCTGAGACCGGTGGACATATTCAGAGAACCAAACATTATGTACGGCTTTTGGCGCAGGAATATAATTGTTTTTCATCCGCTCCGCTGAGTTATGAAGAGATGGAACTGCTTTTTCAATCAGTACCGCTGCATGACATCGGCAAGGTCGGTATCCATGACGCCATCCTGAACAAGCAGGGCAAGCTTACGGAGGAAGAATTCGAGGAGATGAAAAGGCATAGTCTGTACGGGAGTGAGGCGATCAAAAGAACGGAGGCTATTCTCGGCTCAAGCTCATTTTTGCGATATGCCAAGGAGTTGGCCGAGTTTCATCATGAAAGATGGGATGGCTCAGGGTATCCCCACGGCTTGAAAGGGAATGAGATTCCTGTCTGTGCACGCTTTATGATGCTCGCCGATATCTATGACGCTCTGATTAGCAGGCGACCGTATAAAGAACCGTTCTCCCACGAAGAGGCGTACAGAATCATAACCGAGGGGGATGGTCGCACCATGCCTGAACATTTTGATCCGGATGTGTTGAATTCGTTTCGCCGGATACATTCTGAATTTGAGATCATTGCCAGGGATTTTGTGGAATGAGTCGTCAATCTCTTCAAAATAAACCGTCTGAATCCATGAAAAATCAAACATCGAAAAAGATGCGACAGCTTCTATTGGAGAATGAAAGGCTGAAGGCACTTGTCAAACGTCAGGATATTATCCTTGCTTCAATACCCGATATAATCATGGAACTTGACTCTGACCGGAAATATACATGGACAAATAGCGCCGGACTGGAATTTTTTGGAGAAGATGTTGTCGGTAAAAAGGATGTTGAATACTTTGAAGGTGAGCGGATTAGGAACGTTATTATTCAGCCGCTGTTCAGCGTTACAGAAAAACTAACCTACGTTGAAAGCTGGCAAAGACGCAAGGATGGTGTGATACGGCTGCTTGCCTGGTGGTACAGGGCACTTGATGACGGTTACGGAAGCATGACTGGGTCGATTGGAATGGCGAGGGACATCACCGAGCAGAAATTGGCTGAACAGGAGCTGGAACGCTATCGTGACCATCTTGAAGAGATGGTTAAGGTGCGCACCTTTGATCTCGGGCATGCAGTAGCGGCTGCAAATGCCGCCAATCAGGCCAAGAGTGTATTCCTCACCAATATGTCCCATGAAATCCGCACACCAATGAATGCCGTTCTCGGTTTTGCCCAACTACTGCAACGAGACGCCTCCCTATCGCCTGAGTCCCGCAACAGGGTCGCCACAATACTGAAAAGCGGTGAACATCTGTTGGCTATCATCAATGAAATTCTGGAGATGTCGCGCATTGAGGCCGGCCGGGTTGAACTGCGTACTCAATCAGTCGATCTGCATGCCCTGCTGAACGATCTTGGTGTCATGTTCCGCATGCGGGCTGACGAGAAAAAACTCTTCTTTACCCTGGATATCGCCACAGACCTGCAGCACTCCATCCTGGTGGACCTGAGCAAACTGCGTCAGGTTCTGATTAACCTGCTGGGTAATGCGGTTAAGTTTACCAAGGCGGGCTCTATTACCTTGCGTGCCTTCGCTGTCGAAAGCGCCAGGATTGCCATTGAGGTACAGGACAGCGGAATAGGCATCACCGCAGATGAACAGTCGAAACTCTTTCGTCCGTTCGAGCGGACCCGCAGTGGGGAGCAGGCAGCCGGCGGCACCGGACTTGGCTTGGCCATTAGCCGCGAGTACGCCCGGTTGATGGGTGGCGATATAACCGTTACCAGTAACGTAGGTGAGGGAAGCTGTTTTCGTTTTGAGTTTCCTGTAGAGGTAACCGATAAAGTACAGATTGCTGTAAAGCAATCATGCCGGGTCAGTGGTCTTGTGCCAGGCCAGGGAGAAATTCGGGTTCTGGTTGTAGACGACTTGAAGGAGAATCGGGAACTGCTGCGGGAGATGCTGGAACCGTTGGGTTTTGTCATTGACGAGGCGGCTAGCAGTGAAGAGGCTATTGAAAAGATACCTGTTTTCAGTCCACGCATAATCCTGATGGATCAGGTCATGCCCGGCATGAACGGTAGCGAGGCGACCAGCATCCTGCGTGTTACCCACAGTAAAGAATCCTTGGCTATCATCGGCGTTACTGCCAGTACCTTTGAAGATGAGAAGAAGCAGTTCCTTGACTCCGGGCTAAACTCTTGTATTGCCAAGCCGTTTCGTGAGCAGGAACTATATGATGTACTGTCCAGGTATGCCGGGGTGTTGTTTGAGACTGAAGCATATGCTGAGTTGTCTGTCATGCAGCAATATGTTGAGCTACCTACCCTTGAGAAGATGTCAGCCGAATGGCGTAAGGCGCTTAGTGAAGCACTAACCCGCAAGAATATTACCCGTATAAAAAATCTGGGTGAAGAGGCCAGATTGAATGATCCGGTTCTTGCAGACTGGTTGCTGGAGCGGATTGCTCGTTATGATATGGATGGGCTGAAAAAACTGGGTTGAGAACGATGACGCAGGAGACAGTATGGACAGAAAACATTCAGTCCTGATTGTGGACGATACCCCTGAGAACCTGCAGGTTTTGGGTGATATGCTGGAACAGGACGGGTACGAGGTGCTGGTGTCCACTAACGGCCCTGATGCCTTGGATAATGCAATGTCTGCCCCCCCTCCTGACCTGATCTTGCTAGACATCATGATGCCGGATATGGATGGTTTTGAGGTCTGTCGGCTATTGAAGGCCTCATCTAAAACCCAGGGCATCCCGGTGATCTTCATCAGTGCCTTGGATATGCCTGAGCAGAAGGTCAAAGCCTTTCGGGAAGGGGCGGTGGATTACGTCACCAAACCGTTCCAGTCTGAAGAGGTGTTGGCCCGCGTTAATACCCATATTCAGTTAAAATTGCACCGGGAAAATCTGCAGTTGTTGGTGGAACAACGTACTGCCGAGCTTGCCAACCTGAATGCAGGGCTTGAAAAGCAGATTGCCGACGAGGTTGAGAAGAGTATTCAGAAGGATCACCTGATGTTCCAACAGTCACGCCTGGTAACCATGGGGGAAACTTTGAGTTTTATTGCTCATCAATGGCGACAACCGCTAAACAATATTGGTCTGTCAATTCAGGCGCTTCTGATGGACTATCAAGATGGCATATGTGATAATCAGATGCTTACCTCTTTTGTGGATACCAATATGGCTATCCTGCATTACCTGTCCCAAACCATACAAGATTTCAGCACCTTTTTCAGGAGGGAAGCGGTATGTTCTGCCTTTGATCCGTATCAGATGGTTGAGAGGGCTGTCGGATTAGTTCAGGCCACTTTTAAGCAAAACGGTATATCGCTGTTGCTAGACAATCAATGCACTCGGCCTGTTTGGGGATATGGCAATGAATTCTCTCAGGTTATTCTGAATTTTCTTGTTAACGCCAGGGATGTACTCCTTGAACGACAGGTCAAGGAGCCTGTGATTGAAATCCGCTGCTATTGTGAAGAAGACAGCTGTTGTATTGCGGTGAGAGATAATGGTGGAGGTATCCCGGAGGATATTATGGGCAGGATTTTTGATCCCTATTTTACCACCAAGTTTCAGTCGCAGGGAACCGGGATTGGCCTGTACATGGCCAAGATGATTATTGAAAAACATATGGCCGGCAGTTGTACAGCCAGTAACACATCTGGTGGTGCAGAATTTGTTATTAGGCTTCCGGCACATAGTGGCTAGACTAGTTTTCATCCGAAAACATCAAGTTTGTTGAATTGAGATAGTCTGACAGTAACAAGATCTGCTGTCAGCTTCCGCCAGACACCTTCCGTTTGATTGTTTTATCGTCTCTTTTACAGCTTTGGATACACTGCTTCCCTGGTCCTGCTGTTCTTTGGGTTACCCGGCAGTCTCTATTCCGCTGCAAGTCTGGTCCGTGCCAGCACCAGCAGGTTGTAGGAAACAACCGAACTCCAGACATACCGGCCAAACCTTTCCCACCCCTTCCAGGTACAGCGGTCAAGACCGAATGCCCGTTTGAGGGTGGAGATACCGGCCTCAATTCCAGCCAGGAAGTTGCGCAGCTTCTTGTACACCCAGCTACTCTTGGCCATATCAAGAACTGCAAGGCCGCGTTTCTTGGAGAATAGGCGTCCTTTAATTGATTGGTCTTGGCAAAGTTCAGATTGTCCTTTGTGTGAAAGGTATTAAGCTGACTTTTCGGGTTGAATTGAAAAGCCCCGGAGCGTCGGAATATGGAATTCCATGACCGTCATCACTGATGATGATCGCTGAAAGTGTATTAAACTCGTTGTATTCAAATTTTACGTCAACCGATGAAGCATCCGCATCAAGACTATTCCAGATAAGCTCAGACAGGGCCTGAATAGGCTGAGCGCTGGTGATTTTATTCAGATAGTCTGGTTGGACTTCTACTTGATATGAGTGACTGGCCATTTCATTTCCTCATGTTAATCTGGTGAGGGAGTTTACGCTACCGCCCACCCCTCAGACAGCACCTCGGTCTGCTCCAGCACGATCTGGGTTGCCTTCTCCTGCTTGTCCGGCGGATAGCCGTATTTGCGCAGGATACGCTTCACCAGCACCCGCAGCTGGGCACGGACACTGTCCCGCATGGTCCAGTCAATGGTGACGTTCTTCCGCACGGTGTCGGCCAGTTCACGGGCAATGGTCTTCAGGGTGTCGTCTCCCAGAACGCTTACAGCGCTGTCGTTGGTCTCCAGGGCATCATAGAAGGCCAGCTCGTCCTCGTTCAGCCCCAGCTGATCACCTCGTGCATGGGCCTCCCGCATCTGCTTTGCCAGGGCAATCAGTTCTTCAATCACCTGGGCCGTTTCAATGGCCCGATTCTGATAGCGTCGTAATGCTTGCTCCAGCATCTCTGCAAAGGAGCGGGCCTGCACCACGTTCTTGCGTCTGCGGTTGCTGATTTCCCCCTTCAGCAGCTTCTGCAACAGTTCCACCGCCAGGTTGCGCTGCGGCATCCCCTTGACCTCAACCAGGAACTCGTCGGACAGAATCGAAATGTCCGGTTTTTTAAGCCCGGCAGCGTCAAAGATGTCAATCACTTCATCGGACACCACCGCATTGGAGACGATCTGGCGGATGGCGTGATCCAGTTCCTCATCAGTCTTCCTGTCGCCCGGCATGCTCTTGGCCAGCACCGCCCGCACGGCCTGGAAGAAGGCCACGTCATCCCTGATGGACAAGGCGGTCTCATGGGGCACTGCCAGGGCAAACGCCTTGGACAGATCGGTAACCGACCGCAGCAGACGGTTCTTGCCTTCATCCTGGCTCAGGATGTGCTCCTGTGCCATCGGCAGCAGGGTGAGCCGCTGTTGAGGTGTGCCGGATGACCAGTGTGCCCAGTCAAAACCGTGGAACAGCCCTTGGCAGATTTCGTACTTCTCCAACATCAGACTGACCGCCTCGGCCTGATCAATGGCCGTCTTGCCGGTGCCGCCGCTCTCGGTGTAGGTGGCCAGCGCCTTGCGCAGTTCATCTGCCAGCCCCAGATAATCCACCACCAGGCCGCCCGGCTTGTCCTTAAAAACCCGGTTGACGCGGGCAATGGCCTGCATCAGACCATGTCCCCGCATCGGCTTGTCGGCATACATGGTGGCCAGGCTGGGGGCATCAAAGCCGGTCAGCCACATATCACGCACAATCACCAGCTTGAACGGATCGGAGGCCGAGCGGAAACGCTTGGCCAGTTCTTCACGGCGGGGCTTGTTGCGGATGTGTCGTTGCCATTCCAGTGGATCACTGGCAGAGCCGGTCATGATCACCTTGACCGCCCCCTTATCGTCATCGTCATGGTGCCATTCAGGACGCAGGGCAGTAATGGCGTTGTAGAGGTCAATGCAGATACGGCGGGACATGCAGACCACCATCGCCTTGCCGTCCATGATGTCCAGACGGTCCTCAAAGTGTTGCACCAGATCCTTTGCCACCAGTCTGACCCGCTTGTCTGATCCAACCAGCGCCTCAAGCTGCGCCCATTTGGATTTCAGCTTTTCCTTGCGGTCAACCTCTTCCCCTTCGGTGATGTCTTCAAACTCGGGGTCGATGTGCGGCTTCTCGGTCTCCTTCAGCTCCAGCTTGGCCAGGCGGCTTTCGTAGTAGATCGGCACGGTAGCGCCGTCCTGCACAGCCCGCTGGATGTCATAGACGCTGATATAATCACCGAACACCGCGCGGGTGTTCTTGTCGGTCAGCTCAACAGGGGTGCCGGTAAAGCCGATGAAGGATGCGTTGGGCAGGGCATCCCGCATGTGTCGGGCATAGCCGTCGATGAAGTCATACTGGCTGCGGTGGGCCTCGTCAGCCATCACCACAATGTTGCGGCGGTCGGACAAGAGCGGGTGACGGTCTCCCTTTTCTTCAGGGAAGAACTTCTGGATGGTAGTGAACACCACGCCCCCGGCGTTGACGGCCAGCTTGTCCCGCAGATCGGCCCGGTCGGTGGCCTGGGCAGGCGGCTGACGCAGCAGGTCACTGCAACGGGAAAAGGTGCCGAACAGTTGATCATCCAGGTCGTTTCGGTCGGTCAGGATCACCAGGGTCGGGTTCTGCATGGCCGGATCACGGATCACCCGTCCGGCATAGAAGGCCATGGTCAGGCTTTTGCCGGAGCCCTGGGTATGCCATACCACGCCGATGCGTCGATCACCCTGATCGCCGCCAGGCTGCTGGCCGCTCTCGTACCTGCCGGGTTCTTCTGCCACCCGTTCAGCTTTGGACAGTTGTCCGGCCTGGATGGTCTCATGCAGTGCTGTGTTGACGGCGTGAAACTGGTGATAACCAGCCATCTTCTTGATCAGGCTGCCGCTGCCGTTATCCTCAAACACGATGAAGTAGTTCAGAAGAATCAGCAGACGGCGCTTGTCAAACACCCCTTCCAGCATTACCTGCAGTTCCGGCATCTGCGGACCGGCCAGGGTTTCGCCGGTAATGGTGCGCCACGGTTTAAACCACTCCTTACCGCCGGTTAAGGTGCCGATACGGGCCTCAACACCGTCGGAGATCACCAGCAGGGCATTGTAGCTGAACAGGGTCGGCAGCTCGGCTTTATAGGTCTGGAGCTGCTGCCAGGCGTTCCAGATGGTGGCGTTCTCATCAGCAGCGTTTTTCAGTTCCAGCAGCACCAAGGGCAGGCCGTTGATAAACAACACCACATCGGGCCGCCGGTTATGTTTGTTTTCAATGACCGTGAACTGGTTGACTGCCAGCCAGTCGTTGTTGTCCGGTTGCGCAAAGTCGATCAGTCGCACCTGTGCCCCGGCAATGTGGCCGTCCTTGTGGCGGTATTCCACGTTTACGCCATCAATCAGCCAGCGGTGCACCTGCTGGTTGCGGGCTTCCAGAGTTGGGCCTTCAGGGCGGGTCAGCTTACGAAAAGCATCATCAAGGGCATCGGCAGGGATGGTGGGGTTAAGACGGGCAAGGGCGTTGCGCAGACGGTCTGCAAGAATCACCTGGCCGTAGTCGGCGCGCTCGGCAGCAGGTTCGCCGGGGGCGATGTCGAGGCCGTTCCTGATGGAGTAACCGATACTCTCCAGCCAGGAGAGGGTGGCTTCCTCGATGATCGATTCGTTGAAGGTGGCACTCATTTATTCGGTCTCAAGCGGCCGTGCTTTTCCTGCCACTTCAACAATTGCATCAAGCTTTTCAACAATCTCGGTATCCACAACATCAAGATAGGCAATCAACTGGTGAAACTGCCCTTTGTTCATGGTTTGTGGGGGCAAGCCAAGTTTTTTACAGAAGTTTCTGAAGAGCGGCTCCAGCACCTCTTCGCTCGCCTTGATTTCCGC
>CAZXTZ010000103.1:8378-10012 GCA_964643645.1 uncultured Geobacteraceae bacterium
CACAACGAAGGTTTGCCGGTAGTTTCCAAAGCGTCTGAAAGTTTTTGAATGCATTCAGCCATAGCTTCTTCACGGAGAGATGATTCAGCCATTTCTATCAAATCAGCCGGGCCTTTACCGCGTGCCCATGCCATCAACACCGCTTCGCTGCAAAAATAGTTTTCTATCTCTCGCTTACTCCACATTAGTTCAACAAGGCCTTGCTGAACTATTAGATCAGTTGGAATGTTATCAAAAATAGCAAGCCCTACCAGATCAGCTTTTGCCTCCTTTATGCCATGGAAATGGTCTCGTGCCTGGCTTGGCCGATTGTTACCGACATAGTGGACGAATGGTGCTTCAAGGATTTGAAAAGCTGGATGGCCAAGTCTTTTGGCAAAGGTACGCAATATATCGTAATCAGTTGAACCTTCAAGGTAAAGCACCCACCCGCGCTCTTCTGCAAGATAGTAGTTCTCAAAACCTATGTTGTTGAGAGCCTTGAGAACCTGATGTCCCTTGTTGTTAATCTGGTGTGGTTTACCGACAAAAGCCACGACAGAATCTTTTTCTGCAGCTTCATTCAAGACAACTTCAGAATGACTGGCCGCAATGATCTGGCACCCCTGTTGCTCTGCAACCTCATTGATCAGCCGGTATATCTGACGTTGGCGGAGTATTTCAAGGTGGGCATCAGGCTCGTCAAGCAACACAATGGTACGTGGATTTGCATAGATATAGGCCAACAATAGGAGGGTCTGCTGCAGACCACGGCCAGCGGAAGAAAGATCGAGTTGCGTACCGCTTCGTTCTTTGTACGACATGGACACTTCACCACGCACCGCATTGTAGAGAGGCTCTTGAAGGTTAATGCCAAAAAGAGATTGAATATGCTGAACAAGGTTGCTCCAAAGCTTCTTATCCTGTTCATGCAGCATGAGTGATAGATTGCGAAGCACCTGAGCGGTCTGACCTTCACCAATCAGCACATTGATCCGACCCGGTTCAAGCTTTGGTTCAATTGATGCCAAGCCTGACATGGGAGGCAGAAAAGCAACTCTGACCTGCTCCAAAAGAGTTGCATCCGGCAGGTTCATCCTTTCTTTACCTTCTGCATCAGTTCGCAACGGGCGACAATAGAATGACTCCGTATTGGCATAATCAAACTCAAGGCCGCAACGCCAGAGTTTGCCGGCGGTTACCCCTTCTACACAAATCTCGATCAAAATATTGCGCGTTTTGAGTTTCCCGTCACCCTGACGTTCGCTGGCGCGCACATGCAGATCCCGCCAAAGCAGGTTTGCATCCGGGACAGCCACTGCAATCAGGTCTTTTCTGTTCAGGGTAACGCCGGAGCGCTTTTCTGCCTGAGAATTAGTTCCTCGTTTGGAAAACCAGGCTCGCCAGCCGGCCTCCCAAAGAGCCAGCGCTTGAAGCGCCGAGGTCTTGCCGGAGTTGTTGGGGCCGATAAAGACAACACTTTGAGACAAATCAATATCTGCTTCTGCAAGCCGCTTGAAATTTCGGATACTAAGGCGGGTTAACATGTTTGCGCCTCCATATTGGATACTCGTACCTCTCCAGACAGTAGCTTCGGAAGCAGCGCGTCACGCTGAGCTGCAAGGGTACAAGACTCGGCATCATTAAGTTTCTGG
>CAZXTZ010000104.1:0-9932 GCA_964643645.1 uncultured Geobacteraceae bacterium
GGGCGGTATCCTGTCTCCCACAGATTATGAAAAATACGTCCTGCCATACACAACAAAACTGATAAACGGGCTTAACCGAAAAGACACCCCGATCATCCACTTTGTAAAAGGGGCCGGGACAATGCTGCAGACCGTCCAGAAAGCCGGCGGCAACGTAATGGGGCTTGACTGGCACGTCAAACTGAGTACCGCAAGAAACCTCCTCGGCCACGATACAGCCGTACAGGGCAACCTTGACCCGACTGTTCTTTTTGCTTCAAAAGATATAATTGAAAGGGAAGTAAAACGGATACTTGACGAAAACGATGGACGGCCAGGTCATATATTCAACCTTGGACATGGCATACTTCCAACCGTTTCCCCGGATAACGCAAAATTCATGGTTGAGACAGTACACAAACTTTCCCAGAGGTAATTATAAACATGTCAGTTACAATGAAAAATATCGTTCTGTTTGTAACAGATCTGGCCAGGGCCAAAACTTTTTATGCCGATCAGCTTAAACTGCCGCTTGCCGGCGAAAGCCAGATGATGATGGAGTTTTTCCCAGGAGCAGCAACCACTCTTGGAATTTCGCTGGCCCTTCAGGATGATGCAAAGGCTCTTGTTGGTCGCCACACCGGAATCACCCTGAAGGTAAAGGGGATAGAAAAACTCTGCGAACGCCTGACTAAAGAAGGGGTCAGATTCATCGAACCTCTTGAAACATCCCCGTGGGGGAAGATGGCGGTTGTGGCGGATCCGGACGGCAACCAGTTCGCACTGGTGGAGATGTAGCAGATGTTCTGCATAGACAGCCGGATACTTGATGAGCTAACGCAAAAGGCAAAGGAATCACCGCGACTTCGTATGAACCGGAACTTTCATACTTCAGACGAATCAAAATGCCACCGCCTGCTCAATGCAATGGAGCCTGATTCATACATAAGGCCACACCGTCACCTTGATCCGGAAAAGGATGAAACCTTTGTACTGATCCGGGGCAGACTGGGAGTTATATGCTTTGATGATGAAGGCAACATTACAGGCAAGGCCATGCTTGTTGCAGGCACAGACAATGCGGTTGCCACACTCCCGAACTCCGGATATCACACAGCTGTGAGCCTTGCCACCGGCACAATATTCTTTGAGGCAAAGGCAGGGCCCTATCTGCCGTTTTCAGAGGCAGAAAAAGCCCATTGGGCGCCAGAAGACACCTCTCCGGAAGCCAGACCTTATCTGCTTCGCCTATGCGATCTCTTCAACTTCTGACGTCAGCCTTACTGATCATCCTCCTTGTTGCCTCCATCTGCCAGGCTGCACCCAAAATGCGTCCATACAGCGGCATAGGTGTTTTACAGCTCCCTGCCACATCCTCCCAGGAAACGGTCCCGATGTATGACGATCCAGGTATAGAGCGATGCTGCACACTGGATTACGGAGCAGTAAAAGAGTTGAACTCCTGGCTCTTCGGCCCCTCTGAATACCGGTACCTTCTGGTCACATCCCGCAAAGGTGACTGGCTTGAAGTAGAACATGACGATGCGGGCAGGACAGGCTGGCTTATTCCGCAACGAAGCTGGAAATATTCATCATGGGAGCAGTTTCTGAAGGGTAAATCGGCTGTTTTTTTGAAGAACAGCCCTAAAAAAATGATGCAGATCTTTCCTAAAGCAGCAGATGAACATGGTCGCCCTGTATCTGGAAGACAAGCCATGAAGATAATCAGGGCACAGGGAGATTGGGCATACTCACTTGCAGATCACAGCACTGCCGGATGGATAAGATGGCGTGACACCGATGGACGCCTGTTGATAGGTTTTGATTCAACTCCGGCCAAATAATCCGTTGACTGTTAATTGAATACCATGCTAATTGTGCCGATCATGAACTTTTTGACCATCAGAATTGCAGCACGAGCTATCACCGCCGCGGCCTCAAACGCCGTGGGTTTTGCTGCTGCCAGCTGATCGTCTGGAAACCTGAGTTTCTCAACAGCCGTAGGCATGGAGCCTGCGGCTTTTTTAATATTTTCTGATCATTTAAATGCTTGATAAAGGAGACAGAACCATGCGTGTGAATCTTGTTCCAGCAGGGACCGGCGAACTTACCTACGAGATCAGGAACATAGTCAATGTGGCTGAAAAGTTGGAGAAGTGCGGGGTAAGGATCAACTGGGAGAACATCGGCGACCCGATTGTCAAGGGAGAGCAGATACCGGAATGGATGAAGCAGATAGTATCGGAAGCTGTCATGGAGAACGATACCTGGGGCTACTGCCACACCCGGGGTGTCCTGAAGACCCGCGAGTTCATCTGCGAAACCACCAACAAGAGGGGCGGCGCACAGATCACCCCGGATGACATCATCTTCTTCAATGGACTGGGTGACGCCATTGCCAAGATATACGGATGTCTTACCCCTGAGGCAAGGGTGCTGATGCCTTCCCCCTCCTACACGACCCATACACTTGGCGAGGTAGGTCATGCCGGTGCGCCTTCAGTTCACTTCAGGCTTGATCCGGAAAACGGATGGCGCCCGGACATTGCAGAGATCCGCAGTCAGGTGGAAAAGAACCCGAACATCTGCGCCATAATGATCATCAACCCGGACAACCCGACCGGCATGGTCTACAGCAAAGAGACCCTGCAGCAGATAGTTGCAATTGCAAAGGAGTTCGGACTGTTCATCATCAGCGACGAGGTCTACAACAACGTGGTATACAACGGTCAGAGCACCGTGCCGATCAGCGATGTCATAGGGGATGTTCCCGCCATAGCCCTAAAGGGTATATCAAAAGAGTTCCCCTGGCCCGGTTCCCGCTGTGGCTGGACAGAGGCTTACAACAGCCGGTCCGACGAGCAGTTCCGCAAGTATCTTAACACCATACTGACCCACAAGATGAATGAGGTCTGTTCCACAACCCTGCCCCAGACAGTCATACCGGCCATCATGAAGCATCCGGAGTACCAGAACTATCTTAAGGAGCGGATTGCCATATATGAAAGGTCAAGCAACATCACCTACAACTACCTGAAGGAGCTGCCTGAGCTGATGGTGAACCGCACCAACGGGGCGTTCTATATGGCTGTGGCATTCAGGGATGGGGTGCTGAACAGCAGGCAGTCACTGCCCATCGAAAACAGCGAGGTAAGGCAGCTTGTGGAATCGCTTGTGAACCAGCCCGGCGTTTCACCGGACAAGCGGTTCGTCTACTATACCCTTGCAGCCACAGGAATCTGTACGGTTCCGCTATCTTCTTTCGCCACCAGCCTGTCTGGTTTCAGGGTGACGCTGCTGGAGCGCAACCCGGATGAAACAGACCGGATATACAGGACGCTGGCAGAGAAGATCAGGCTGTACCTGGCATCGTGATACAAAACGAGGCCCCCGGAAACGGGGGCCTCGGCGTTTCTACCAGATATACTCCTTTGCAATCTCCCGTTTGCCCCTGCCATGAAGTATATGCATCACCCGCAGCTTTTTCAGCGTCACCGGAGAGAGGCTGCCTAACGGTATGTACAGAATACTGCGCCCCATCCGGCTGGCAATCTGCCTGAATATGCTGCGGGGGGGCCTGGCAGCCACATAGACCACCTGCTTCTCTTTTGTGTAGTCAAGGGCAGCCAGCAGCAGAACCTCGGACTTGCTCCCTGCAAAGCGGTAGTCAGGGTCTGTCCAGACATCATCCAGTCTGCGGGGGGGGTATGAGAGCATAAAACCGCCGTATTCGCAGCGGCAGATGCCAGGTCCCACGATGTTCTCCTCAGGCGGGGTGGCGTAGAACGCCATGTCCGATTCCTGTTCATGCTCCCCAAGCCATGTGGTCATATATGGAAACTTTCTGTTCTCGCGGTCTTCATCAAAAATGACTATCACCACCCCCACATCGCCTTTGCCACGCCTTGTTTCCCTCACATAGATGCGGCCATCATGGATGTTCCGCAGGGTCTCCCGCATATCTATGCCGTCAAGGAGCGAAGAGGAGAACGGCTCAACCCTTGCCTGTTCCTCGGCCTTCAGGAGCGTCCCCTTCTTTTTGAGGAAGTCGCCATACTGCTCGATTGCGATATCCTCAGGGGGCCAGGAGCAGATTGACGGGTCGTCGAACCCCTCCAGCCACTCCCCCGGGCGTTTCTCCTTGCTGCGCCTCATTGCCCCGAAGGATGAAAGCCCTTTTCTGCGCTGCTCCTTTGGCCGGAACCTGATCCGGCGCACACCGTCCCATACATCCTCCGGGGTCAGGCGGATTGTCGCTATCTCCGCATCATCCTTCTGCCAGGGGTAGCGTGAAGCCAGACGCAGCATGGCGTATGCAAAGTTGTCATCCACGCAGCCACGGGCCGCCGCAAGCATCTGATACAGATCCGGCAGCAGCATGGAGCTTACCATTGCATAGTTGCGGACATACCTGAAAAAAGCCCGCTTCTGCCAGTGATGGACAGGCTCTCCTGTCTCCTGGCGGTAATGTCTGGCCGACTCCATGAAGAGACGCAGGATTATCCTCTGGCGGTCGGGGAATCCACCCTCAGGGCCGCAGTGTCTGGCGCAGCGGAGAATGGCGTTGTCAAGCAGCTGCTCCTCCGGCAGCTCTTTCCTTCCCCCCTGTATCAGTTCAAAGGCGCTGAACCTCTTTCTCAAGGTTGAATGACCATCATCCGGCTCATCCGGCAGGGTAGTCCTGCGATGCTCGTATATGGCGGAAAGGAAGGGAAATTCGCCCAGAATTTCGCGGCAGGAGTCGGGGTGCAGATTGAAAAGGGATGCATCAATATGCCTTTTGCGAAGCATCGGAGCGGTCTGAGGCTTTGAGAACTCCTCCTTTATCCGCTGCAGGTGAAACATGCCGCAGATAAACAGTATCCGCCCGTGTCGCCCTGCAAGCTGCTGCAGGCGCAACGCCATGGCCTGTTCCCGTATCAGGTCTTCATGGCATGGCTCGGGCAGTTCCGGGCACGCCTGATAAGCACGGTAGTAGGCTTCAAGGCCGATCCGCTGGACAGCGTAGGAATCGGGTAAGGAATCCCGGTGTATCGGATAACCGTCCGTATCGGCGTCAATCAGGTGAAGCGGTATTCCGGACTCAAGCGCCATCCGGCCCGCCTCTGCAAAGGGGTCTGAAGGCTCTATAAGAAGCCAGGAAGCCTGTTCTTTACCCCCTTTTATCTCAACCGGATAACGGATTGCGGATATCTGCGGAAGGCGGCTGACAGCCCGGGCAAAAGGCTGCTCAATGCCTGAAGGAAGCTCTATGGCGATGCAGTCCGGCTTTACCTGATGGATCGCCTGACGCACAAGCCATGCGAACTCCATCCGGTAGTGGAGGGCCGGAAGGGCATAAACAGGGCCGAACTTTTCAAGAAAGAGGCGTTTGGGCATGGTTAATCAAGATATCGCAGCGCTTCATCCCCCAAAACCCTCTCAATGGCCAGCGGCACCAGTTTCTGCGGATTACCCCCTCCATCGTGGGCCATCTTCAGGGCGTAGCGGGCGATATTGATGCCGTCCCGTGCCGAATATATCTCATCCGCTGCATGGGCCCGCTGCAGGAAATTGACCACGTACTGTAGGATGGTGTCCGGCGCAAACGGGAGATTCTCCTTCAGTATCAGCACCTCCTCGTCCGCCTCGGGGAAGTCAATGAAGATCTGCGGCTGCAGACGGGAATGGATATATTCCGGCACCTCGAAGGTTGAAGAGTCCTCGTTCATTGTGACAACTATCCGGAAATCACGGTGGGCGGGTATTCTCAGGCCGGTGACTATGGATTCAACATAGCGGCGGTCATCCAGCAGCGGTGCAAGTGAGGCCCAGGCCTTCTCCGACATCCTGTTCCCCTCGTCCAGTATAAGCACTCCACCCTTCAGCATGGCGGAGACAAGAGATGAAGCCGCATAGCAGATGCTTCCGCCAGGACCTATTACCGGAGTGATAATAAGATCCTCCGGACGGGTATCCATGGTTGCCTGGTACAGGTACACAGGCCTGCCCAGAGTTTTTGCAGCAGCGTATGCCAGGGTGGTCTTACCCACCCCCGGCTTGCCGATGAGCCTGGGGTTGAACGGGATATCCCGCTCGTCAATCACCAGCCATGCAGCCAGGAGCTGCCTTAAGAGCTCATTCTGCCCTACCCAGTGCAGCGGCAGTTCCACCGGACCTGCAAGGCTAAAGGTAATTCCGTCCTGTGTAACCTGTTCCATCAGTGGTTCTCCTGTGCGCTGTCTGTCTCTGTTTTCTTCGATGCATCTTTTCTATACCAGCCGCACTCAATGCCGCAACTGCTTTTGTGCGTAAATTCTACAAATCCGAAAAACACCGCATAGTACCAGCAGTTAACAATTGAATTCAGCTCCTTAATATGACATAGTAACTGGATAAAATGGCACGAGCTATATCAAATCTTGACGACCAGCGAATCCAGTCTTATACAGTGTAAATGCTAAATTCAGGACTAGCATGGTCAGGAACCAGGAACTACTTTTGATTTACAGATTTAAGCTGACTACTTGCTGCGTTCTACTGATTGCATGGCAGCTGACTTTAGCACCCAATGCGGGTGGGGCTGAATATCCGTCAAAGGGGAAAACAGCCAGTACTCCCCAAAAACCATCCGGTGTTTTATCAAACGCTGCTGCTGCTGCGGCGGCGGCGGCTGATGCGGCAACAGCAGCGGCAAATGCGGCAAATGCGGCGGCTGATGCAGCAATTGCCGCACTTGAAGCACTAAACTCCATCATTCCGCCATCACAGCAAAGGGCTCATACCAAGCTGAAAAGAAACGGAACGCCTACCCCTGCTCAGCTTATTAACCAACAGCCACCTGCACCTGCTGCAGCCGCGAAACAGACTCCCTCTGAACCACTTCCTGTAACCGGACAGACAAAATTCACCGTTCCGCTGGAACACAGCCTTGTAGGGTTATTCGGAAAATTTGAAATACCGGTAGCAGTTGATACCGGGGGTGAATTTGTCAAGCTGCTGGCCAGCAACCCGCTATTGGCAAACGAACCTGCCGGAACAATAAGCGAAACAAACCTCTCGGAATCTGTCAGGTCTGGCCAGAGCTTCAGCCGCGAGACCCTGGCTGCCAGCGCACGGACAGACCAGGCCAAAGCACAGACCGGCCAGGCATTGGCGCTATTACTGCCTGCTGTTTCTGTACGTGCTAGCACAGGAAGTGAAAGATCTACACCTTCAGTTGCTCTCGGTGTTGATGGTAACCCCATTCATGCTGAAACACACAACAGGAAAGATCTTACTTTAACAGTTCGCCAGCCGCTTTTTGATCTGCCGTCATATTACGACTGGCGCAGAAGAAAGGTTGTAGAGCAGGCCAAAGCCGAGAGCGAACGTGCAAGTGATGCAGATGCCTGTCTGGCAACAGCAAACTCCTATCTGAGCCTGGTTTCAACAAAACTTCAGGCTGATTTGACCCGTGATTTTGAATCGCAGTTGATGGAGCTTCAGACCTATATTGAAAAGCGCACTCGTGCTGGAGCGGCCAGTGTTTCTGATATGGCCAGAGTAAGAGCCCGCAGCCAGGCTGCGATCTCTTCACGCCTTGAATTTGAATCTGCACATGCCGCTGCCGGAATTGAGTTTGTTCGCCTTACCAATGTTGTACCTCGCATGGTTCGCCTGCCTGAGGCAGATGATATCGGGGCAAACATTATACCGGACACACTGGATAAAGCCGTTACCCTTGCCATGGCCAACAACCCTGAGGTCAGTTCACTCACTGCTGAAATGATGGCCGCAGGGATTGACAAAAACGCAGCTAAAAGCCGTTTCCTCCCCCGGTTTGACCTTGAATATACTGATAATTATTCACTCCATGCCGGAGGAGATCGCAGCAGTTCAGGACAGCGTGATCAACGTCTCATGTTTGTGCTTAACTGGGGCCTGTTTAACGGAGGCGGAGACTACCAGTACAATAACGAGCGCGCTGCACGTTACAGGGAGCTCAAATACCGTCTGGATGATCAACGACGCAGGATACTGCAAGGCCTCTCAGCCAGCTATGCAACCCTTACAACCACTCGCGAACGGATCGAGTCCGGCTACCGTGAGCTGAAGTCAATCTCAACTGCTGCAGAGGCGATGTCAAAACGCATGCTTTCCGGCAACCAGTCACTGCTTGATCTGCTTGATGTCTATGACCGCCATTATCAGGTAAAGGTACGCCTCGTTAATCTGCATATTCTAGAGATGAACACTGTTGCCCAGGTTGTAAGGCTTGTTCAAGGTACTCCGGCTTCAGAGACAAAAAAAATTGCTGCAGATCAAGCAACAGCGAAACGAACTGTTTCCGCCACGGCTAATGCAGCCTCAATGCGGCCAGAAACAGGCAAATAACATTCAAGACTGACGTACTCAAGGTAGGCTATTCCTATGCAAACAGACATGGATCATAGTGACGGTTCAGACACTTTTTGGCCCGGCTATGTAGATGCCGTAACCAATCTGGTGCTTAACCTTCTGTTTCTTCTTACCATAATGACTGTTGCAGTCTTTATGTTTGCCCTTGAGCTCGGCCGTGCAAGCCTCGGAGGTGCTGGCACGGCGCCGGTGGCAGCAACAAAGCCTGATGCACATAACAATCAGAAAAAAGAGCAGGAAGCAACTGTTGATGAATTAAAAAAACAGATCGCTGATCTACAGCAAGAGCTGCGTTTACAGCAAGTAAAAGCTGCTCAAACCGTCCCATTAAGCAAAGTTGTTCCGGCAACCTCAACTGTCCCCAAACCAATCAAAGGACTGGACAAGACTTTCAGCTCCGACTCAGAAGTAATCGTCCGCTTCACCGATGAAGCTGTTAACCTGACCCAAACCGAACTGAGCCAATTACGCGAAGCACTCAAACCTATTGTCAAGCGCGGCAAGGCCCGCTTGATTGTTGAAGTGCCGAAAGGCTTTTCAGAAGCCAAACGTATGGGATTTTACCGCGCCATGGCAGTGCGTAATCTGCTGCTTGAAATGAAAGTGCCTAAAGACCGGATAGAATTATCAATACGTGAAGGAAAAGCCGGTGCGAACGCTTCAATTGTTCGTGTATCAACACCTGAATGACAAAGAAAATCGGCAAAATACGAAATAACACGAACGTGTTTTTTACAGAACGCTCACCCCAGCAACTGTTTGTGCTCATTATTTTTATCAGCAGTATATGTCTTGCCCTTTGGGCCGCATTCACAAGGATTGATGTTATTGTCCGCACCGAGGGACGGATTGTTCCTGCCGGCAAGTCACAGATCGTCCAGCATCTTGAGGGGGGTATTGTAAGAAAGATTCTGGTACAGGAAGGCCAGATTGTTACTTCAGGGCAGCCACTTATGGAGCTTTCTGACATTCAGGCCCGCTCAAGTCTGGGACAGGAACAGTCCAAGGTTTCTGCACTGCGTGGCCGTGAAGCACGCCTGCTTGCCGAGCTTACAGGGCAGGGCAACATCAGTTTTCCAGCAGACCTGAATGACCCCAACGTCATAAAGGTCGAAACCGCTGCCTGGCAGGCACGTCGTTCTCAACTGTCCGAAGAGATCCGCGTTTTACGCGCCCAGAGTTCACAGAAGGGTAGCGAACTAACTGAAATAGCCTCAAAACGCCGAAACCTGCAAAGCGAGCTGGAGGTTCTGACCAAGCAGTTGCACATGATCGAAGGATTGAAAAAAAATAACGCTGCATCTGAAATGGAAGTCCTTGAAATCCAGTCCCGCATACAGCGCCTTAACTCGCAAATAGCTGAGGCAACAACCGCCAATCCCCGACTCCGGGCAGCCCAGTCCGAGGCTGACTCAAGGGTAAGTGAAGCAATTGCCCGATTCAGGGCCGAGGCTTCATCAGCCCTGACCCAGGTGCGGGAGGAACTGGCAAAGGCAAGCCATGAGATAGGCACCAACGTTGACCGGGTTGACCGTGGCGTTGTCCGCGCCCCTGTTTCAGGATTTATCAACAAG
>CAZXTZ010000105.1:0-9887 GCA_964643645.1 uncultured Geobacteraceae bacterium
ATCCGGTTTTTTAAATAAATATCAAAATGTTACGGTTTCCGGATGGAAACTAGCTGGACAGCTCAATACAGCCCCATCCGCACATAATCTGCCTCGTCTCGCGGGAAACAATCCTTTTCTGTCCACCCTTCCTGCATCAGGTCAGAGATGATGTGGCGTCTGGCAACCTCCTCAGCTTCCGGGCCAAACAATGCGACCGCTCTGCACATCCCTTCCGCGTGATGTCGTTTCCGGCGATGGCGATAGCCGTATTCCGCTGTCCCGGCAAACTCATCAAGCCAGAGGTGGATATGCTCGTAAGGATTACCGAAAAGCCGGACCGATTCCTGACAATGCTCTTCAAAGGTCATGTCAGTTGACTACGTTTGTTGCTTATTCTGGTAGTTCTCCAACCCCTGCTTCAACTCATCCACAATCTCTTCCCGCAACCAGGCAGGCTCCAGCAGTTCAGCGTCTCCGCCGTAGGAGAGCACCCACTTTTTGATGTCATAACTACCGGCAGTTTCCATAGTCAGTATGATGGAGCCATCCTCCTGTTCCTCTATCTGCTGCTCTGCCGCCCACTGGCGTTCAGTGATGTATCTGGCCTGTCTGGCTGAAAAACGGATGCGGAAGGTCTCTTGTGGGCCAAAGTAGAGGGTAAAAGCCGATGACAGGAACTGTTCGGCATTGAAATCAGCGGGGTAGCTGAATGATTGCGGCATCATTTCAGCCTCCCTGATCCGCTCAACAGCCAGCGTTCGTATCTCTCCAAACCTGGTGGTTACGGCAAGCAGATACAGACCCCCGTCATGTTCAAAAAAATGCAACGGACTGATACGATATTTTTTCACGGCATTCTCGCCAAAGGCGTGGTAGGTCACCAGGCAGACCTTTTCGTCAAGGATGCAGGCGGAAAGTTCATCAATAACATCATCGCTGGTAGCGTACTGTTTTGCCGATTTGGGGGCCACTACAAACAGGCGGGCATACTTTTCAAGCCTGCGGCTGGTTGCGGGCAGCAATACGGCGCCTATTTTGGCAAAGGCGCTGTCAATATCCGCCATAATCGAGCTGCCCTTGTAGATTCCGGCAAGCCCGCGAAGAACATAGAGCGACAACAGTTCCGGCATGTTCAGTCCAGCGCTGTCCAGCCGGGGCAGAATCATGGTAGCGTTTTTGGAAAGTTGCCAGCGCCGATGCTTGCCGGATAGCAGCTCAACCTCCTGAATCGGCATGTGCATCTGCTCGCAGAGGGTCTTTTTTAGCCGCTGAACAGAGCGCTTGCCAAGTTCAAGCTCCTGCTCAAGCTCTTCATTGCTGGCGCCTCCTTCACGGGAGAGCAGCCTGATCGCCTTGATTACCTCGACCAGTTGACCGGCCCACTGGTGCTTTTCTCTTTTTGGCATTGTTTTCTTACCTTTCCAGGAACCTTACAGGTCATCCAGATAATGAGCATTGCATCTGGAGCAACAGTAATGACTGTCCAGCTCAAGCTCAAGCGGACATCCCGCAGCATCAAAAAATCTCAGCACAGAAGCTCGCTCAGCCTCATTCAGACATTTATCAAGGTATAACCGGGCAACTCTTTTCCGGAAAAACCATACCATCCGACCGCGTGGATAGAAATCGTATGCGTGAGATTTGAAGCTGTATTCTGCAAGTGTTGAGGCTTTCAGCTGTTGCCAGAAATCATGGTGGCCGCCATGCTGGAGCGCTTCACCATAAGGCTCGGCATCATCAAGCGTAACCGCTTCACCAAGTACCATACCGTCAACATACCAGAAAATGCCGACTTTCAGCTTAGTAATCGTTTTTGATGAACGATTGGCTTTGGGCACAGCAACCTCCAGGACGCAATCATTTGCTTCGTATTCTGTTGCTATGAATATCATACATGGGTGTCAGAATTGGACGCTTGGAACAGGACACAAATCGAACTCAACATGGCAAGGACCAACAACAGCTTCCTGGGCTGATAACCCTTTTTGTTGACAACATGCATCCACTCTGGATATTGAAGCATGACAAGTTTCTTGCAAGAGAGGAAAAAACATAATGGCACGATCCGGACGGGGCAACAACCAGTTAAGGCCTGTAACCATCACCAGAAATTTTACAAAACATGCTGAAGGCTCGGTATTAATAGAGTTTGGCGACACAAAGGTAATCTGCACCGCATCAGTTGAGGAATCAGTGCCCCCATTCCTGCGAGGCAAGGGAACTGGCTGGGTAACAGCGGAATACTCGATGCTGCCCAGGGCAACCCACACCCGCTCCTCCCGCGAGGCAGCAAAGGGGAAGCAGTCGGGACGAACCCTTGAGATACAGCGGCTTATAGGTCGCTCCCTGCGGGCTGTTACCGACCTTGGCCTTCTTGGAGAGAGGAGCATATATATAGATTGCGACGTGATTCAGGCTGACGGCGGCACCAGAACAGCATCAATCACCGGTTCATTCGTGGCACTCTCCGATGCTGTTTCAAAGCTGCTTGCAACAGGCAAGATCTCATCCAACCCGATAAAAGAGGCAGTTGCAGCTGTAAGCGTCGGAATTGTCGAGACGGAGGTGCTTCTTGATCTTGAATACACCGAAGACTCGGCTGCAGAGGTTGACATGAACTTCGTTATGACATCTTCAGGTCGCTTTGTTGAGGTACAGGGGACAGCCGAGGCGGAACCGTTTACCCTTAATGAGATGGACGCTATGCGTGATACCGCAATGGAAGGGATTTCACAGCTGTTCGTCCTCCAGCAGAAGGCCCTTGCAGAATGAAGAAACTTCTGGTTGCCACAAGGAACAAGGGCAAGCTCAAAGAGATAACAGCCCTGCTGGACGGGATTGTAAAAGAGGTAATTTCCATTTCGGATTTTGCTGATCTTCCAGAAACAGTTGAGGACGGAGAAACCTTTGAAGACAACGCATTAAAGAAGGCCAGGGAGGCATGCAAGGCAACGGGACTACCAGTTCTTGCCGACGATTCGGGCCTTACTGTGGATGCCCTGGGCGGTTCTCCCGGAGTCTATTCTGCCCGCTTTGCAGGCGAAGGGGCCAATGATGCCTCAAACAACCGGAAACTTCTTCTTGAGCTTTCAGGGGTTCCTGATAACCGACGTCAGGCTGCCTTTGTCTGCGTAATGGCATTTGTTCAGCCTGACGGCAGTGAAAACACCTTTACAGGAAGGATTGGTGGACGCATAATTTCGGAGCCTCGCGGCGGTGGAGGTTTTGGATATGACCCTTTGCTTCTTGTTGATGGATATGACAAGACAATGGCAGAGCTGGACCTTGATGAGAAAAACAGGATAAGCCACCGTGGCCAGGCGTTACGCGCCTTTCACAACTATCTGCTGCAATCGGAGAACGGATGACATCCTACCTGCTCCGCCGCATAGCCATGCTTGTTCCGCTTTTGCTGGGGATAACACTCATAACATTTACTGTCATCCACCTTGCCCCTGGCGAACCTGTTGAAATGCAGGTTGCAATGAACCCCAAGGTGGGCAAGGAAGCCCGCGACAGGATGCGTAAGTTCTATGGCCTTGACCAGCCACTGCATGTCCAGTATTTCACCTGGCTGGGCAAAATATCCCGACTTGACTTCGGTCGTTCATTCTCAAGCGATAACCGTCCCGTTGTTGACAAGATAAAAGAACGGCTTCCGGTAACTCTCTCCCTTAACGTAATTGCCCTGATAATTGAATTTGGGCTTGCCATACCGATAGGCGTACTTGCTGCTGTGAAGCGGGATACTATTATTGACAAGGGTATGACTGTTCTTGTTTTCATTGGCTTTTCTGTACCGACATTCTGGTTGGCGCTGCTTCTTATGTACCTGTTTGGCGTAAAGCTTAACTGGCTTCCAATATCCGGTCTCCACTCCCTTGGAGCTGACAAGATGGGGCTTGCTGCCTGGACCGCTGACACTGCCCGCCACCTTTTTCTCCCTGTATGCGTGGCCTCCTTTGGCTCCCTTGCCGGTGTATCACGTTACATGCGCTCCGCAATGCTACAGGTAACAGGACAGGACTACATCGTAACCGCACGGGCAAAGGGACTCCCGGAGAGGGTTGTAATCTGGAAACATGCTTTCAGAAATGCTCTTCTGCCTCTGATCACATTAATGGGGTTCTCTCTGCCCGGTCTGATTGGCGGCAGTGTAATCTTTGAAACGATATTCTCCATTCCGGGAATGGGGCAGCTTTTCTACCAGAGCGTAATGTCACGCGACTACCCGCTGGTAATGGGAATTCTTGTGATAGGGGCCTTCCTTACACTCCTTGGCAACCTGATAGCCGATGTCTGCTATGCTGTTGCAGATCCGAGAATAAGGAGGGGCGGAGCATGAGCAGGGCAGACACATATATAACTTCAGTATTCTGGCCTCGCCTGAAACGTAACCGTCTTTCAATGGCAGGCGGATTTGTGGTTTTGATGCTTTTTGCACTCTCGTTCCTCGCGCCACTCATTTCGCCGTACGACCCATCTTCCATCAACGCATGGGCCGTTCTGCAGCCCCCCTCGCCAAACCACTGGTTTGGAACCGACGAACTTGGACGGGATGTATTTTCAAGGGTCATCTACGGCGCAAGGATATCTCTCAAGGTAGGTTTTGTTTCAGTTGGAATAGCGGTTGCCATAGGTACACTTACAGGCCTTGCAGCCGGGTACTACGGCAGATGGGCCGATACCCTGCTGATGCGATTTGTGGACATAATGCTCTGCTTTCCCACATTTTTCCTTATACTTGCTGTCATTGCCTTTCTTCAGCCTTCCATCTGGGTAATAATGGCTGTTATAGGACTTACCGGATGGATGGGGGTGGCCCGTCTGGTAAGGGCTGAAGTCCTCTCGATAAAAGAAATGGAGTATATTACAGCGGCAAGATGCATCGGATGCTCCGACGCCAGGATAATATTCCGACACATTCTGCCAAACGCGCTCTCACCTGTGCTGGTGGCAGCCACACTTGGGGTAGCAGGAGCTATCCTTACAGAATCAGCCCTTTCCTTCCTGGGCATAGGGGTTCAGCCCCCGACGCCAAGCTGGGGGAACATACTTACATCCGGCAAGGATTACATCGAATTTGCCTGGTGGCTATCGTTCTTTCCCGGACTTGCCATACTTGTTACAGTGCTCGCATATAACCTTCTGGGAGAGGGGATCAGGGATGCGCTTGATCCCCGCATATCATGAAAATGGAAACTCCACTGTCTGAATTCAGAACTGAAAATTTCAAAATCAGCACACTGGCTGATGAACTAAGGGTAGACCAGCTCTGCAGGACACTTCTCCAGGATTTTTACATCCATCTGCAGCAGGAGCAGGGGCTTGCGCCTGAAAAGGCGTCAGAACTTGCCTACTGTGCAGACTACTACCTGAGGGACTACATGGTTGATGCACTACGGCAGAACATCCTTACGCCACGAAAGGGCCAGGTCCGTTACTTTGCAGGAACCTGGTACTGCTCTAAAACCATGGAGCCTGAAGTAGTGACTCTTGAACGGCACCTTGAAGCCATATCAGGATTTTATGCCTTCATGGCAGGTCTGGGCCTTGTCTCTTCAGAATATCTGTCATTAATCAGGGAAGAACTTGATGACCAGGAGTTTTACAGGGAGAGAGTTGCAAGATTCAAAAAAATATCAGGTGAGGGTTACATGGAATGGTTAATGGAATGCCCCCATGATCTTGTTTCAAATGGAGATATTGATGCGTGATTTTGACAGCCGTGCAGCAGAATGGGATAACAAGCCAAGAAGGGTGATTCTTGCCCGTGCAGTTTCTGATGCCATAATAAAAAAACTTGCCCGCACAGAGATAAGAACCCTGGATTTCGGCTGCGGAACGGGCCTTGTCACTCTGGCGCTCACTGCGATGAGCAGAGAGGTTGTTGCCGCTGACACCTCATCCGGTATGCTTGATCAACTGGATAAAAAACTTGCCGATGCCGGTATAGACAATGTCATCCCCTTGCAGATATCAGAAGATCCTGATGAAAACCTCCCCGGGGGATTTGATCTTGTTGTAAGCAGCATGACCATGCACCATATTGAAGATGTAGCCTCACAGATTGTAAAATTCAGACAGACGCTAAACCCTGGTGGCATGCTCTGCATTGCCGACCTTGATGAAGAAGATGGAACTTTTCACGATACTCCTGAAGGAATACGGCACCATGGTTTCTCTGTAGAACAGATGGGACAATACTTTTTATCTGCCGGTTTTACAGAAATCACCTCTGAAATAGTTGACACTGTCATAAAGGAGCGTGACGGGAAAACATATAAATATCCAGTAATACTTACAACAGGACACGCGATTGATTGACAATTGCAGTAATATGAAATAATTAAGTGTTACTTTTAATCATATTTAACTTGAATTGCCAAGTATGGCTTAAGGAGGACAAGGTATGGCACAGATCGTAATACCGGAAACCGTCAGAAAACTATTGGCATCGCAGCCGATAGAACTGCCGATATTCCACCCTGTGGCACTCAAGCTCCAGAGGATGCTATCTGACTACGACTTTACTGTTGATGAAGTCACCCTCGTTGCAAATGAAGATCAGTCCCTTGCCAGCCAGATGCTTAAGATGGCCAACTCCCCCATGTACATGGGCCGCACAAAGGTTGCCACAATAAAAGAGGCCGTTATCCGCCTCGGCGCCCAGCAGGTAATAAACATAGCGATTGCGGCTTCACAGGCATCAGCCCACGCATCCGAGAACCCTGCACTTAACAACTACATGAAGGAACTCTGGCTGCACAGCCACGGGGCTGCGCTTGGCGCACGCTGGCTGGCCCACAACTGCGGCATGAGGGGAATAGCGGACGAAATCTATCTTGCTGCCCTTCTCCACGACGTTGGCAAGCTCTATCTGCTGAAGGCCATTGAACGACTTGTTAAGGCAGGTGTTATCAGTTCAATGTTTGATGACGAGCTTATCATGGAGATATTCGAGGCCATGCATGTTGAGCAGGGCTACCGCCTTATGCAGCACTGGAATTTCCCTGCAATGTACTGTGATGTAATCCGAGACCACCATGAAGAGCACTGGGATCCGGTCAACAAGATGCTGGCCATTGTCCGTTTTGTTAACCTTACCTGCCACAAGGTTGGCCTGGGTCTCAAGAAAGAGCCTGAACTGGCGCTTAACATGACCCTTGAAGCAGAGGTTCTTGACATAGGCGACCTTCAGATAGCAGAACTTGAAGATATGTTGAATGAATCAAGAGAGGCCGAGTTTTGAGAAAGACAACTCTCTGAATTGATAGAGGGAGGGGCAATGGATGGCCCCTCCCTTTTTAATGAAGCATACTCAAAAAACTGTCGGCATCCGGATTTTGTTCTGCCAGCAACTTGCAATTAATTCAACCTTCCGCTAATATTCGATCCCTTATGATAAGAAAAACCAGACAAATTCATGTAGGCCCTGTAGCAATAGGCGGCGGAGCGCCCTGCTCCGTACAGTCAATGTGTTCTACAGACACAAGGGACATAGCCGCAACCCTGTCACAGATAAATGCCCTCGCGGATGTCGGCTGCGAGATAGTTCGATGTGCAGTTCCTGACCCGGAAGCAGCCGATGCCCTTGCTGCAATTAAAGCCCAAAGCCCAATTCCTGTAATTGCCGATATACACTTTGACTACAAACTGGCACTTCGGGTACTGGAGGGAGGCATTGACGGCCTGCGCCTCAATCCTGGAAACATAGGGGAGAAGTGGAAGGTTGCAGAAGTGGTAAAATGCGCTGCTGAACGCAGAGTACCGGTAAGGATAGGGGTAAACGCCGGTTCACTTGAAAAGCACCTTCTTGAAAAATACGGACATCCCACTGCAGAAGCCATGGTCGAATCTGCCCTGGGCCATGTCCGCATACTTGAAGATCTTGGCTACGAAGAGATAAAGATATCCCTCAAAGCCTCGGATGTAGTGAAAACTGTCGCAGCTTACAGGCTGCTTGCAGGACAGGTTGAATACCCGCTTCACATCGGAATAACAGAGGCAGGCACAACCTTCTCAGGCACAATCAAATCATCCGTTGGCCTTGGAATACTGCTGTACGATGGTATAGGCGAAACCTTGCGGGTATCACTTACGGGCGACCCTGTTGACGAGGTGCGGACAGGTTACGAAATACTCAAATCCCTGGGGCTAAGACAACGCGGCGTAAACTTCGTGTCATGCCCTACCTGCGGCCGATGCCAGATAAACCTTATAAAAGTTGCTGAAGATGTTGAACGTCGTCTCCAGTCTGTAGACAAAAACATTACTGTGGCTGTAATGGGTTGTGCGGTAAACGGCCCGGGTGAAGCCCGTGAGGCCGACGTTGGGGTTGCCGGCGGCAAAGGGGAAGGCCTCATATTCCGTAAGGGCGAGGTTGTGCGCAAGGTTCCTGAATCAGAACTTGCCGATGCTTTGCTTGCAGAGATAAACAACCTTTAGGAGAACCTCAAAATGAGAAGCCTTATCGTTGATGACGATGAACTGGGAAGACTCATGCTGGCGGCATTTATTGAGGATTTCGGCCAATGCGACCTGGCGGAGAACGGAAAGGTTGCGCTTGAACTCATCCGTGGCGCCATAGAAAAGGGCGAACCATACGACCTTGTATGCCTTGACATAATAATGCCGGTAATGGATGGCCGCACTACGCTTGCACGCCTCAGGGAGATTGATCATCAGAGAGAAACCAGGTCAAAGGTTTTTATGATTTCGGCCTGCAACACACCGAAAGATATTGAAGATGCTTTTTTTGAAGGTGACTGCGACGACTATGTTGTAAAGCCATTCCAGCGTGAAGCCATAATCCAGATGCTTCAGCGCCACAAACTGATCTGAGAGGGAACCCGTCTGATGCGATATTCCAACTTTTTCATACCAACACTTAAAGAAACCCCTTCCGATGCGGAGGTAGTATCACACCAGCTGATGATGCGCTCAGGAATGATCCGAAAGATTTCAGCCGGGATATATACATATATGCCACTTGGCCTGCGATCAATCCGCAAGTTCGAGCAGATAGTTCGCGAAGAGATGAACCGCGCCGGTGCAATCGAGTTGCTCATGCCGGCGGTTCAACCGGCTGAACTCTGGATAGAGTCAAAACGCTGGGCACAGTACGGCAAGGAACTGCTCAGGTTCAAAGACCGTAAAGACAATGAATTCTGCATGGGCCCCACCCACGAAGAGGTAATCACAGATATAGCCCGTCGTGAAGTCAGGAGCTACAGGCAAATGCCTGTCAACTTCTACCAGATCCAGACCAAGTTCCGCGACGAGATCCGCCCCCGGTTCGGGCTTATGAGGGGCCGCGAGTTCATCATGAAGGATGCCTACTCCTTTGATGTTGACTCGAAGGCCGCAGATATCTCATACGAAAAGATGTACAACGCCTACAACCGTATTTTTGAGAGATGCGGACTTAACTTCAGGGCTGTTGAGGCCGATACCGGCTCAATCGGCGGCTCTGCGTCCCACGAATTCATGGTTTTGGCGTCATCAGGTGAGGATGCCATAGTATCCTGCAACTCATGTCGCTACGCAGCCAATGTTGAAAAAGCGGAAGGGCTCAGATCACCAGCCTCCGATTCAGGCAGCCTGCCACTTTCAAAGGTTCACACCCCCGACAAAAAGACAATTGCCGAGGTGGCGGAGTTTCTGAAGCTTCCCCAGTCATCAACCATAAAGGCCCTTGTCCTGTCAAACGGCGAAGAGAAGTTTGTAATGGCCCTTGTACGGGGCGACCACGAACTTAATGAGCTGAAGCTTAAGAACCGCCTTGGCTGGGACGAGATACAGATGGCCTCGGACGATGAAATTCTGGGCCTTACCGGTTCTGTTCCAGGCTTTCTTGGCCCTGTGGGGATTAAAGCCGATCTGCCCATAATTGCAGATTATGC
>CAZXTZ010000106.1:0-7495 GCA_964643645.1 uncultured Geobacteraceae bacterium
GGCAAATATACAATAAATCAAACGACTGTCAAGCAATTAATTAGAAAAAAAATTATTGTATCCATATCTTACAGGAGGTTAGGTTGTATACAGATCAAAATGGCAGGCCATATCAGGGGAATATTGCCACCCCTTCAAGCCCGGCAGTTTCCGGAAAGCCACAGATCAGATTCATGTTCTGCACAGCCTGGCCCGATGCCCCCTTTACCAGATTATCAATGGCTGAAACCACTATGATCCTGTTGGTGCGTTTATCAATGGTTACACCGATATCACAGAAGTTGGCGCCCCTTACAAATGCTGTTGAAGGAAACTGGCCCTTTGGCAGCACCCTTACGAAAGGCTCACCTTTGTATGTATCAGCATATAAGTTGTGAAGTTCTTCAGTTGTAAACCGGTTTACAGGTGACGCATATATTGTTGAGAGGATTCCCCTGTCCATCGGCACAAGGTGGGGGGTGAAGGTTATTTTCAATGACGTTCCGGCAAGGAGTGACAACTCCTGCTCTATCTCGGGTGTGTGCCTGTGCAAGCCGCCAACTCCGTAGGCCTTGAACCCCTCATTAACTTCACAATACAGCGAATCAACCTTTGCTCCACGCCCTGCTCCGCTTACCCCTGAGCCCGAATCGGCAATAATTGTTGCGGGGTCTATAAGCCGGTTTTCAAGCAGCGGTTTAAGGCCCAGTATTATGCTGGTAGGGTAACAGCCAGGGTTGGCAACAAGCCGCGCAGAGCGTATTGCATCACGCCGAAGCTCTGGAAGCCCGTATACCGCCTCATCAAGAAGCTCAGGGTTTTTATGGGGTTCGTACCACTCTTTATATACCTGCGGATCGTGAAGGCGATAATCTGCGGAAAGATCAATTACCTTTAACCCTGCGGAAATAAAATCAGGCACAACGGCCATTGCCGACTGGTGGGGAAGCGCAGTGAATACAATATCAGCCTTTTTAGCAATAACTGCCGGTTCAAGTGGTTCAAGCTCAAGATCGCAACGATTTCTCAAAGTGGGGAAGAGTTCTGATATCCGTCTTCCAGCGCTCTGTTCGGAGGTGACAGAGGTAATTTGAACCTCTGGATGCCTCTGCAGTATTCTTATCAGCTCAACCCCTGTATATCCGCTTGCCCCTGCTATTGCCACACGTATCATCTGTTAGAATCCTCCTGAAAAAACAGCAAAAGGGAACGTCCTTTCGGACCTTCCCTTTCAACCATGATGATATATCCGCTACCGGCAGAAAACTAGCGTTTGGAGAACTGGAAGCGGGCGCGGGCTGCTCTGCGACCGTACTTCTTGCGTTCCTTCACCCTTGAATCACGGGTTATAAAACCGGCTTTCTTCAGATCGCCACGCAGTTCAGGGTTCACCTCAAGCAGGGCCTTTGTGATGCCATGCTTGATGGCGCCGGCCTGACCTGAGTCGCCACCGCCTGATACATTGACAAATATATCGAATTTACCGTTGTTCTCGGTAAGCTCAAGGGGCTGACGGACAACCATCTTGGATGTCTCGCGTCCGAAGTACTCATCAAGAGTCTTGTTGTTAACAACTATCCTGCCTTCGCCGGGCTTTAACCAGACCCTTGCGATAGAGCTTTTTCTTTTGCCTGTGCCGTAGAAGCTGACTGCTGCCATCTTGTTATCTCCTCGAAAGCTTTGCGTTTACAGTTTACAGTGACAGCTGCTTTGGCTGCTGTGCCTCATGTGGATGTGCCGAACCGGTATAGATCTTAAGCTTCTTGATCATATGGCGGGATAGCTTGTTCTTTGGAAGCATCCCTTTTACGGCCTTGCGGATCAGATCCGTCGGCTTTTTTGCCAGCAGTTCAGCCGCTGTTTTCTCTTTTATGCCGCCCGGAAAACCGGAGTGGCTGTAATATACCTTGTCAGAAAGCTTGTTGCCGGTAAGGGCTATCTTGTCTGCGTTAAGCACGACAACAAAATCACCGGTATCCACACTGGGGGTGTAAACAGGCTTGTGCTTGCCACGCAATACGCCTGCCACTTTGGTGGCCAGTCGTCCAAGAACAACATTTTCTGCGTCAATAACAAACCACTGATGTGATATTGTCTCTTTTTTTGCTACTTCCGTTTTCATTGCTAACCTCACGCCGGTGTTGGATATACCTTAGGCAGATCCAGAGACCGGAGTCCGAAATGGTCTTACGAAGAGGTGCAACATACTTGAGCCGCCCAACCGGTGTCAAGCAAAAAATCATTTACCCCACTTGAACAAAGTTGCCAGAAAGGGGCCTTTTGTGATACATGGGTTCTTCCGTTGCAACCAGCTACTTTTATCCTCATTTAAGGGGCAAACAGTTTAAAATGAACATAACAGCTGCCGAGATAAATAAAATTGCAGGGCTTGCCAGACTTGGCCTTGACCCTTCAGAGATTGAAACCTTTGCAGGACAGATGGGCGAGATACTAACATATGTGGAGACCCTGAACGAACTTGACACAGAGGGGATCATTCCCACGTCCCATGCCGTACCGGTTGAAAACGCCTTCCGTCATGATGTTTCCTGCCAGTCGGATATTATTGAGCTGGCGATGGCAAATGCCCCGGAATCGGCTGACAACTATTTCCGCGTCCCCCCCGTAATCGAATAGGACATACAATACACCATGAAACTGCACGAACTTACAATTCACCAGCTTCACCAGATGCTAAAGGCCCGCAAGGTGTCATCTGCAGAGGCCACCGAGGCAATGCTTGCGAGGATAGAGGCAACCGAACCTTCTGTAAATGCCTTCATAACAGTTGTTGCGGAAAACGCGCTCGAAGCGGCAAAAGCTGCCGACAAGAGAATTGCAGCCGGTGACTGCGATATTTTTACCGGAATCCCCGTTGCCCTGAAGGATATTTTCATGACCGAAGGGGTTCGCACAACCTGTGCATCCCGAATGCTTGAAAATCATATAGCTCCATACGATGCCACTTCATGGTCAAGGCTGAAAAAACAGGGGGCGGTGCTGCTTGGCAAGCTGAACCAGGACGAATTTGCAATGGGCTCATCCTGCGAAAACAGCGCATTCGGCCCAACCCGCAACCCGTGGAATCCTGACTGCATTCCGGGCGGTTCATCAGGAGGCTCGGCTGCCGCAATAGCCGCACAGCAGGCCACCATAACCCTGGGCACCGACACCGGCGGATCAATCCGCCAGCCTGCTTCACACTGCGGATGCGTCGGACTTAAACCTACATACGGCCGGGTTTCCAGATACGGCGTCATAGCCTACGCCTCTTCACTGGACCAGGTAGGCCCGATCTGCCGCGATGTAACGGACTGCGCCCTGACTCTTCAGGCAATAGCCGGATATGACCCCAAAGATTCAACAAGCCTTAATGTCAATCTTCCTGATTTTACCAGATCGCTCTCAAATAATGTAAGGGGGATGAAGATCGGCCTGCCAAGGGAGTACTTCATTGATGGCCTGGACGACGATGTCCGCTCGGTTACGGAGCGTGCCATTGCCCACCTGAAGACTCAAGGGGCAGAGTTTGTTGACGTTTCACTTCCTCATACAAAATATGCTGTTGCCTGCTACTACCTGATAGCCACGGCAGAGGCCAGCTCTAACCTTGCCCGTTATGAAGGTGTGAGATTCGGCCACCGGGCCGATGGGGCCCAGGGCCTTATTGACATGATGATCAAATCAAGGGCCGAAGGGTTCGGGGCAGAGGTCAAGCGCAGGATAATGCTTGGGACATATGCTCTTTCATCAGGCTATTACGACGCATACTACTTAAAGGCCCAGAAGGTTCGCACCCTTATCCAGCAGGACTTTACCGAGGCATTCAAATCCGTTGACATCCTCCTTGCCCCTGTGGCGCCGACACCGGCCTTCAAAATAGGAGAGAAGACTGCAGACCCGCTGCAGATGTACCTTTCGGACATATTCACCATACCTGTAAACATGGCAGGAATCTGCGGCATCTCCATACCTGCCGGGCAAAGCTCCGGCGGCCTTCCGGTGGGGCTTCAGCTGATAGGCCCTCCACTTGGAGAAGAAACCATCATAAGGGCAGCATATACTTTCGAGCAGACTACAGAGTGGCACCGCGCAAAGGCAGCACTATGAACTTTCAACCGGTCATAGGACTTGAAGTCCATGTACAACTGAAGACAGATTCCAAGATTTTCTGTTCATGCCCCGTAAAATTCGGAGCTACCCCCAACCAGCAGACCTGTCCGGTATGCCTGGGGCTTCCGGGAGCGCTTCCGGTTCTTAACCGCAAGGTTGCCGAGTTTGCCATAATGGCCGGCCTGTCAACAAACTGCTCAATTGCCCACAGAAGCATATTTGCCCGGAAGAACTACTTCTACCCCGACCTTCCGAAGGGATATCAGATAAGCCAGTTCGAGCAGCCGGTCTGTGAACATGGATGGCTTGATATTGAATTTGATGGAAAACCGCCAAAGCGGATAGGTATCACACGGATACATATCGAAGAGGATGCAGGCAAGCTTGTCCACGACCTTGCAGGGGCATCGGGGGTTGACCTGAACAGGGCAGGAACTCCCCTTCTGGAGGTTGTCTCCGAGCCTGACCTCCGTTCCGCAGATGAGGCGGTGGCCTACCTGAAACAGCTCTACAGAATCGTCACCTTCCTCGGTATCTGCGACGGCAACATGGAGGAAGGCAGCTTCAGGTGCGATGCAAACGTATCAGTAATGCCCGCAGGTTCCGATACCCTGGGCACCCGCTCGGAGATCAAGAACGTAAACTCCTTTAAATTCGTAAAGCAGGCCATTGAATACGAGATAGGCCGTCAGATTGACCTGATCGAAGATGGAGGCAAGGTTGTACAGGAGACTCGCCTCTTCGATCCGGGATCAGGAAAAACCAGATCCATGAGAAGCAAGGAAGAAGCCCACGATTACAGATATTTTCCTGATCCTGATCTGGTGCCGCTCATAATCAGCGCTGACTGGGTTGAGCATACAAGGAAGGAGCTTCCTGAACTTCCTGACCACAGAAGGCAGCGTTTTATCACCCAGTACTCCCTTCCTGAATATGATGCTGATGTTCTAACAGCCACAAGGGAACTTGCCGATTATTTTGAGGAAACAGCGGCATTCGCCCACAACGCCAAATCTGCCGCCAACTGGATAATGGGAGAGCTGACCAGGGCGCTTAATGACAACGGCATCTCAATAGATGCCTCGCCAGTCCCCCCAAAGGCGCTTGCAGACCTGCTCCGGCTGATTGACAAAGGCGTTATATCGGGAACCATTGCAAAAAAAGTATTTGAAGAGATTTGGAAAACAGGGGAATCCCCTGAATCCATAGTCGAGAAGCAGGGACTTGCACAGGTATCAGACACAAAGGCCATTGAGGAGGAGATAGACAGGATAATAGCTGCAAACCCCTCACAGGTTCAGGAATACAGGGGGGGCAAGGACAAGCTGTTCGGTTTCTTCGTCGGTCAGGTCATGAAGGCGATGAAGGGCAAGGGTAACCCCTCTGTTGTCAATGATCTCCTGATCAAAAAGCTGGCCTGACCAGACCGCCAGATGGATCTTTCAAGGTACAGGGATCTTTTCGTAACCGAAGCCCGCGAGCATCTGCAGGTATTTAACAGCCTTGCAATGGAGTGCGAGTCAGGCTCGACCGATCCTCAGACCATTAATGAAATGTTCAGGCGCGCCCACTCCATAAAGGGGATGGCCGCCACAATGCAGTTTGTGTCTGTGAACAATCTTGCCCATGCACTGGAAGACCTTCTGGGAAGGCTCCGTTCTGCCGAGATCGTTTTTTCAAGGCAGCTGACAGACCTTCTGCTGGCCGGAAGCGACACCATTGCCCAATCCATCGAACTGATATCAAAAGGCTCGGAACCTCCCCTTTATGAAGAACTCTCATCAAGAATCCGTAACTTCAACCCTGACAAGGCACCCCCGCCTGTAAATCCTGACCCGCCAGATTCCACTAATGACTCCGGCGATTTCATCTTCAGGACAAGCGACCGTTCCGCAACCATAAAAGTACGTACGGCGCTTCTTGATCGCCTTGTAAATATTGCAGGGGAACTGCTGACACTCAAACATCGCCTTGAGACCCAGACAGCCGGCTTCACTTCACCGGAGATACCGGACACCCTTCGTTCACTTTCGGGGCTTTTAAAGCAGCTTCAAACCGAAGTCTTCAGCGCCAGGATGCTGCCTTTCGGAATTATTTCCGAGCGTTTTCCCAGAATGGTGCGGGATATTGCAGCCAGAACCGGCAAAGAGATCCGTTTCCGGATCAAGGGGGAAGAGATAGAGCTGGACAGGGGAGTTTTGGAGCTTATAGCAGAGCCTATGGTGCATTTGCTCCGAAATGCGGCAGACCACGGAATTGAAACACCGTCCGAGAGGGTTTCAAGGGGCAAGCAGCCTGAAGGCAGCATCACACTCTCGATAAACAGGCAGGCAGACCACATTCTGATCCTGCTGCAGGATGACGGCAGGGGTATTGATCCCGCAAAGGTAAGGGCAAAGGCCCTTACAGCAGGAATCATTGACGACCTCCAGGCCATCTCCATGTCAGACAGCGACACCATAATGCTTGTCTGCACCCCGGGGTTTTCCACTGCAACCGCTGTAACAGATATTTCAGGCAGGGGTGTAGGTATGGATGTTGTTCAGACAACCATAAAAAACATGGGTGGAAGCATTTCCATAGAGTCGCTCCCATCCCGTGGCACTTCAGTGCTTTTAAGCCTTCCGGTAAGTGTGGCAATAATTCAGGCACTGATTGCCAGATGTGGAAACCTTGAACTGGCAGTTCCGGTTTCCAGTGTCAATTCAACATGTGAAGTTTCTACGGACAGCATTTTTTTCAGTGATTCCGGGCCAATGTTGTTCCATAACGGCAAAGAGATTGAGGTAAAGTCGCTTCGCCGTTTTTTCAGAGAACCGGAATTTGATTATGAAAGCAGCGGCACGCTTCAGGTTCTTATGACTGAAATGAAGGGCAAACCTGTAGGCCTTATGGTTGATCGTGTCCTCTGCCAGCAGGAAGTATTCGTCCGCCCCCTTTCTTCCCCTCTATCTTCCATCAGGGGGCTTTCCGGGGCAACTGTAACCGGATCCGGAGGAATAGTTTTTGTAACCGACACCGCTGCCTGTGCCGGAGGCTCCGCCTGAATCTGCCCCTCAAATGGAGGAAAAATACGATGCATAAAATTATTTTACTGGTGATCTCGTTTATCCTGATTCTTACCCCCACTGTACAGGCAAAAGAAGCAACTCTGGATGAGGTTGTTGGCACATTGGAGGCCGGATATGCGGGCCTTAAGGATCTTAAAACATCATTTAGCCAGACAACCGCAGTTGTCGGGCTTCCAAAGTCACAAAAGGGCAACGGAGAGCTGATGCTCAGAAGGCCTGCCGGTGGAACAGCCCAGTTTCGCTTCGACTACACAACTCCCCGTCAGATAATTGTTTCAAACGGAAAGACGGTCTGGTTCTATCTGCCTGACAACAAACAGGTAATGGTCAGT
>CAZXTZ010000106.1:7505-9825 GCA_964643645.1 uncultured Geobacteraceae bacterium
GTTCGATGGAGGGGATGTTCAAGGCGGGAAACAGCATTGCCCTTTCATATCTTACCGGCCTCGGCAATGTTTCAAAGGATTTCACCCCTGCATTCGCAAAGGAGCCAAAGGACAAAAAGGGTAATTACCAGATTGATCTGACCCCGAAAAAACCAACCCAGTCGGTTGCAAAGCTCCGCCTTACCATTGACCGGACTGCTGTAGAGCGTTTCCTTAAAGAAGGAAAACTTGCCGACACATTTCCGGTCCTGGCATCGCTTTTATACGACGCCAGCGGCAACGAAACCCGGATTTCCTACAGCAAACCGCAGGTAAACACAGGATTGGGGGCTGGAAGATTCAACTTTAAAATTCCGGAAGGCACAGAACAGATAAAAAATTAGGAGGAGCTCAAGATGCCGTCATTTGACATCGTTTCAAAGGTTGAGATGCAGGAGGTTGACAATGCAGTCAACCAGGCCATAAAGGAAATTGGCCAGCGCTACGACTTCAAGGGTTCAAAAAGTGAGATCACACAGGAAAAAGACGCCATAAAGGTGCTTTCGGAAGATGATTACAAACTAAAAGCCGTTATAGATGTCCTTCAGTCAAAGTTCCTGAAACGCAATATTTCAATCAAGTCACTTATCTACGGAAAGGTAGAGCCTGCCTCCGGCGGCATGGTGCGCCAGGTAATTTCTGTACAACAGGGAATCTCCAAAGAAAAGGGCAAAGAGATCATTGCGCTGATCAAGGAGAGCAAGATAAAGGTGCAGGCCCAGATCCAGGACGACCAGGTAAGGGTAACCGGCAAAAACCGGGATGACCTGCAGGATACGATACAGCTGCTTAAGGGGAAGGATCTTGGCGTTGAGATGCAGTTTGTGAACTTCAGGGAATAAAGGGGTTTATATCAGTGAGTGAATCCAATATTCAAAAGGTAAACATGGTAAGCCTCGGTTGCCCCAAGAATCTTGTGGATGCCGAGGTTATGCTTGGCGTACTTGCAGGACATGGCTTTGAGATAACAATGGATGAGAAGGAGGCTGATCTCATTATTGTTAACACCTGCGCCTTTATCAAGGAGGCACGAGAAGAGAGTGTTGACGCCATACTGGATCTTGCAGACCGGAAGCACGACGGCAAATGCAAGACCCTTGTGGTTGCCGGATGCCTGCCACAGAGATATCAGGAAGAACTTTCGCGGGAACTGCCTGAAGTTGATATATTTGTCGGAACCGGCGACTATCCACGGATCGCTGAAATTGTAGCTGAAAAGCAGGAAAAAGATTGTCAGATCAAATATGTAGGTGACCCCAACTACATATTTGACGAAAACCTCCCACGACTCAATTCATCCCCCGGCTGGTACGCCTACCTGAAGATAGGCGAAGGCTGCTCCAACTGCTGCACCTACTGTATTATTCCATCACTCCGTGGCCCTTACCGTTCACGCCCCATGGACGCGCTGGTTACAGAGGCAGAAAAACTTGTCCGTGGTGGTGTCCGCGAAATAATACTTGTCTCCCAGGACACGACCCGCTATGGCAGCGACCTTGATGAGGGTTCAACACTACAGGAGCTTATCCGCCGTATTGCCGCAATCGAAGGACTTAAATGGATAAGACTCATGTATACATATCCGGACGGAATAACAGACGAGCTCATAGAACTGCTGAAAACCGAGCCGAAACTTTGCAGATACCTCGATATGCCGATCCAGCATATAAGCGACAACATTCTTAAAATGATGAACAGGCGCAGCAACGAAGAACAGATTAGAAGCCTGGTTGACAAGCTGAGACGGGAGGTGCCGGATATTGCGCTCCGCACATCCATAATAGTTGGCTTTCCCGGAGAAACGGTTGATGACTTCCTTAATCTTGTCCAGTTTGTTGAAAAAACCAGATTCGACCGGCTTGGTGTATTCTGCTATTCAAAGGAGGATGGCACCCCGGCGGCAGAGATGCCTGACCAGGTTTCAGAACGGGTTAAACGAGAACGATACCGCAAACTTATGAAGACCCAGGCCCGCCTTTCCTTCCGGCGTAACCGCGCCATGCAGGGAAAAGTGGAACAGGTGATAGTTGAAGGATACAGCGAGGAAACCGAGCTGCTGCTTAAAGGGCGCACCAGCCGTCAGGCTCCGGATATTGACGGTCAGGTATACATAACCTCAGGCACAGCCAATGTGGGGGATATAGTTCTTTGCCGGATTACTGACTCTTCAGACTACGATCTGATAGCAGAAATGGTGGAGGAATAAACCTCACCTGGAATATTGTAATTCCAACTCGAATTCAAGTTGACATCAAACAGACCTGCAAGGTTTTCAAAACCT
>CAZXTZ010000107.1:0-241 GCA_964643645.1 uncultured Geobacteraceae bacterium
CTCCAGCCCCCCAGTAACAAAAGGCACAGGTAAAGGGACAGCCCCGGTTGGTCTCCATCAAGGCCGACCAGTTCTGCCCCTTTGTCATGGCCATCAGGGGATCAAAGATTCCTGACAGATATGGTGAAGGGATCTGGTCAAGCTCTGTCAACAGCGGTAGCGGGTTGGTGACAATAACCGTTTTGTCCCGACGGAACGCTACCCCCGGAACCTTTTCCCATTGACGCATCTCTCTCTGTTC
>CAZXTZ010000107.1:251-9700 GCA_964643645.1 uncultured Geobacteraceae bacterium
ACTGATATTGCTCCATAAAACCTGCTAGACGCTGCCGGTTCTCAGGCACCTGCGGACCGCCAAAAACTATGACTGATTCGGGATGGTTCTCCCTGTAGCGCCTCGCAATTTCAAGACTAAGGGAATAATTCCAGAGATATGCGCTAAAAAAAAGGATCTCTGAGCCAGCAAGTAATCTGACCGCCTCATCCGGAGATGTTCTGTAATAGAGTGGAACATTGAATGCGACAGCAGTGGGGTCGATAAGGCGGGACTGTGCATAAGCCTGAAGAACACCTATTGCATACGGCAGATAGTATTGATCCCCGAAACGGTCACCAATCTGAACCAGGCCGATTTGTACAGGAGAAGAGGCGCTCATTCCTTGATTATGTAGCCACCCGGATTGGGGGACCAGTCAAGTCGCCTGATCCTGACTTTTTTGTCTGCAAAAAACTCGTCAACAGCAGCGCTCTCCCCCTCCCAGGGGCGGAGTCCATACTCGTCAAAAAGCACAATACCCCCTTGCACTACACGATCCCAGAGATGCTCAAGCGCAACCCTGGTCGGGAGATAGACATCACAGTCGAAATGCAGGAGAGATATCCTCAAACCTGGATTTTCTTCCACAAAACGTGGAACGGTCTCTTCGATATTCCCCTTTACAAGCACTACCCTGGGTTTGTACGGAATGAAGCGATCCCTGTCGTATATGGAAATCGCATCTTCAAGGATCTCCTCAAAGGCCCCACCGTCAAAACCGGTGAGTGTCTTGCCGGTTTTCTCGTCAGGCTTACCGTCTTTTTCATGAAACTCATTGAAGCCGGCAAAGTTATCAAAACCGAAAACCTGTTTCTGCCGGTCTCCCATATTGCGGATTTCAAGGAAATTGGCCCAGCCCATCAGGGTGGTTCCACGATACACACCAAGCTCAACAATATCCCCTGGCAGATCAACCGTCATCCTGAAAAACTCGTAATGGGCAAGGAATCGCTTGAGAAATATCCGTCGTGTATAAATGGAAAAATTGCGACATATCTCCTGCCTTGAAATGCCGAATCGCTCAAAATGGTCTTCCAACTGCCCCTCAATGTCATCATCAGCCCTGAAACGTGCACGACCGTCAAATTCCCGCTCTTCATCCTTCTTAAGCCCATTGTTCATGACCGGTTCCTTTATCTTGAAAGATTGAGCCGCCTCAGGCGGTCAGCGCTCAACTCACTGTCATCTGTGTTACAGAGGATGTCAGCAAGCTTCATCCTTCTGGCAAACTCCGTCAACCTGGCCTGCCTTATCTCCGGAGGAACCTTTGGCTGAATCTTTGAGGATACCATTCCAGGAGACTCCATATAGTTGTTTGCAAGGACATATTTTGGACGGTACTGCAGCACAAACTCCATGGTTTCCTCAAAATCTGCATCAGTTTCAGAGGGAAAACCTATTATCAGGTGAGAATCAAATTCGGAAAAACCTGCATCGTTTAACATGCCGAAAAGCCTGCCAATATCATCTCTGGTATATGGACGGTTCATAAGTTTGAGGATACGATCGGATGCACTTTGGATCGGAAGGTTGAGATGACGGATATGACCATTGCAAATTAATCTCTTCATTTCGTCAAAGTAACGGAGAAAACTGGCTGGATTGAGATTCCCCAAGGCTAGCTGCACACCAGGTATCGCAGCAACCAAAGCCCTGACAAGCTCAGGCAGGGTTGTGCCTATGTCGCAGCCATAGTCCCCCAGGCTGTCAGCTATCAGAACAACTTCCTTTCTGCCTGTCAGATCCACCATATCCCTGCATGCCTTTACCAACTCGTCAGGCTGAAAGCTACGGTATGCAGGAAATGCCAGCTTTTCGGAACAGTATGAACAGTCAAACTCGCACCCCTCGGATACCAATAATTTTACAAACTGGTCGTGAAAGGTGGCATCACTGTCCGGATTTTCTCGCCGGTACTTCATCGTATCGTCACAAATATTGGCCTCGACAAAAACAGTCCGAAACCTTTCCGGATTTATTCCGGAGCCAAAAAGTTCCTGAAGACGCTGGCTATCGCTGCGCCACGGTACGATATCGCCATCAAATCTGCTCATCAGCAGGTCAGGGTCAATATCCGGCAGGCAGCCCGCTACAATGACCCGTACCCCGTAATCTCTCTTGTAACGTTCAATCTCATGCATCGAATTGTCCCGCAGATCTCCTCTGAAAGCGCATGTCCAAAGAATGGCTGTATCTGCCTCATCCGGAGTAGTGACAAGCCTGTGTCCCAAGGCTGTCAAAAAACTGCAGTACTGCTCCAGATTCTGTTTCCTCATTGGGCAACTGTTAAGACCCTTTACGAAAACATTCATTGCATTGTTCTCCGATAATAGGCAACGGCCCGCTCAATCCCCTCCTGAAGTGTGATCCCGGGTGAAAAATCAAGCAGTCTTAAAGCCTTAGAGGTGTCGACAGCCCGATACGGTATGGTTGTAGGACGGCTGTTATCGCAAACCACCCGACAGCCTGTATGCCCGGCGGATTTGAGAATGCAGGCCAGCGCATCGGCAACCGTACAGGTTGCCCCATATCCGATGTTTACCGGATCGCAGTCGGCATGATGTTCCAGCAGGAGAAGCGAGCCCCGGGCAAGATCGGCTGCATGGAGAAAGTCACGAACCTCTGAGCCGTCGCCCCAGAGAGTAAACGGCTCCTCCCTTGAAAGCGCACGACGAATAAGAGAGGGGATAACATGCTCCGAATCGTCCCATTCGCCGTAAACGGCAGTGGGGCGGACAATGGCAACCTTTAGTGCAGAGCGGGATACTGCAAACTCCGCCATCTTCTCGATATAACGCCTCATCCAGCCGTATCCAATGTAAGCCGGGTGCGGCGGTCCGTCCCACATCTCTTCTTCACGTACCGGGTGATGCAGATCCGGATAGCCGGTACTGCTGCCATATACCAGAAGACGTTCTGTTCCGGAATCCCAGGCCGCACGCAGGACGTTGCCAGCCAGCAGGCAGTTCTGCGTCATCAGCTCCATCTGGGCCGAGGGGCCAACACCTGCCGAACCTACGGCCCCGGCAGCATGAAATATGAAGTCAATTCCATCCACAACCTTCAGGCAGTCTTCATAAGCACCAAGGTCAGCAGAGACCTCCTCTACAGCCCCCTTGCCTACCCGCAAGGGGCGATGGTGAACCGGAACACGAACAGATGCCCCCTTTTCAAGCAGGGCTTCTACAAGGTGCGAGCCAATGAACCCTGTCCCACCGGTCACCAGAACATGTTTTCCGCTGTAATACATCAGTTGCCCCTTAGAAATGCGGTTACAGCATCGCGAATACCAGCCGGGTCAAGAGCAAGTCGCTGGCGTATGTCGTTAACAGTGCCGTAACAGCCCAGAAAGGAATCCGGAAGGCCGTGGTATCTTGCAGCGACGCCAGATGATGTGACCGCTTCATGCAGGCCGAAGGCATCGTGAATCACAATAAAGCGGGTATGGGCATATCTGGCTATCAGCTCTGTATCAAAAGGTTTTATGGTAGGGAAACAGAGAATGTTAACCGGCAGGTCGCCACAACCTTCAATAATATTTCCCAGAACAGGTCCGGCCGTAACAACCGTCACCTGGCTCCCTGTATCACGAACTACGGTTCCCCTGCCGAATGCAACCGGCAGATCAAGTTCATGGGGGTAGTCAGACAACCGAAAATATGCCGGGGAACCGCTCCCGTGACGTGCCCTGAGAAGCAGGTCCAGCTCCTTTCTCGAACCAGGCTGAAACACCTCCATGCCGGGCAACAGGCGCAACATTGCCAGATCGTTGTGGCAGTGGTGACTTGCCCCGTCATATCCGTAATCAAATGAGGCTCCGCATGAGACAATGGTGGATGGAAAACGGTTGTAACAAAGATCCAGCTTGATCTGTTCCAGACAGCGCTCTGTAATAAATGGAGCAATGGAATGGAGGTAAGGAACAAACCCCTGGCTGCTTAAACCGGCTGCAACCGCCACCATGGTGTTCTCGCATATCCCCAGATTATAGAATCTGTCAGGCGCCTGTTCTTTGAACTCCTTAAAAAGATAAACGCTCACATCTCCAAAGATCATTACAATCCGCTCGTCATGGCTAGCCAGATCCAGAATGGTTTTTTTAAACTGCTGCCGCATCCAGTTCCTCCATCAGCATTGCATATTCTGAATCAGTCGGAGATTTTCCGTGCCATTCGTAGGGATTGTTTACCAAAGTACGGCAACCATGCCCCTTTTCCGTTCGGGCAATAATGACCTTTACACCATCCGCCATCTTCCCGAGGCTCTCTTTAATGGCATCCGTATCATGACCATCTGTTTCAAAGACCGCACAACCGAATCCCCTGAAATGCGCTGCCGGCTCAGTTATCTGAAGCCCTCTGCTGTGGGAGCGATTATCGTCGTAGATAATGGTCAGATTGTTCAGTCCGCGATTTACGGCTACCAGCACCGCCTCCCATACACTCCCCTCGTTGGATTCACCGTCGCCAATAACTACATAAACCCTTCTTTTACTTTCCCTGATCTTCAATCCCATTGCCATCCCCACAGCCAGACCAATACCGTGACCTAGTGAACCGGTGGAGGCTTCTACACCTGGAACTTTGAGTCTGTCTGCATGACAACCGAAACGTGAGTCCAGTCTGCCGAGAGAAAAGATATCTTCCACTGGAAAGTAACCCTGCTCCGCCAGTACAGAATAATGAGCCAATGCGCCATGCCCCTTGCTCAGTATAAAGAGGTCCCTCTCTTCCCAGTCTGGATCGGCAGGCCTGTGCTGCATGAGATCATAAAGAGCCTTCAGAATCTCGACAATTGAAAATGAGGTCGGGATATGCCCACGTCCGCTTTTGTAAGAGACCTCCAGAATCCGTTGTCTTATCTTTTTACAAGACTCGTTCATTCCACCTCCATAAAACAGACACGGGAAGTCATTGGCAAACGTTGAATCCTGAATTCGCGGGGAGAGAATACCTCCCTGAAGGCAACGGTCTCTCCTGGAAAGGTGCTGTCACAGAGTTCATCAAATACGATGATACTCCCCTTGAAGAGACGTGGCTTGATTGCCTCAAGAGCAGCCTTTGTAGGTGCGTATATGTCGAAATCAAGAACTGCTAACGAAACGAGGGCTTCCGGGTGACTATCAAACCATGCCGGTATGGTTTTTACTGCATCTCCCCTGATTATTTCATGCTTCCTGATATGATTAACAGGGTTAAGACCTTCCTGAATGTTTATTATCCTGGCAAGGTATTCATCATACCCCGGACTTACCGTAAAGGAGCCATCGCTACAGCGCGAAGGGGTCGCATCCAGCTCGGTAATCCCCTTGTGTCCCTCAAATGTGTCAAATCCGATAATCTGCCGGTGCCGGTTAAACGGTTCAAAAATTCCACGCAGTGAGGCCATAAGTGACATGGTTTGCCCCCATCTGGTCCCAAACTCCATGATGACGCCATGATTGTTTATAATCCGCTTGTAGATTTCTGAAAAAAAGAGGATGCGCGACAGATTTTTTGATGTCAGAAAAAGCCCCAGGTTGGCCAATAGCTCGTCATCAGGTATCGGAACATTTTTCATCAGGCGCGTCAGTTCCTGTTGCATCCCCTTTTCATCGCTACTGGAAAAGACTATTGCATCATAACTATCCGTTTTCATAAACTCACCTTTCCCACGTTCCCCTGTTTTCCATCCACCACGCATAAGTTCTGGCAACCCCCTCACTGATTCCGGTTTCGGGTCGCCATCCAAGTAATCGCGCCGCCTTGCCACAATCAAGCCCTCTAAAAGGAATTGTGGTCGGCGCCCCTGACAGATAACGGAGTGAAGGAGAATATCCGGCTGTTTCAAGGACAGCCTCAACCATCTCCCTCACTGTGACAGGAACTCCTGAAGCGATGTTGAACAGATCAAAAGATATATCTGAGTCAAGCAGCATCAGGGCAGCCGCCCGGGCTACGTCGTCAGCATAAACCAGATCACGGGCAGTTTCCGGAGAGCCCCACACTTCAAAAGGATTCATCCGGTCAGAAGCCTTGCGTATCAGCGCCGGCAAAACGTTGGAAGTTGTCGGATCAAAACGGGCAAATGGGCCGTAGATGTTGGAAGCCCTGCCTATCATTACCTCCATCCCGGTCTGTCTGTGCCAGAAAAGACAGAGCTTCTCCAGCGACCGCATGACCCAGCCAACACCAATATATGCAGGATGAGGTTCCTGATTCAGATCAAGCTGATCCTCTCTTATCAGACCTTCATGTTCCTGATAGACCGTTGAAGAGCTTATGAATACGACCCTGCGTACACCGACAACATGAAACGCCTCAAGCATCTCTGCATTCATAATCAGGTTATTGTTTACCTGAAGCCATGGACTCTCCCTCATAAGCGCCGCGCCAAAGGTCATTGCCGCAGCCATAACAGCGTGGGTACAACCTTCAGCCGCCCGGATACAGGCATCCCGGGAGGCTAGGTTGACCTGGACTGGCTGCAGACGGCTGTCAATGATGTTTAAAGGGGTTTTGTTGTAGGCTGCCCGAATACAGACTCCCGGATATTCATCAAGAATATGCCTGATGATTGCTGCGCCAAGCATACCTGCGGCACCAGCAAGAAATATGGTGGGGCACTTGATGGCATTCATCAGGGCACTGATTCCTCGTCTGAGATGATTTCTGCAAGTTCAGCAAATGGTCTGATGTTCTGTTTCGTTCTTGTTGACTCTACAGATGAAAAATCTTCTTCATGCTGCAGGTATATGATCTGGCTACCGTTAAATTCAAAGGAAAATGGGACACATATCTGTCCGGACAAAGCCTCCCGAACTGCATGTTGACGCTCTGGAGGCACAAACAGGAGCATGAATCCTCCACCGCCTGCGCCTGTCACCTTACCTCCAACAGCACCGGCTTTCCTGGCAGTCTCATACATCTGATCCACTTCAGGGTTGCTTACCAGATCACTCAGGCTGCGCTTGGCTTGCCAGCTTTCATGTAACAGCTCTCCGAAAGCGGTAAGTTCTTCAGCTGAGTTTAGGAGCGAAATTCCTTCATCCACCAGATCTTTCATAATCCTCAGTTGGCGCTTACGAGCTTCCATATCAATGACGTAGCTTTCCGCAATATCTGCTGCGGAACGCTTGATTCCGGTGTAAAACAGCATAAGGTGGCGGTTTAGCAGTTGCATCCGCTCAAATGTGATTACAACCGGACGCACTGAAATCTCTCCATTAGGGAGAAACTGGATATGGTTAAAACCGCCGTAGGCAGCCAGAGCCTGATCCTGGGATCCTACTGTTTCCCTGATCATCTCCTGCTCAATCAATATGCTTTCCTGCATCAGCTGTTGTTTGGCTGGCATGTATCCCTTCATTGCGTACAGGGCATTCAGTAATCCTACTGTAAAGGCAGAACTTGAACCCATACCGCTACGTGCCGGCAGATCTCCGTCATGATGCACCTCGACACCCCGCTCTACCTTGAGAAACCGCAAGACTTCACGAATCGCAGGGTGCCTGATTTCGTCAATGCTGCTACAGTTCTCAATCCTGGAGTAGACAAAGCGACTTTTATGTTCAAAAAAAGGGGGCAGATAGCGGCAGGTAATATAGCAGTACTTGTTGATTGCTGTGGCGAGAACAGCGCCGCCATGTTTGTGGTACCAGACGGGGTAATCAGTCCCGCCGCCAAAAAACGAGATTCGATAGGGTGTTCTGCTGATGATCATGGTTTTATCCTGAAAAATGATGTGGCGGCATGATAGTCTGCCGGTACGCCGATGTCTATGAACTTGCCTGACTGCGTGAAACCGAACAGTCCATGACCGATAAGGGCTGGAAAGATATCGCGCTCAAGGGAGACAGCTTCGTTTTCCGGCATGTCAGCTATGACCGGCTGCTCAAGCAGATAGATACCGGCGTTGATCAGTCCTTGTCCCTGGCGGCCACCTTTTTCCTCAAACCTGAGTATGACTTTGTCAGCGGCAAGCTCCACCGCGCCGTAACGGCTGATATCACTGACCTGTGCCAGGACGAGCGACGCCTTGGCGGCGGCGTCCCTGTGCTGCTGGACGAATGCCGACAAATCAACTTCACAGAAGGAGTCGCCGTTCATGACAAGTACCGGAGACGGAGAGCTTGAGATCAGCGGCAGGGCGAGCCTGATTGCCCCTCCGGTATCAAGCGGCTCTGTTTCCTCCGAATACCGCAGTTCCATCCCGCGATACTGACTGCCAAGAGACGTACTGATCAGGCCAGCCATATAACCGGTGCAGAGCACAACCATGCAAACCCCGGCATCTGCCAGCTGATCCAGCAGATAGCTGATAAACGGTCGTCCGTTCACATCAGCCAGCACCTTGGGTTTGTCTGCAACAACCTCACGCAGCCTGGTTCCCATACCACCGGCCAGCAGGACAGCGGTTATTTCTGAGATATCAGTCATCATATATTCTTGCGGGGTGAGCGCCCCAGAAGGCCATACCCTTTGATCAACTCACGGATACCGTCATCAAGTGAATAGCTGGCTTCAAATCCCGCCTCACGCAGACGCCGGTTCGAGACAATATAGTTCCTCTTGTCAGGATCACTGCCGATCTCGGAAAAATGCACAAGGAAGTCAGGCAGGTGCTCTTTGATCTTGAGCGCCAGCTCCTCTTTGGAAAGGTTCGCCTTGTCCAGGCCGACGTTATAGGGACGTCCGGCCATGGCTGCAGCGTTTTTGATGCAGTGGATGAAGCAGTTGGCAACATCACGGATATGGATGTAGTTCCGTTTGAAATCCTTCTCAAAGATGACGATGTAGCGGTCTGTAAGTGCGGCATAGACGAAATGATTCACCAGCAGATCCATCCGCATCCGGGGGGACATGCCGAACACGGTGGCCAGACGTAGTGTTATGGCATTGGCTGAGTCCAGTACCGCAGCCTCGGCCTCTGATTTGGTCCTGCCATAGAGCGTGATCGGTTCAAGCGGGGTTTCTTCAGTGCAGAAAACATCTCCGCTCTTTGTGCCGTAGCCACTGTTAGTAGTGGGGTAGACAATAATCTGGGAAGGGCTGCGCAGGCGGTTGATCATCCTGATGGCATCCAGATTGACCGAGGTCGCCATCAGCGGGTCAAGGTCGCAGCATGGAGCGCCGACTATCGCAGCAAGCGGAATGATAACATCGGCTTTTGCCACAAGGGAAGCAACGAGTTGTTCGTTACGGGCATCGCCAAACACAAAATCAAAAGCAGGATTGGCGCACAGATGGAAAAGGTTTTGCTCGCCGTACATCAGATTATCCAGCACCGTCACACGGTGCCCTTCAGCAAGCAGATGCTCCGTTAGAATAGAGCCGAGATACCCGGCGCCGCCGGTAATAAGAACATTATTCATATATCCATACCCCTTGGAGTATTAGAGCGTCATCAGAACAGGTCAGAGGACGCGTGTTTTAAATATTGCATCATTC